>DATNQY010000096.1:0-36341 GCA_036703785.1 Candidatus Obscuribacterales bacterium
TATCCAGGGTTAGTTGAATGCCTTTAGCGCCGGTGATTGTTGGTCCGACCCCGCCTGCCGTTCCGACAGTCAAGTTGGTCGTCGATGTGGACGGAGGAGACAAGGTGATGACCACGGATCCAGCAGATGAGGTCACATTGCCCGCAAGCAACACGCTGGCACCGCTGGTCCATGTCAGTCCTTTCGTGGAAGACACCGAAGCGCCGGTATTGAGTGTGATAGTTCCGGTTGCACCGATCGTAAGTATTTGTGTGTCGGTGATGGATGGTTTGGTTGTACCTGTTCCGATTGTGACGTTATTCGTTGTAATTGAAATGCTTCCCGCTGACGCTGACAAAATTCCCGCTGTGCTGCTGAAGCTTCCTGTTCCCTCTGTCAGAATCGTGACGCCGGCATTACCACTGACGTTATTGCTCTCGAATATTGAGCCATTCGCCGGCACGGGGGTGCCGTTTATGTCAAGTGGCAGCGCTCCCGGTAAAGTCTCGAGAGTGAGAGTGCCTGTCGCTGTGACCAGACCGGAGGTGGAGGAGGATGAGAATAAATCTCCCGTGCCCGTGATAGATAAATTGCCGGCAGATGTAATCTTGCCGGTGCTGCCCACGACAAACACTGGGCCGTTATTACCGATCGGATTTGTCTCGACATCTAGAATTGCCTTCGTCGGCACCATGCCGGTAAATGCCGCGGTTCCATTCATGGTCAATGCTTGCGTGCTGCTGTTCGGTGATACCAAAACCTTGATCGGGTTGAGGTCTGTGAAATTGTTGAATGTGACGGTGATACCCTTGGGAATGTTGAAGGCCGGAATTGAACCGGCGAAGTTCATTGGGTACAGAATCACATTTCCGCCCGTCAGAGTGAAGATCGTTTGGTTCTGAGTGTTTGTGCTGGTCGTGAATGTCAACTTACCGCCTATCTGACCCGATTGTTGGAGGTTGATGACGGCCGCGATCGTCGCCTGGTTTGTGAGATCAAAGCCCATCACTTGAAGACTGTTGTTGGGCAGCCGAATGTCGCCGAACGGTTCGGCTGCTGAGACTCCGATTTGATCGTTTCCGCCGAGCGTAATTTGCTTGGTTTGTCCTGCAATTGTCTGAAACGTTATATGGCCATTGCCTATTGCCGAAATCAAGTTAGTCGGAGCACTTGCTGTTATGCCGGCACCAAAGTTAATAGTGGCACTTCCGGTTTTTACAACTTTCACGTTCGCCGGCGTTTTACCCGCTACTGATGAAACGGTTTGTCCGATGACGAGGGTGATTGAGGGGGTATTCTGCTCATTGAATATTTCGGTGTTGGCCCCGATATTGATTGTTCCGCTGCTGCTGAATGTTTGCAGCAACACTTTGCCACCATTGTTGCCGTATGCGTCTATCAGCAGGTGTGGGTTAATCGTGATGCTGTCGGCGCCGGTAACATTCAGCGCTTGTGCAGTGAATGCGTTGGTGGCAATCATGGTGCCGGCGATAGTCATCGCCTGGTCCGCGAACAGCTTAATGTCAGACCCATAGATAAAGCTTGGCGTAACGATTGTCGTGGCGGTAATCGTAATTGCACCATCTCCGCCTTCGCCGGCCGGGATGACATTGGTTCCGTTGGTTGCAGCGTCACCCGCTGCGTTCGGCGCGGTACTTAACACGCCTTGGAATGCGGGGCCACCGCCAGTTCCGCCGTTACCAAAGATCCCGCCGGGAGCAGCGCTGAATGTGAAAACGCTTCCGCTCGTTGTGGTGTATGCACCGCCGAGTCCACCAGTTTGGTTACCGGGCGTGCCTGACCCGCCTGTTGCCGCAGAAAAGCCTTGAAAATTGAGCCCGCCCGCCTCGCCGGCGCCGCGATCACCGTTCAGGAATCCACCACCGCCTACGCCGCCTATTCCATTGTGACTGGCGGCATCCGGATACTTTGTCAGGTTGTTAACGATCAAGATGTCGCCGCCACCGCCGGCATAGAAGCCGCCACCTCCGGCGCCGCCCAGTCCGGAGTGGTCATTGCCGGCGCCTTCTGCGCCCAGTCCGGCACCGCCGCCGCCGCCGCCACCGCCAAAGCTGCCGCCTCCGCCTCCACCGGATCCGCCGCCTTTTCCTGCGCCGGGGTTGCCATTACTACCAGCGCCGCCGGCACCCCCGGCTGCTGCCAAGATCGTGCCATCGATCTTAACGGTGGTAGCGGAATTCCCGAATCCTTGCAGACTAATGTTTCCTCCAGAGCCTCCAGTACCGCCGCCCCCTCCCAGCGAGGACAAGTTTCCTTGTCCGCCGAAACCGCCGGCGCCACCGCCGCCGCCACCGCCTGATGTATTGATGTTTCCTGTGATATGGATGGTGGCATCGCTGCTTCCCACATTCACACTACCGCCGCCACCGCCATTGCCACCATGACCAGCGACGAACCCGGCGTTTGCTTGGCCGCCATATGGCGATACGTATGGATCACCGTCGCCCCCGCCGCCACCGCCGCCAAATGTGTAGATGTCGCCGTTTACTTGTATGGTGCCTGTGGTGCTGGACAATTCCACATTGTCACCCGTGCCACCGGAAAAACCGTTGAGGCTGGTATTGTCTGATCTCAGAACGGGCGGGTACGGCCCGAAAGCCGCGGCTCCAATTCCAATGATGCTGGCTGTGGTGATCGCATCTCCGGCTTCCACAAATATTGAGTTGCCTCCGTTGGTGCCCAACGCCGAAATCTCACCTGTAAGAATCGATGAGTTTTTCTGCGAACCGAATGTGAGGTTATTATTCTGATACGATCCGGCGTTGCCGTTCGGAATCCACAAGTATCCGGTGTTGTTCGCGGCAACAAATGTGTTTGGGGTGGCTGTCTGAATGACGATACTGCCGAGCCCTCCATAGATATTTCCGAGGGAGATGGTTGGTTGCCCATCATGTCCCAGAGCTTCGCCAATCACGACGATGCCTGTGTGGAATGCATTGGAAATCGGCGCGGAAACTGTGCCGATTCCAAAAGGAGCGCCGACGTTTAGCGTATAGAACTGGGAGACGCCGGGCACGCTGACGTGACCGCCGGTTAGCCCTATCGCCGTATCTGAGTATGCGATCAAGGATATGTATCCGCCTTGGGAAGCCACGCTTGTAGTGACGAGGATTTGATCCATTCCGCTTAGATTAATGTCTCCTCCTAATCCGGAGCGATCGGTGACGAACACAAACCCAGGATTAGGGCTACTTGGTGTAAGCGAGGTCGACCACTTGGCGCCCGCGACGAGATAAACGTAGTTGCCACTGTTGGACACGGCATTGGCAGAATCTACTGGTAGTCCGGTGTTTCCGTCAGAGGTGATTGTGCATGCCAGGCAATTTGTCGAGGTTGTTATACTTCCTGACGAAATTAGGCTGATTACGCCGTTAGGCGAGTCGAGGTTGCCGCCAATAATTATGGCTCCGCTGTCTCCAGACGTCGGCAAGGTTTGGATCTGCAATGCCGAATCATTTCTGAACTGGAAGGGTCCGCCGGCCACCAAAGCCGGCGTTTGCGCGTTGGAAATGAAAACAGTACCGACGCTGGTAATTTGCATACTGTATGCCGAAGCGCTCAAAAAAGCCGGATCCGTGCCACCACTAAATTGGAATGGTGTTCCCTGGTTGTTCCCATATTGTGCGTTATAGATGGATCCGCCTGCATTGAGGCTGAGAGATTGAGTGAATATCTCGGATGCCAAACTGGATTCAAAAATCGCGGAATTGCCTATGTTGTTGGTGCTGCTGTTGAGGGGCGCCGTTGACAATGACACTTGCGGCGCGAGCAATACTCCCGTAAGCACTAAATTAAAGTTGTTCGCGCCATTGGACAGGCTGATGTTCACCGGACTGATAGCCGTATTGATGAAGAAATCGTGATCAGTAGTACTCGTGATTGAGATGGCACCAGTACTCGCAGTAAGTCTCACGGTTTCGCCATTGGAATTGAAGATGCTGCCGTTTACTGAGACGGTGTTGGCGAGTAGTGCCACCGGAGTTTGAGAAGTTATGGAGCCCGTAAATGAAATTCCCCCTGTGCCCGTCGAAATGACAGGCACCAATAGATTGTTATTGTTGGTTGAATTGATAATAAGAGAGCTAGACCCGATAAACGAGGAGAATCCTCCTGGACTCCAGGCCGCTGGATTGCTGGTGGACGCTATCGTTGTTGTCGAACCGACCGTTGTCTGAAAGCTTGCTGTGTCGTTGGGGTTACCGCCGGAAGGCGCACTGCTTCCTGTGCCTCCCACGAAAGCATAGGTAGCAGATGCCGGCATGCCACCGATGGTGGAAGGAATGATGCCAGGCTGAAGACTGTTATTTGAATCTGTCTGCGTCGTGGTAATCGACGGCATAGCGGTCAGTCCGCCGTTGTAGTTGTAGAAGACATAAACCTGTCCGGCATGTCCGGATCCGCCCGCACTGGTATTGATTCCGCCGGTTACCACTACGGTGCCCGATGCATTGCTCGATCCGGAGCTGAGAAAAACATCGCCACCGTTTGCGTTGAAGGCGTCAGTATTAATGGATCCACTGAAGCTGATGGTTCCTGTCCCGGACGATATGGTCACAGGGCCGCTATTGCCTGAAGTGCTTGTGAAAATCGAAGTGCCGCCGATATTGCCGGTGCCGAGAGTGGTAGCCGCCACAGCCGCGCCCGAAGTGGAAACTGTTTGAATGCTGATCGAGCCGGCGGCATTTCCGGCTGATGACGCGGAGCCAATCGGTGCGCCCGCCAAAAGCACAACGTTGCCGTTAGCGCCGCCCGTGGTGATGCCGCTGCCGATTGAAATGGAGCCGGTCGTCAAAATCGCCACCGGCGCGGCTGCAGTTGTGATACTCCCACCGACGTGGATGTCTCCGGTATTCCCGGCGCTGAGTCCCGCCATCAATGAAATAACGCCATTGGGGCCGGTTGATGATCCTGTGTTCAACTGCCCGGTTATATTTATGGCGTTGGTTGGAGTGATGCCGCTCAGGTTATTGCCGGCGAAAACTTCTATGTTGCCGCCGTCTGTGTTGATCGAGCCGGTCACCTGCACTCCGCCGTTTTGGTATGCGCCACCGAGTAGCACGCCCGATGTCAACGCGCCGGTTGCAACGTTGTAAATGGCAGGGCTGCCTGCAGTAGCATTCGGCGTCGCAACATCAAGCGTGACATAGCCGCTTCCGCTTGTACCGCCGGCTGTAGCGACGTTGGATAAAGAAATTGCATAAGTAGGAGTCGTAGAAGTGCTGGCCGCCTCGGCGACAACCATCACGTTTCCGCTTAGCCCGGTAAATGGACCGCCGGCAGTGATGGCATTGTTGACGGTGACGGAACCGCCCGTAGCACCGCCTGCGCTATTGGCGTATGCCAACAATGTAACTGTGCCTGCAAAGTTTGTCGCCAGAAAGTTGTTTTCCACCGTGGAAATTGCATTTAACACTGTTGATCCAATGTTGATGTCGCCACCAAGGCCGGATCGTCCGGCAATTGTGATAGCCGCGCCATTGACGCTGCCATTCGCGCCCGCAGCCAAAATGACATCCCCCGCATTGCCTACCGATGAACTGGTATCAATTGCCGTCGCGAAGCCGGAAGAGGTTATATTGCTACCGGCCACTATGAAAACATTGCCGGAGTGGTTGCCACCTTGTGCAGCAAAGCCGGCCGCATTTGTACTTATGCTACCGAATTGGACAGAGCCGTTCAGCGATCCGATTTCGACCGATCCGGCTACGAATCCTTGAGTCAAAGGTTTGGCTATGAGTTGCGGTGCAGCGCTATTGGTTGTAATCGTGCTCGCGCCGCCGAGTATGTTGCCGACAGTGCCTGTGGTGCCGATCAAAACATTGCCGCCGTTAGCACCTTCCGTAGAAATGTTTTGATAGATTATATCGCCCGGTGCTCCCGACGCTATCAGGGATACATTGCCGCCATTGGCGCCGCCGTTGGCGATTTGGTTGAGAGTACTGGATGCGTTGTCACCGGTATCGATTGTCCCTGTGGTTATCGAGCCGCCAGAAGTGATTGATACCGAACCGCCGGAATACAGCGCGCCGACAGAGTTGTTGACGACTGTCGGACCCCCGGTTGTTGTAATGCTTCCCACGGTTACGGCAGCGTTAGTTAGTGCGCCATTTGTACCGGAGGTCAGGGTGACTGCTCCTCCTGAGACAGAACTTGAAGAAGTCTGAATTGTGTTTACCGCAATAGCCGTGCCGGTTATGGCATTGCTGTTGGCACTGATGGATACCGCACCGCCATCGGTGGTCAGACTATTCGCATAGATGCTGCCGGAAGCGGAATTGCCGGCGGTGAAGGAGCCCGAGGCGACGTTGCCGCTATGATCGATCGTCACTGGTGTCGCGGATGGTGCTAGCGTTCCTATTGTTATGTTTCCGGTGCCGCTCTGTCCGCCGGTGGTATTAATGTTTCCTAGTTCGATGGTGGCATGGGCGCCCGGAGATGTTCCTGAGGCAACAATCGTCACATTACCATTGCTATTTGACGAGCCATTTGCGCCGGTGACAATATTGTTGAAGTTGCCTGTCGGCATAAAGACTCCGCCGCCCCAGGCAGCTAGCGTCACATCGCCGGCATTGGCCGTGGAATCCGTGATCGTTCTTATGACCGGGACAGCCGTCGTCGTGGCCAGCTCAATGCTGCCTCCTAGTGGTGACTGTCCGCTGATCGATGTACCGGAGCCGCCGGGCGTAGCTGCAGCGCCGGCGACCATAACGACGTTGCCACCGGTTCCCGTGCCGCCGGTTGTGTCAACAGCAAACGAAGGGCCGCCGATGATGTTGCCGCCGGCAATAATTTGGGCGCTTCCGCCGCTGCCGGTACTTCCAGTCGGGCTAGAACCTGTCGTGCTAATCGGGCCTTGCAGCGATATATCTTCGTCCGTGCCATTAGCCAATCCGCTCGTCAAAGCGACGGCGCCGCCAGCACCGAGCGCCGATGATGTCGTGATGCTGCCCACTTGAATCGCCGAGCCGGCATTGCCGCCCGTTCCATTATTAGCACCGGATGCAATCGCCACTGCCGCGCCATTGGTCGTGATGTTTCCTGAATTCACGGCTCCGGCTTGGGCGGTGCCGCCGAGGAAGGTTCCGGATGTTATTTGTCCGGTGCTCCCGCTAATCACTATTGGCTTAGCTGTGTTTGGCGTTGCGGTGTCTATGGTGACACTGCCCGTACCGATTTTTCCGGTGCCGGTGGTAATATCTCCGAGAGTTACCGTGTACCCAGTTGAGGTCGAGCTCGCCGCTTGCGCAACGACGGTGACATTACCACTTGCCCTGCCGTTGCCTGAAGTGATGATGCTCGCGCTTGGACTTCCCAAGATGTGTCCGCCATAGATATTTGTTGGGCTGGCGAATGCTGCCAGCGTGACGTTGCCGCCTGTGCCACCAATTTTGGTGCTGCTAGTATTGATCAGGGTGCCCGTCAAATTCGGCAGCAGGATATCACCGCCGGTGGCAGACGCCCCGTTGATTGTGGTGCCTTTGAAGTTGGCGCCTGCAACCATCACTACATTTCCGCCGTTGCCAGTGGTCGAGGAAGTGTTAATCGAGAAGTTTGGATTGTTGTTCGCCTCAATATTGATTCCGGCTATGATCACGAAATCAGAACCAGTTAAAGGGGCGGAAAGGGTGACGTTGCCGATGTTGCTAATGACCGGATCGCCACTGACGTTCCATATGCCGATATTCAAATTCGGCGAGCTTGAATTGAAATGAGCGTTGCAAGCCGAAACGTTCAACAGCCCCGAGACATTGTCGACATTCCCGAAGACCTTTCCGTTGCCGCTGAAAATATTTAGATCCTGTGACAGGTAATCGCCGCCGCTGAGCGTGGTATTGCCGCGTTTGCTATCGGAAGCATCGCGGACGTTGATCGATCCCTGAAGTGCTTGAAAAATTCCAGCAACACCGTTAATGGACAGGGCCGATGTGTTCGGTGCAGAGAAATTGATGTTGCCCGCGGCGGCGGAGATCAACCCGGCATTATCAAACACAGCAGAATGGGAGTTGAGGTTCACGCTTTCGGCTGCCTGCAAAGTTCCGGTGTTTGCGATAACTCCACCTGCGAGCAAACTCAAATCGCCGGCACTGCTAATGGTGCCGGCGTTGGTAATGCCGCGCGCTGCAGTTAAAGTCAATCCCACGCCGGGTGTGAGCGATGACAGAACCGCGCCTAGTTGGTTGTTGATGCTGAGCGTGCTGATGGTCAGCGTCCTGGCAGTTGGCGATCCGGCAAAATATAGCGAGCCCGCGTTGGAAAGATTGCCTGTGACTGACAGTGCATTGGTCGCATTTAGCTGATCGACGAGCTTGACACCCGTAGGTACGACCAGTCCGGTCAACGCAGCAGAAGATTGAATGAGCGCCGAGCCGCCGACGGCGGCATCCCTTCCCGACAGCAGCAAAGATTGCGTGCCCGTATTCAACACTTGCAAGACTGCTTGCAGCTCGGCCGGCGTTAACAAACTGTTGGCAGTGATGTTTTGCAAGTGTCCGCCTGCGGTGATCGCGGTCGGATGAAAGCCTGCAATCGATCCGGCTCGCACGTTATGTACCGTCGAAGACAAATCAAGGCTGGCGGACCACACCGCCAGTGGTACCATCAACTGCGTGACGCAGGCAATGGAAACCAGGGCGAGGAGTTTCTTCGCTGTCTGATGTAGCATATATTATTCCGACCGAGAGGAGGATGTATTTCCTGGCGATACTGATCGTCAGGACGCTTCTATTCCCGAAGCTCGCCCGATTATACCGCTCGCTTGCACTAGAATCGGCGCGGAAAAGTAATTTCTATGTCGTCCACACTTGACATAAACCTGAAGAACAGGGAAGCCCGAAGTGGATATCGTCGATGACGCAATAGCGCGAGTTGCAAAGAAATTCAGCGCCACCATTCAGTCGTCAGGCTTTACCGGTCCGCGCAAGCTGCAAATCGTATATCCTCTCCGTTAGTTTCCGACTGTCGCTTTGGTTGTCGTTTCTGCGGTTGGATAGTGTGTAGAAACTACATCGAAAAGCGCCAAAGGACATTGGATGCTGACGTCGCTTAGGTGATCTACACATCCAATTTCGCCAAAACATGCAATCACTCGCACGCAAATTTCTCTTTTTGATCTGCACTCGCGAGATGAGCTTGAAGTTGTCCGCCTACTCATCCGAATTTCAGTTTGGTCTTCACGCACAGCATAACCAGGATAGGAAACGGGGGCTGTAAGACTGGTTGACATTATATAGATGTAAGTATGTCGCGGCGCCCGTGTCGCGCATGCCTGCCGATTTGCTGGCGCTTGACAATATTGCTTCCTGTCAAGATTAAACCCTGATACTGATCGGATCGGCCTTCTAACCTACAATAGCCAAGAGCTTTGTATGGAGTTTGTTTTGCAGACAGTCGCGCAAAAGCGAGCCGCCGGGCGCCAGGACCAAACACAACCATCATCGCCCGCCACCCGTATTTGGAGCGGGGCTCTGCTTGCAATTGGGCTGTTCGCGCTGATCAACTGTGCCCTCTGGGTGCGCTTGGGCGATGACAAAGTCTCGCACGACTTGTGGAACGGCGCCGGCTCGATCGACATCGCCGTCGACAAATTCTCGCAACTAAAACAAAAGCCGCACGTGGTGCTTCTCGGCTCGTCGCTGATGATGTATCCGTTTTGGGCAGTGGACAAACAAGCCGACGCAAACATTCCCGACATTTTCAATCATCGCGAATCGCGCGCGCTGCAGGCGGCGCTCGATAAACGGAAGGCGGGAAACAACTACGTCTATAGCTTCGCCATTTTCGGGCAGATGGTTTCGGATGCGTACATCTACGTCAATGAATTTCTGAAGGGACCAAAGACTCCCGATTATGTCGTGTTTGGCATTGCACCCCGCGATTTTCACGACAGTGACTTGCCTGCTCCAATGGCTACCTACAGTTTCAAGCGGTTGGTCGACCTCAATAACTTTCCGTCTTACGTAGGGATGTACCTGCCGTCGTTCCAGGAGAAAATGGACTGGCTGATGGGGCGCATCTGTTATTTCTACGGTCATCGCTGGCGGCTGCAGCACGACGTTAATCGAAGCATCGGCAGAGCGTACGATCGCTTCGAGATCGCCACGAATGGCTCGGAAACTAAACCAGCCGACGCAGCAGCGGGTTTCATGCTTGCTGGTCGTGAGGATGTTCGTTGGAACAGCAGTTTGAACGAATACAAACGCAGATACAGGGATATTGGCGGAAAAGACTTCGAATTGCAGTTTTCCTTTTTGGAACGCATGCTACAGCTTTGCCAGTCGCGGCACATCAAAGTTATTGTTGTGAACATGCCCCTTTCGCGGGATAATCGGCAGTTGCTTCCGGATGGATTTTATTCGAATTTCTCTAAACGTGTTGATAAAGTTGTCACCGCATATGGTGATCAGTATCTAGACCTTGGTGCATCGGCGGAGTTTCAGCATGATGATTTCTGGGATACCACGCACCTGAATCACTTCGGCGGACACAAGCTACTCAGCCATATCGCGCCGCTCATTCAGTAGCCCTTCGTTGGTACCGGCGGGCTTCAGCCCGCTTTTGCGGCTCCGCTCTAAATTACGTCACGTTCAATCGCGAATCCGCTTCTGATGATACGCGGCTGTGAGTTTCGTACTCGATGAAGTAGAGCGGTTGTTCTTTAGTTTCTTCCAAAATGCGGGCGACATACTCGGAGAGAATGGCGAGAATCAAAAACAACGCGAAGAACATTGTTGTCGAAGTCAGCGAAAGTGTGAGCCAACCTTCAGCGAGTTTGCGTTTGATGAGCGTGACGGCGAAGATGTATCCGAAGTAGAGAATGTTTAGTCCGCTGGCGGTGAGTCCGACCACCGCTGCCGCACGCAATGGAAATGCGGAGTTGGACAGTAAAATATCCAGCGGTTGTCGTAAGGACGGGTGCGCCTTACGTTGTTTGTCCGCCGGGCGTCTGTGTTGCGGCGAATAGGGAACTACAGCCTGGCTGAAACCGATCATCACGCTGAGATAGGCAAGATATCGTTTTTTGCTGCGAATGCGCGTAATCGAATTGACTACCTGCCTGCTAAGCACACGGAAATTCGAAACGCTGGGATCAAGATGCAATTTCAAGATCCGGCTTGTGAGGCTGAATGCGGCGATGCGCAACTTCCATCGCAAGCCTGATGCCTTCTGTGTTTCGTCGCGACCGACCACCATGTGGCAGTTGCCGATGGCGGTATCGAAGAATTCCATGAGGGCGGGAATTGGAGTTCTATCCGCTTCGATGATACCTACGAAGTCGCCGATGCAACTGTCGAGTCCAGCTGCGATCGCCACCTCCAGTGAATAGCGTCGCGACAGACGAATCAAGCGCAGGTTAGGCACCTTTGACTGCAATTCCTCGATTCGCCTTACCGTGCCATCGGACGAGGCGTTATCCACGAGAACAATTTCGTAAAACTGGTAGTGAGCGCTTAACGCCGAGGTAAGATCGGCGATCAGTCCTTGCAAAATATCATCGTCGTTCTGTAGAACGGTCACGACGGAGACGAGCACGTCTGGGCTGCTCACGGCTCCTGCGTCTTGCTTGCTCGTCGTTTGTCCTGTCATCAGATACCCAGTCTCGAGAAGGTTTCGATGGCGTCGTACACATTGTCCATTTTACCCCCCATCACGACGTATAAATTCTTCATCCCGCCATAGTGTTGGCGGAATAATATCGGGCGCCCGTCATCCACTTCGTTGGTGCACAAGATTGTCTTCATCTCGAACAGCGACGAAACATAGTGGGACTCGCTTAAAACGGGCAGGAAACGGGCGGCGTCGCGCAGCATGTATGGGTATTTGGTGGTGGGCTCTGTTTCCAGAGTTGCCGCACCGGCACGAGCGGGCTGAAGCCCGCCGGTACCGATCGCCAAGACAGCGGGCTGAAGCCCGCCGCAACGGTCGTCCCGATTCCACTCAGTATGCGGCGTATATCGCACATGCGTCAGGCTATGCAACTGCCGAGCTGGAAACGGCATCGTTGAGAAGAATGGTCCGTCGATAACCGTCACGCCGATTTTGGACAACGCCGGGGGCGGCTCAATGAGTGCGATTTCGGCGAGCTCATGCTTTAGTGGCAGCACAGGCAAGCCGGATCGTTCCAGCAACTGATTGATGCCTGCGTAGGTGCAATTGATTACAAACCGGCTTTTGAAGCGGCTGCCCGCTTGGTGGTCGTCAGCGCAAACGACCACGAGCGAATCGTCTGCGTTCGACTCGACTGAAATGACAGAGGTGTTGCAACGCGCCTCTACGCCAATCTCGTCCAGCCGCATCGCCATCACGTCCCGCAGTTTGGCGGCGTCGAAAGCAACCTCATCGGCAATAAACGCTCTTTCGATATATCGCGATTCGAAAAGCCGCGAAATGCGCTCGGGTGCCTGCTTTAGCCCTGCACCGATATGCCGGCAAAAGGTCTGGAATTGCTGCGCGCTGACTTTGGATCCGGCGCCTGCAACCGCGTAGACTTGCTCGAACTCGTCGCAAATCGACTGGCGGAAATCATCGACAAATCGAGGTAAGTTGCGCCACGAACGGCGCGCCGTCAGGAAGCTGCGCGGGTAATGGTAGCCTCCGTGCACGCGTGCCTGGTTGCCGTAAGAAGCGCACTGCATCAAATCTGCTTTCTGCTCGAGCACAACCACGCGTCGCAAGCCCTGCCGTTTGAAATATTCGGCGATGCAGCAGCCGTAAAAGCCACCGCCAATAACGATGGCATCAAACTCTTCATCTATGGAAGGGTTAGTCTGGGTCATATTTTCCGGCGACGGCCGCCACCAGCGTTTCCAGCAATCCTATTTTGGCGCGCCAGCTGGAGATTTTGGTGGGCACGGCTCCTTTGGGATAGCACCTGGCTACCGGGATTTCCTTTACCTTGTACCCAAGACGAGCCGCGCGGATGTTTAGATAGGGCAGCAGCTCGTAACTTTCAAACACGTTTCGAAATGGGCTCACACGCGGATCAAGCAGCAGCCGGCTGCTGTAGCCGCGATAACCGTTGGTTGTGTCCGTGTACAGTACTCCCGATGCGATGCTGATCAAAGGCGCATGCAAAAGCTTTATCGCCAGCAACCTCGACAGAGGTGTGTTCTCGGCCTTGCCCCCGGGCCGGAAACGCGAGCCTTGAATGAGGTCTTGCCCCGCTTCCAGCTCGGCCACAAACCGCGGTATAGCATCAGGACCGTCTTTGTCGTTGCCATCAATCGTGATCACACCCTCATAGCCTTGTCTCAGGGCGTAAGCGTACGCCATGCGCAATTGAGCGCTGAGTCGACCAGTCCCAGTTTTTATCAGCAACGTTCGCACGCCGGATTCGCTTAGAAGTGTAGGCGCGAGTGAGCCGTCCGAGCTGCCTCCGTCAGCAATGATGATGTCGGCAACCTTGGGGATACCGAGCCACGACATAGTGCGTAATTGCTTGGCAATGCGCTCGCCTTCATTGATCACTGGAATGCAAACGCAGTAATCCCTCTGCTTCGCACCGAATTCGGTGACGGTATGCTCGGGCACCATCCAGTTTTGTTGATCGGTTGACTGCTGCACTTCGCCACCACTTATCCGTAGACCGAAACAACATAATCGAGTGTATTTCGAACCGTGTCTGTGTTTGCCGTGCCGTCGCTTGCGCGCATTTCGACTGAAGTCCAGCGGTCATAGTCGAGTTCCTTTAGTACTCGGGCGAATGTCTGATGATCGACATCGCCGCGACCGACCGGCAGTAACTGAGGTTGACTAATGTGAAAGTGACACAGGTAGTTTTTTCCTGACGCAATCGAACGATCGATCGCTTCTCCGTTGAGCGTCAGTATTGCGGCATCGAGGTGTAGGCGAAATCCTGGGTCGTTCACTGCTTGCACAAGTTTGAGCGCTTCGTCGGTATCACAGACGAAGGTGCAATCATATTTTCGCGGATTCGGTTCAATACAAAAGAAAACGCCCTTGTTGTGCGCGTATTCACCAAGGTTACGGAAAAATTCCACGGCGATACGCCAGCCATCCTCGTTGTTTCTGTAGCCCGCGCTGCGGTTTTTCGGAGAGCCAAACACCAACACCTTGGCGCCAAGTTCTGCCGCAATATCGATCATCCTGCGCAGATACTCCTTCGTCTTTTCTCGTTGTTCTGCGCCGTCGAAAATCGTCATTTCCGGATGCCCGAAAAGTAGCGACTGAAGCGCGATAATATCAATGCCACTATCTTCCCAATAACGTCTGTACGAGCGCATCTCTTCAACAGACACGGTGCGAGGATCGTTCCAAACTTTAGTCGGCGCAATTTCCACCCCGCGTACATTGCGCTCCAGCATCAACCGTTTGATTGCATCTTGCTCAGACATATCCCAGGCAATGTTTGAGATGGCGATTTTCATATTGAAGATGCCATCTCTGTGCACACGAATTTTCGTATGTGCTCGTACGTATATCTCGCCGAGTACAGATAGCGACCTTGCTTGTCGAATGTGGCCGCGTGTTTGGTTTGCATATCGTACTTCGCGGGCGTGCTTGTTGGTGAATTGGAGAAGTCGCGGTCGAAGCATTCCCGCGCGATATTTCTGATCGTCACCGGCTCCGTGGCGAAATTCACGAGTTTGAGCGCGGCTGCGGCAGCTCGCTCTATGTCGGCGTCCAAATTTTCGAGATTATAAAACTGCATTCTCGAATCGCAGTGTAAGAGCTCCAGTGCGTTGTCGTGCATCAAATCGTATATCGGATTCTTTTTCAATCCTTTGCCGAAGAGTCCGGGTAGCCGGACGATGAGTGCATTTGGAAATTTCGCCCTGATTCTGCTCTCAAACATGTGCCGGTGTCGACCGTAAGGCTGCAATTGTGATTGATCGATGGTTGAATCTTCATCGACGCCGACAGGATGGGGATAAACATCAACTGTCGATATGAGGACGAAATGGTGTGCGGTGACTTTTTCCAGATGACCCGCCAGAGAGAGCAGATTCTTCAAATCCGCTTCCGGGTGTTTGTTGGCCTGCCACTTCACCGCCGGGGCGCCCGCGCAAACTAGCGTGTCGAATGTTTGACCTTCGATTTGCGAAATGTTGCTCGAGTTATACAGCTTATCGAATGTCTGCCGGCGGCAGAGTGTGCCTCCGACGAATCCGGTATAACCGATCAAGCCCTTCAATGCTAATGCCTCAATCTCGCCAGGCTGGCATATTTCAACCATTTATGATATCAGATGCGCCGGCTTCAACCGGCATTTGCCGTTACAATCATAGCTGGCTGGGAATGACCGCATTGTGCAAATAACAACTGCTCGCACCATTAGATTTGTCAGTCTGTCGGCGCTCGTTCTCAACGGCTGGCTTTTGGGCATGTTTCTTGTCGTTACCGTGTTCGGGCGTTTCGCCGACGTGATGAAGCAGAGTCCGCGAATGTTTCAGGATTTCATCCGTTATTACTGCTGCGGAAAGATTGCGCTTTCACCAGAGCACGCCATGGCGTATGACCCGCAGGTGCAGTTTGCCGCTATGGAATCGACCCTGCGGCAGTTTTATCAGGGGCCTATGCCGGATGATTACCGTATTCCATTCGACTATCCGCCCCTTGTGCACGTTCTCATGGCACCGCTTGCAACTTTGCCCTTGCAAGCAGCATTCGTCGTCTGGCTTTTCTTATCAGTCGCTGTCTTGGTGGCGGCGGTGCATCTCTTGTTGCCGCGCCGCACCGTCGGCGCGACGGTGGTATGGGTGCTACTCATATCGTCCAGCATTTTGACGTGGCGCACCTTGTCGATGGGTCAAATGAGCTGGCTGTTGTTTGGATTGGCCGGCATTTACTTTTGGGCAGTGCTGCACAAACGCGATTTGATTTGCGGCGTGGTGCTCACTTTGTTGGCCGCCCTCAAACCGCAGTACATGCTGTTCTTGATCGTGCCGCTGTTGCTCGGCAAAAACTGGCGGGCACTGTTGTCCTTTGCGATTTCGGCCGTCATCGGACTTGGGGCCGTATGTGCGATCATGGGTGTAAGCGTGGTTACCGGCTATCCGAGCGTGCTCGCCCATGTTGAATCAGCCGATCCGTACTACGTCTCCATGGTTTGCTTGCGCTCTCTGTTCGCTCATGTTTTGAGCGGCGTGAGTTTGAAGGCGGTTAGCGGCGCGATCTTTTTGTCTGGACTGATGGCCGTCGGGTTCTTTTGGAGATGGGCATTCCGGCACGGCGAAAACGAGCAACGATGGGCCGCTGCGCTGACGATACTAGTTGCTCTGCTGTCCAGTCCGCATGCCCACAACTTTGATGCCTTGCTTGTATTGTTGTGCGGAGTATTGACGATTCCGACATTGAATCCTGAGGCGTTTCCTCAACTTCAGTCCGGCTATTTGAAGATTTGGTTGTTGCTTGTTGTTGCCTATGTGCCGCTGAGCTGGTTGTTGCTCGGTGCAATGGCCGCCATGCCTGTTTGGCAAAATGTGATTTTCGTGCTGGTTTTTAGCACCATGATTGCGGTGGGATTCCGAGCGAAGAGGAGCAGCCTGGAAGGCCGCGATGCCAGTGTCCTCACTACTGCTGCTGAATCGCCACCGACGTAATTCGATCCGAGGTCGAGATCTGTCTTACGACGTCCATGCCGCTGACGACGCCGCCGAAGATGGCGTACTTGCCGTCGAGGTGCGGCTGCGCCGACAACGTGATGTAGAACTGGCTGCTCGCGGAGTCGTAGTTATTGCCAAAGCGCGCCATTGCCATAACGCCGGCTGCATTGTGGCGCAGTTTTGGTGAGGTTTCCAGCTTGATGTATCGTTCTTGATTGGTGACGGGATCTATATATCCGCCCGTGCCGTCGCCTTTGGGGCATCCGGTTTGAATGCAAAAGCCGGGCACCACGCGATGCCATTTCAGTCCGTTGTAAAATCCTTTGTTTGCAAGGTCCAAAAAGTTAGCCACTGTATTTGGTGCTAACTGGCGAAACAGGCGAACGGTGATTACACCCTTGGTCGTCGTGATCACAGCCATAGGATCCGGAAGACTGGGATCAAATTGTGTGTTGGTCATGCTTTGAGCAGCAGATGAGCCAGGCGGTTTGCCGGAATTTTGCCCGCCTCTGGAGATTGGCACTTGCATCATCTGACCGTTGGGACCAGGCACCATCACTGTATCATTCGATGTTTGATTTGCATTGGATTGCTTGCAGCCGAAACAGGGTGCGGCGCCGGTTGCCCCGCCGACTCCGTTGGTCATGGGCGAATTGCCGCTCTGGATCTGGCCGGTGGAAAACGATGTGTTGGGCGGCATGCTGTTGGAGCCGCCGACGATGCCGTTGGGACTCATGGGCAAGCCTCGACGGTCCGTGTACATCGCGCTTTGCCCTGGTGGCGTGGGCGGTGGGTTTTGACTCGTCGGCGCCGGGGTCGGCGGCGGCACCGTACCTGGCGGCATCGTGTACGGAATAGTCACTTCCGGCGGAATGAGATTCGGGTCTGCAGGGTCAGCGCAGGCGACTGTGTTAAACGCCATGGTCGCGAAGAGCGCGAGGAGAGCTGAAACCGCGACGATCAGCGGGCTTGCGCCCGCCGGTACATGTTTGTTGCGTACATGATGTTTGTTGCGTACATGACGTTTATTGCCATACGAAAACTTGAGCATGCTGGGGCACTCTGAATCGGGACTGCTGAGTTCATTCTAAACAGGGCTCTGTCCCCACACAATGGCAATCTACGTAGTTTGCCCTGCCAGCTCGGGCTTTTTTGCCAGTAATTTGCGCAATTTGTGGAAATCTTCGGCAATTTTGCCGCGGTGGAACCGAGCGGCCGGATGGTAGGCGACGAAGTAATAGCGCCCGTCGCGCTCGATCAGCTTGCCACGCTCGTCGCCTATTTTCTGCAGTCCGAGCACGGCTCGCGCCGCGGTTCCTCCCAAACAGATGATCAATCGCGGGTCCAAAATTTCGATTTGCTTTTCGAGAAAATGTGCGCAGGCCTGGATTTCCATCGGTTCCGGCGCTCGATTATTCGGCGGGCGGCACTTATTGATGTTTGTGATGAACACGTTTTGGCGCGGCAATCCTGCCATTTCCAGCAGTTTGTCCAGGTATTTTCCCGCCATGCCGACAAACGGCTGCCCGCTGAGGTCTTCGTTTGCGCCTGGAGCCTCGCCGATAATCAGAATTCGCGCGTCCGGATTGCCGCCTCCAGGCACGGTGTTGGTTCGTGCCTTGTGCAATGGACACGCCCGGCAGACTTTAATCTGGTTCTCCAGGTCGCGTAGTTTCTTGAGGTTGCCTGAGTCCGCCAATTAATACTCGAAGTCGAAGTCTGTCATGACCAATACGTTTTTGTGCATCTGGAGAAACGAAGCGGGCAGCCCATCGGTGATTGGACCGCTCAGGGCTTGCTCTAGGATCGTCTTTTTGCCTTTACCACTGGCCATCAAAATGATCTTGCGCGAGGCGAGGATTGTTTGAATGCCCATCGTAACTGCTTTGTGTGGGATGGAATCTTTTCGCTTGAAAAACTCAGCATTAGCCTGGCGTGTGGATTCCGTCAGATAAACGCAATGGGTGTAGCTATTTACCGGCGTGCCTGGCTCGTTGAAAGCAATGTGGCCGTTTTTCCCAATTCCTAAAATTGTCAGGTCGAGTCCGCCGGTTTTCGCGATCAACTCGTCGTAGTTGTCGGCAAACAGAGGATTGAACCTGGCCTCGCAAGGCACGCTGATATTACGGTACAGATTGTGTTCGAGATATTTGCGAAACGACTCCGCCTCGTCGGCATCATAGTATTCGTCGAGTCCAAAACAGCGAACGCGGCTCCAGTCAATTTCGCCTTCTTTCGACCATCGTGAAAGAAGACGGTAGACATCTGTGGGCGTGCGTCCGGTGGGTAGTCCCAACACGCTGTCCGGTTTACGCTGAATTTGATCCTTTATTGCTTCAGCCACTCGCATGCTGAGGGTTGAATAAGGCTCAATAGATTGCGCTGCAGATTGCATTTCCTGGGTGATCATCTAGAAACTTGGCTCCTTCCGCGTATACGCCAATGCGGCCAAATTGTAGATTAAATTATATATGCTTTTCACCTCAGCAGTGGCTACAATGACAGATAACCCCCATCAGCTGGGCTATCGACCAAGTTGCAATGCATGCATAATTCCTGTCTCACGCTGCTTTCCAGGTGCCTCTTGGCTTCATGGTTGAGCGTGACGTTGCTTTGCAACGTGCAAGCGCAACAGGCGCAAAGACGCAGGCAGCAGACTCAGCCGCCCAGCGGTTATTACTTGCCGAAAGCAACGTTCCCCAGCTACGCAGGCTCAGCCGGCGTAGCGCCTGGTTCAAACAATTTCCCTTCGTCCGGCGCGTCGGGTGATACCGGATATGGTGGCGCCTCGCCCAGCTACAGTCAGGGTCAAATGCAGCAGGATTTGCCCAAATACAACGGCTTGCACTTGGACGGCTCGATGAGTCGCGCACAAGGATCTGTGGCGCCATACGATGCCGGCGAGCCGAGATTAGGCGGTGCGCTGATTCGCTGGGATAGCAGGCGGTTTCCCCTGCGCATCTGGATAAGCGAAGGGAAAAAACTGCCCGATGTTCCCTGGGATGCGATCAGTCAAGATCGCCCGCGTCGTGTCTATGACATGTTGGCGGACGCGCGTTCGCTCAACGCGCTACCGGCTGCTCCCGGCTGGGACTGGCACATGAACGAGTGGACGGCCAATGGATTCGAGAAGTGGCGACCGCTCGAACAACAGGGCGTGATCAGCTATGTGTTCGTCGATGACCCGACGAAAGCTGATGTGTTGGTATTTTTCACGGAACACTTCACCGGTGCGGACGGTCCCGGCGGGACGAGCGTGCACGGACTGACGTCGGGACAGGCCTTCACTGCTGAGCAGGTAGCTCAAAAGACGAGACTCGGGGATAGACCCTGGCCGCTGGTGATGGAATTGAAGGTCAGCCCGGACGAACGTCGCTTGACCGGAGATGCGGCCCACGAATTCGGACATGCGCTGGGCATCAAAGCGCACAGCGAATACAACAACGACATAATGTACGCCAACCGCATCGTCGATGACCCATCAGGATCAGACTTCGCGACGTTGCGGAATCTGTATAAACAGACACCAAAATACTGGCATTACTGATAGGCATATGCGACGTCATGATGCCACCATAAGTGGTGCAGTGACAACGGCTGAGTTCATCCATTACTGCTCTGCTTCACGCACAGTGTGTTTGCTTGGGGCAGCGCCATATTTTTATGCGGCTTTCCCGAAAGATGTCCTGAAATGCGCGATTTGGCTGGGCTTCAGATGTTACGATCAAAATATCGAAAAGCGATTTCAATCCGTGTAAGGAATGCCTATGGTCTGCGCTAATTGCGGCACAGAGGTGGATTTACCCGTCCATATGCGTGGTGAAGACACCGCGTTGTGCCTATCGTGCAGGCGGCAGCTCGAGCGAGATCGCAGAATTGATTGGATCAAGGACGTAAACAGCGATCCACGTAGCGCTGCTCATGAGCAGGCTGACAATCAATTGCCATCATAAGAGCGATTTGCTGCGGCGGGCGGCAAGTTCAACGATTCAAATTTGTGGAGGGAAACAATGGCATACGTGTCTCAAGAATCTATCTGCAAAACGTTGATCACCGATGCCAATAAAGCAATGAAACGCGGTGATCTGACGGATGCAGAAAAACTTTTGCTGGAGGCGGTGGGACGTCTTGAGAGTGCTACCGGACCTGTTCATCCGCGCATCGCTGCCGTGTTGCTGCGGCTTGGCGATTTCTACTGTTTGTGCAGGCGTTTTACCGACGCTGAGAATCAGTTTCGTAGAGCGATGAGTATCTACGAAAGCACATTCGGCGACGACAATCTCGACGTGGCAATTTGCTTGCAGCATCTCGCCGAATCGTTGGAAGCACAACAGCGCGGCTCGGAGGCTTTGTGTTTGCGCGAGCGCAGCAAAACCATTTTGTCGCGTCGCCTGGACAATTTCGGGTTCCAACCAGTTCCCCGCGCCAGCTAGAGGAATGATGGTAGCGGCGGGCGAGAGCCCGCCTGGGAGCGGAGAAAAAGTTCACGCGGGCGGTGGGAGACACCGCCCGCTTATAGTTCTCTCGATGTAATCCCCAACCACCAAGACGCGACGCCAATTCAGGCGGCGGTCTGTTCGCTGCGGAATGATGCGGTTGCGGGGCCGGAACCAAACGCGTCCGAGGGAGCCGCAATCAACGTTTCTGCCGCTGCAGGTATGAGTACGTCGGCGGGTTTGCCAGTTATCGCAGACTGTTGTTGAATACGGTCGAGCAAGGAATGGGCGTAATCGCGCAGACCGTGAAAAATCACTGGATAGACGACATCGCAAAGGCGCTCGCACCAGCCAATGGCATGCAAGTAGAGAAACTCTGCTTCAGGCGCCCGCCCGGATTGCTCCAATTGTTCCGCCCAGGCAAAGAGGTCGGCGCCGACTCGGTCGCCGCCCTCGGAAAATCGCTTCTGTACAGCCATTATGAGGTGAGAAAATTGATGTGCTTCTTGATCGAGAAGCTCGCGCTGGCATGATGAAACGTCTTGAATTGCGTTCTCATCCATGGCACAACCTCATTAATGGAACATCCCCGAGATCGCTCATGACGCGGTCAACCCGAAAATGCTCCCGCCTGCTTTGTCGGCTGAGGTTCGTGACAATTGGGCGACGCACGGCGGGAGCCCGCTGCCCCGAACTACCGCGGCGGACCAAGAGCAGCGAGATTGGCTGTGAGATGTACATCGCGGTCGGTAGCGCCCGGGGGCAGGAAGCCCGGCAGGAACAAGTCGGCTGTGGGATCTGCCTGGTCGTAAGGGACGTTGATGGTGCCTTGCGCCGAGCTGTGCGGCGGGATGGCTGAAGTGTTGAAGACAACCTTTACTTCTGCGTCGTTGCGGTTGGTGTACCGAATTACGCCATGTGTGTTGCGCGAAATCAAAAGCGGGACATCGCCGTCGTTGCGCAGAACCACATTAAGTTGCACGGCTTTGAGTTTCGGACTGGCATTGAGCAACTCGAACTTAACCAGTGATACCGCCAGTGGTGAGGCGCCGGAGCCCCCGGGCTGGGGAAACGTCGAACCGGATGGACTCCCAGCGCGCGAGAGTTGAATCGGCGGTGCAAGTGGCGGCAACGTGTCACTGTTGTTCGTCTTGATCGGAGGCAACAACGGAGTCGGCAATGCTAACGCGGCCGAGTCGTCGGCCGCGGGCGTTTTGGTCGATGAAAGAACTCTGTCGAGATAAGCGGTATCGGAATTGGCGGCGGCGCCGCCGGTGCCAATAGGCGGTGCCAGGCCGGGCATGCCGGATGGCACCGGTGCTGAGCCCGGCAGCGATGCGGCTGGAAGTCCTCTGTCCGGTGCAACCGGTGGCATCGAGCCGGAATGCGTGAAAGCCGGGCTGAGCGGTGACGGAGCCTTGCCCCCGTTTGCTTGGGCTACTGCTGCTCTTGCTTTCGCGAGCGTATCGGACACGGAGCCACTCAAGCCGTCTGCGCCCGTCCCCGCATTGCCGACGCTGCCGGCACCGCTAAGACCGCCTGCACCGCCAAGTCCTGAGGTTACCAGCGACTGCTGCGCACCGGTTTGACCGATAGACGCGATCATGTCGTGCGCCTGATCCTCGACGGCACTGATGTTGTTCTTTTGCACAACCATATGATTGCGCAGAGCGTAAGCGAAATTCGACAGGCTGTTGACGTTTTGACTGTGAGCATCGACGAGCGCCGAGCCTGCTGCCGATGGCACCGGGGCTCCCGGAGACTGCGGGACGAATACCGCCTGCCCAGGCAGCCCCTTCAAGCGCGACGCGGCAAGAAGATTGTGCGGATTGATTTTCAGCGCATCCATATAAGCATCATGCGCAGCCGAATAGCGATGCAACTGTTCGAGCAGATAACCTTGATGAACGCGCAAGTCCGAATCACCGGGACTTAGCTGCACAGCATCCGTGAGTTTCTGGCAAGCTTCCTCTATCGCTCCTTGCGATTCCAGCGTTTGCGCCGCCTGAATATCGTGCTCTGCTTCTTGCTTGGCCAGCGCCAGCTTGAACGATTCTCGCGCGGCGGCAAGATGCGGATTGTTCGGATCGATGGCGACGACGTCGCGGTACTGAGCTTGCGCCGATTGTAAATCGCCGGCAAGCTGATAAGCGCGAGCGAGGCCTAAATGGCTGTTGGCTCCTGGAACCCGTGATACCTGGTTTTGCCATAGATCAACCAGCTCTTTAGCGGCATATTGATCGTGGGGATCCAGAATCAGAGCGCGACTGAGCTCGGTGTTTGCGCCGACGATGTCGCCTTGCTTGAGCTTCATAATCCCGAGCTGACGATGACCAAGCGGTGACGACGGGTTCACTTCTTCCGCGGCCTGATATTCCGATTTGGCTCGGTCTTTCTGTCCGGCTCTGAGCGCCACGTTGCCCATTCCGACGTGGGCTTCGGCAGATGGTCGCAGGCGGTTGGCGGCCTGATACTCCACCCAGGCATCATCGTTATGTCCCTGCGAAGCGAGCAAATCAGCAATCTTTAAACGCGAACTGGCATCGCTGGGATTGACGCCTTGCTTTTGCAGCAGGTTGTCGAGAACGCCTCTGGCATCGCCATTGCCGGCATCAAATGCCAGCGCTTGTCTGGCGTACTTCACGGCGCCATCGATATCGGCTGTCTGCATAAGCTGATGTGCGCGCTCGACACTTATCTTGCCCAGCTCGCGAATGAGAGTCTTATCGTGCGGCGTTAGTTGCAATGCTTCGGCGACGGCATGTTTAGCCTGAGCCATTTTGCCGGAGCGCGCGTAATCCTCAGCCTCTTTGCGCAGCTCTTTGATGGCGCCCTGCACTTGCGGGTTGTTTGCTGTTTTTTGCACGCGCTCGTGGAGGTCTTTAGCGGCTGCTGCCAATCCCGGATTGCTCGAGGTATAAGGCGGCGGTGGCGGCACTACGCTCGGTGCCGCTAATACAGCCGACGCGCCTGATACCGCAGGCGGTGGCGGAATTTGCCCGTAGGGATGCTTTGACTTCGGCTTAGGCTTGATGGTCGCGGCGCCGCCGTCGCCTGCCACAACCACAGTGCGGTTACTGCCGTTTTGTGGCGGATGATCCAAATCGATTGCCGAAGCCGGCCGGTTTTCCGTGAAGTCGATTCTGCGTTCGAACACAGTAGCGGGCACGAATACGTGCTGGGCATTATTGAAATCAGCCGCTGCAGCCGATGTGGCAGCAGGGCCAATCGCCAGCGACCAGCACAGGGCAAAGCTGAGAGGAGAACGCCTGCAGCGTGTAAGGATGTGCTTTGAATTAGCTGTATCAGGCACTGGAGAAGGCCTCTGAGCTTGAGCAGCAATTTGATTTTCCGCCGCCGAACTTATTCTAATAGAATCTGTAAACATTCCAAGTGGCTAGAGTACGTAATCCCCCCATGGAATGCCGCTTTTCGACCACCAATTTGTGTTTCGGTTTGTTCAAAACAATCTAAAGAAGAACGCCGCAAAAGCTTTCCTCACATACACTTGAGAAGATCGACTGCATACACCGGAATTGGCGCGTTGGCAGGCAGCAACCTGAATCCAACATCCTTATAACCGTTTCATATAGCCGTTTCATCTTCAAGTGAGAGTGCCAGCATGAGCGAACCTAAGCAGCAATCGGTATCTGTTCTCAAGAAAGACGAAGATTCTGCATTGCAGCAGCGTGTCGATCAAACCGTGCGGCAGGCGCGGCTTGCGGCGGCGGTGTGGACTCAATACTCCCAGGAGCAGGTTGACGCCATCGTCAAGGCGATGGCGCTGGCAGCTTTGAAGAATGCCTATCGCCTCGCGGTTGCCGCCTATGAAGAGACGCGCATGGGCGTCGTCGAAGATAAGGTGATGAAGAATCGCGTCGCTTGCGATTACCTCTACGCGCAAATCAAGGACAAACGCACAGTCGGGATCATTCGCGAATTTCCCGAAGATAACATGGTGGAAGTTGCAGAGCCGATGGGCGTGCTGCTGGCGCTTGCTCCTGTCACCAATCCTACCTCGACTGTTATATTCAAAAGCTTGTGCGCGGCAAAAACGCGCAACTCGATTATCTTCAGCCCGCACTTGATGGGCGCTAATTGCAGCAATCTGGCGGCGCAAATCGTGTACGAGGCCGCGCTGGAAGCCGGCGCTCCCAAGGGTTTTATCACCTGGGTGGAAAAGTCGCCGCGACTGCGTCGAGAAACCGAATTGATGATGGTGCACTCGGAGGTCGATTTGATCTTCGCCACCGGCGGCACGCAGATGGTGAGGGCGTGCAGCAGCTCCGGCAAGCCGGTGTTGGGCGTTGGCGCCGGCAATACGCCCGTCTACGTGCACAAATCCGTGAACGTGCCTGCTGCAGCGATGGACATAATGATCAGCAAAACGTTCGATAACGGCACCGAATGCCCGTCCGAACAGACATTGGTAATCGATCGCGAAATCATCACCGACTTGCTCAATGAGTTTCGGCGTTTCAATTGCTATGTGTGCACGCCTGAAGAAGTAGAGAAAGTCGCATCGGTGGTAATTGACCCCCGCACAGGCGGCATGAACTACAAATTCGTTGGACAGCCCGCACGGGTAATTGCCGAAGCCGCTGGTCTAGAAACGGATCCCGGCGTAAAACTTCTGCTCTGCCCACTGGAAGGCGAGCTGCGCGATCACAAACTGGCAGTTGAAAAACTGATGCCGGTGCTCGGATATGTCGCTGCCGACAGCGTCGATGAAGCGATCAACCTGGCGCTCGATGTCAATTACGCCGGAGGCACCGGGCACACCTCGGGCATCTTCTGCAACGACGATGAAGTAATCGAGCGCTATGCCATTGCCATCAACACCGGTCGCGTCATCGTCAACTCACCTACTTCCATAGGCGGAGTCGGTGGCGTGTACAACAACTTGAATACGACGCTCAGCTTCGGTTGCGGCACGGGCGGCGGCAATATCACTACCGACAACGTCGGCATCGCCAATTTGCTCAATTACAAACGAGTGCCGAAGCGGCGCAATTACACGCTTAGTTTCCGCACCACAAAAAACATATACATCAATCCAGGTAGCATCGAGCACTTGCGCGGCTTGAAAACGCAGTCGGCCTTCGTCGTGACCTCGCCGTCGGCGGCAAGCCGCGGGCATTTATCGTTGGTGCTCGAGCGTTTGCCCAACAATTGCCGCGTGGATGTGTTCAGCCATGTAAGCGCCGAGCCTGATTGGTCGACAATCGAGAAGGCGGTGGCGATGATGCGTGCCACCAAGCCCGATACCGTCATTGCTCTGGGCGGCGGCTCGGTTCTCGATGCCGCGAAAATCATGCGCCTTTTTTACGATTGGCCGCAACTCAAGCTGGATCAAATCGCCATCGACTTTCTCGACTATCGATATCGCGTCGCCGAGTTTCCCAAGGACGTTCGCACTCAGCTTGTCGCCATCCCGACCACATCGGGAACGGGCTCTGAAGTGACACCATTCGCGGTGCTAAAAGACAACGTCAACAATCGCAAAGTTTCGCTGGTCGATGAGTCATTGATACCGGAAGTGGCGATTATCGACGCCAATCTCACGCGCGGCTTGCCCGCAGGCATTACAGCGGACACGGCTATTGATGCGCTTACACACGCCCTGGAGTCGCTGGTTTCCATAATGTCGTCTGACTATACCGACGGATTGGCGCTCGAAGCGACGCGCTTGATCTTCGAAGCGTTGCCCGAGGCGTTGAAAAACGGCAACAACGTCATATGGCGCCATAAGCTGCACAACGCTGCTTGTCTTGCCGGCATGGCCATCGGCAATGCATCCGTGGGCATGAATCATGCTCTGGCTCATGCGCTTGGTGCCACGTTCGACATCCCGCACGGACGCGCCAACGGCGTCTTTCTATTGAGCATAATCGACTTCAACGCCGGTGTGCCGACGAAAATTATGCCGCATTCCGGCTATACGCAGTACGTTGTCGGACGCAAATATTTGCGCGCCGCTCAATTCTTGGGACTGCCGCTCGAGCCGCTTACAGGCGATCATCACGGCTACATAACTCCGCTCGAGCAGTCGGCAGTGATCGCGCTGAAGAGAGCGATTTACGATCTAATGAAGCAGATCGGACAGCCGCTCAGCGTCAGCGAACTGGGAATTTCGCGGGAAGCGTACGCTGAGCATATGCCTCAACTCGTGGCTGCCGCTTGCGAAGATCTGAGCATGCGCACGAGTGCCCGCCAGCCTTTGCTCACGGAAGCTGCCCAATTATTCGCATCGGCATATGAACCGAGGGAGAGACCATAGCCATGAAAACGCAGGCCGTATTTAAAATGCCGCAGCAACTTTCTCGCTCGATTGATGAAGTCGATCGCATGCTGGCCTCGGGAAATCTGGATCTCGTGCTTGACTTCGCCGGTTGCACGTTCATAGCCGTAGAAGGACTGGAATGGCTCGAAGAGCTCTTGCTGCGTGCCGGATCGATGTCGTCGAAAGTCCAACTTGCCAACGTCCATCCCTCGGTTTACAAGGTTTTTAAGGTTGCCCGCATAGACGGCGTTTTGAAAGCCTGCCGAGGGCAAGCGGTATCGGCACCGGTGTGCTAACAACCGTTGGATGGCGCCTGGCGTCGCCGCTACAAGCGCCGGTAACGTGCCTGGTCAGGCACAAAAAGCGTGAAAGATGCGACTACATAAACACCGGCACCGTTCTGCCGCTACGCATATTTCATGGCACGAAATATATCTTTCGACTGCGTGGGTTGCCGATAAATAGTAGAATGGCTTCGAAATGAGCGCTTTGCACCGGGCACAACTAACGGATTCATTATCCGAGGGAACCTCCTTGTCCTCTCCGGCCCCTGCGATTCAGGCGATAGAGCTGACAAAAGTTTTTGGCGATCGTGTCTGCGTCGATCATCTTTCATTCACCGTCTATGAAGGCGAGCTTTATGCGTTGCTCGGCGACAATGGCGCCGGCAAGACGACGACTATCAACATGCTCACGACGCTCCTCAAGCCCAGCGAAGGCCAGTTTTTCCTTTGCGGGTTCGACGGCGTGAATCAAAACGAGCGCACTAAGGGCGCGTTCGGCGTGGTATCGCAGGAAGTGGCACTATACGGTGAGCTTACTGCTTTTGAAAACCTGGCGTTCATAGCCGATTTATATGGGGTGCCTAAGGCAGAAGCCAATCGTCGCATTTCAGAGCTTCTGGCTGAATCCGGTCTGGCCGATCGCGCTCACGATCTGGTCGGCACCTTCTCGACGGGTATGCAGCGCAAGCTTTCAATTGCCATTGCCATGTTGCATCAGCCGAAGGTAATTTTCATGGACGAGCCCACAGTCGGGCTCGACCCCGGCTCTCGCCGCCATATCTGGGAGCTGCTTGTCCAGCTCAAGCGCAAGGGCGTGACGGTGCTTCTCACTACCCACTATCTGGAAGAAGCGGAATTCCTCGCCGACCGCATCGGCATTATTCGCCAGGGCAAAATGGTGATGGAAGGAACAATCGAGGAGTTGCGCACCGAGATTCGCGCGGTACGGACAGTTTCCGTCTGTTGCAATCAGCCAATTCCAAGCGATGTTTTCGCCCAGAAAGCCGCGCGCTTTTCCAGCAAGTTCCAAGGCATCGCAGAGCTGGATGCATTCAGAAATCTGATCACGTTGACACCGCGATCTGAAGCTAATTTCAACGACTTTCTTCAGCACGCGCTCGATTGGTGCAGAGAAGAGAAAATCAACTTTGACAAATTCTCTACCAGCGAGCCGAGTCTGGAAGACATTTTCTTGTCCGTGCAATCCGGGCGTCATTAGGGAGCAAGCCGAGCGGCAAGTTGATGCATCAAATTCTAGCCATCATTCGCAAAGACATTCTGCAGTGGACGCGTCGCCCACTCTATTTCATTTCGAGCACGCTGCTGGGCGTGTTGATCATGCTCGCGGTCGGCAACACGCTTTCCGGCTCCAACGATATTCCATTCGGTCTTTATGATCCCGACAGCGTAAGTGATCTTGCCGATCACCTAGCCGATTCGAAGCATTTCCACGTCACCAAATACGATGACATAGACAAGGCCAAGCACGATTTGGCCAAAGGGCGGATCGTGGCTCTGGCCAGCGTTTCACAAGACCCGCTCGACGACAACGTCACTGTTTGGACGGAAGGGCATAATCCGATGGTCGACCAGCAAATGTCTATGGGATTGTTCGCAGTGCTCACTCAAAAGGCGAAGGAGCTGACGATACCTTTGCATTCCGCGGCATTGTTTCCGGCCAGCATCACCTTGCGCGATTACATAACGCCGGGATTGGCCGCCTATCTCTGTTATGTCATAGCCTCCATGAACATCGGGTTTGCCTGGATTTATGAGTGGATGGAAAAGACGTATAAACAGATTTCGCTCGCGCCGCACGGACTGCGCGCGGCGATTGTGGCGAAAACAGTTACTGTAATGGTGGAAGCATCAGTCGTGCTCTGGCTGGCGATGTCGATCACCAGTCCGATCGCCGGTTTTACACTCGGGAAGAATTTCCTCGGACTGGTTGGCATCACGCTGTTGTCGATGTTCTGTTTTACCTGCATCGGGCTGGGTGTGGCGTGCTTCTTACGCACCATCCGTATCTACACCATGGTTATTTCCATTTGCGGTGTCGCCTTAATGTTTGCCAGCGGCATCGTAATTCCGGTAGAAGCGATGCCGCGCTGGGAGCAAATTACCGCGCTCAGCATGCCGCTGTATTATTCCGCGGATGCCTTCAAGGGTGTTATGCTGGGCACGCCTGCGTATTACCTGCGCGATGTAATAGTCATGCTGGTATGGGCTATTGGCGGATTGTCCGTAGCCACGGTATTCTTAACTAGGCGGAACGCAGTAATTTAGATGTTGAACACGGTATCCAGATTGTTTTTGATTGCGGCATTGGTATTAAGCCAGTCTGCCGTTTTTGCGCAAACGAGCGGCCGCGAGACGGTGCAAGAGCTTTTCACGCTGTTTTCCGCCTGGTCCAGCAAGCAGAGTCAGTCCCGCATTTTCACCGAAGCGGCGCAGCACATCGACTATCCGACCATGGCGGAGATGGCGTTCACGCCTGCCCAGTGGGACTCTTTCGCGCCTGCCGAAAAGAAGGAGTTGATCCGTTCGTTTCGCACTCTGGTCGAAAACCGGTATTACCAACGGTGGCACAAACTTTTCTTGCGCAGTCGCTTGAACATCGCTAATGAAGCGAAAGCCGGCGGCGACATCTACGTAAAAACGTACATTACCGAAGGCAAGAGCGAAGACACCGTCATCTGGCGCCTACGCCCCAGAGGCGGCGAGCCGATGGTCATTAGCCTGGATGTGAACGGCAAAGATCTCGTCAGCCGCCTGTCAGACCGTTTTCAGAAGCAGCTGAAGAAGCGCGGCCCGCAAGGACTGATTGCCTGGATGAAAGACAAGGCCGACATCGACGAAGACGAAGCCAACGGCGGCTCGCCAGCCGTCGATCGCAAGGCGGCGAGTAAATGATAACTACACCGGTGCCGGCTGGGCAATGAGCTGGTGCAACTCCGGCAGCGGCCGTTTTAGCGCATCGCCCAGGATCTCCGCGCGCGTGTCGGCGGCGTTAACCAGAGTGTCGGTAATGTACACCAGGGCGTCTTGCACGACGTCACCCAAGTGTAGGTTGTGACACATTCTCATAGCCGCCGTCTGGCAAGTCACATTCACGTCCATGGGCGGATAACAATCCAGGACTTGCTTGGAGGTCGGATAGTCAAATAAGATGTCGGCGCATGCCCAACTATCGCAGAAAAACGTTTTCAGCCAATCGGGCGTTTCGCCGTTCAGTTGTTCTGCCAGCGCCAGCCAAATGCTCAACGCCGCCAACTCTTTCATGGCGACGTACTGCTCTTTGTCGTCCAACTCAGGTCGGGCTTTTATCGGCGTGGTTCCGCTAAAGTCGATTTCGTCGCAGTGGCTTAGACACTTTCGTATTAATTGAATGGAATGCCGCCCCAACTGGGCGGCCAAATACATCGCCCGCTTATGCCGTTCAGCCGCCGTGGGCGGCTCGAGCACGGCTAATTCGTTGGGCGGAATCGGTTGGAACGACATGTGGTCCTCAGTTCTTTCCATGTTCATTTAATGCCCACCGTTTATATCTATCAAGCCTGGCGCGTTTTTGGGCACACATTTAACCTTCTTGGGGCTGCGCATACGTATTCCTCCCAATGACAGACCGGCGCCCATATCGCAAGATAAAATGACCCGCAATAATCGGGTCGAGCTGAAAACAGCTCGGCGGCGGAATCCCGAGTTTGATCCATGTCGAAAAACCCCAAGTTTCGTGTACAACCGGATGCCAACTCACTGATTCGACAGCGAAATTGCTGTCTTTTGTTTACTACAGCAACAGTTAAGGGTATAAGAATTCGGGGAGAATAGGCGCCTGATTGTCATAAGGACACCAAGCCCAAGCTCGAATTCGTTTTTTCGGAGGATTCCGCAATGTCGGAAGGAAACAACAAGCCAACCGTAGATGAACGGGTCAAATCGGACGCCCAAGACCTCCAAAAGACGGCGCACGATTCGGGCATGCACGAAGCGGTTTCACACCTGCAGCAACACGTGCAGGATTTGACCAAAAACGGCGGCACCGCCTCTGACGTCAAAGCCTACTGGGACAAGATGCAGGCAACGCCTGGCATGACCGACCTGCTTAACAAGATGTCGGTTCAGTTTGTTGGCGATGAGAAGTTCAACGGCATCAACCACGATGCTAAAGGTCAGTACGGACCTTACACCAATAAAGGCGCAGAAACCGCCGCCGAGCAAAGATATGACGGCATGCTGGCTGCCCAGGGCAAAGACCAGGATCGTGTCAGCGAGCAGGGCTTCCGTTATGTGATGGATCGCCAACTCCAGAGCGCGCTCCAGGATAAAAACATTAGCCGCTACGGCAGCTTGGGACAGTCCGAAGTTGACTCGCGCGTCAAGCAGTTTGAAAGTGATCGCCAGACCGGAATCAAGAAGCAAGGCGAGCAAGCGAAACTCACCGGCGACGATAAGACCATCGCCGATCAAAACGCCAAAGAACAGAAGCAAGTAAAAGAGGGTCCCTACATGCAAGCATTGACCGATAAGACGGTCGATGGGAAGGGAACCGTCTACGACTACGTTGATAAAAAATACGGCGAAGGCAAAGGCAATGTCACCAAGGACGCTCTCCAGAAGAGCCTCGCCGATGCGAACATCAAGCCGGGTGATCGCGACAGAATCACTCAGCTCGTAAATAACTGGGACGCGCCCCAAAATGAGGGCAGCATCAACGATAAGCAAGCTGCTTTAGCGGCGGGCATTCTGCGTGGATCGCACCATCAGAATCACGCTGAAACGGATGCAAAAGAAGCTGAGATCATGCAGATGCAGGGCCAAATGGGCGGCATGCCGATGGGCTCATTCGGCATGAACAAGCTCGGTGACTACACGGACAGAGGCGCCGGCATCAGCAAGCAAACGATGGATGCCATCAACGGATCTGCCGATAAGCCGGCCGATAAGCCGGCCGAAAAGCCCGCGGAAGTTCAACCGCAGCCCGGCAAGCAGCCGCTCAAGCCGGAGGATGCAGACGCTGCCTTCCAGGCCTATCGCGGCATGACACCGGAGCAGCAAGCCAAGGTCGTTAAAGATGGGTCGATGACTCAAGAAAAAGTTAAGGCGGCCGGCGAAGATCAAAGTCTCACCGTCGAGCAACGGGAAGCAATGAAAAAGCTGGGTGATAATTGGCCTGGCGATCCCAAACAGCCGTTGAAGTTGCAAGATCTCGTGAAACAAGGTGGCGCCGACGTCACTACCGATGACGGCAAGAAGAAGTACGGCGAGCATAATGAGCAGGTCGATAAACAACAGCACGACATAGCTCAAAAAGTCTTCGACCAGATGAAGGACATCACGCCGGAGCAAAAGGCAGCTATCACCGACGGCGACAAAGGTATCAGCAAAGAGAAGCTGGACAAAGCAATCGCTGATATGAAAGGCCACGAAGAAGAGCCGGGCTATGCCGGAATGGTCGGATTGCAATCCACGTGGAACAAGGTCGCGCGCGGCGACGGCAGTCACGCCACCGAGCAGGACCTCAAAGATTACGCCAGCCGCAATAAGCTTGAGGCCAAGGCAGATGGTGCCACTCCCGAGCAGCAAAAAGAACAGCAGCGCCAAGCAGAGCTAGGCAAGCAACTGGCCGATGAGCGTGACAAACAAGAGAAGGCTCTTACCGGACAAGTAACCCTCGGCAAGGCGCCGATCATCGAGCAAGCCAAACATTTGATGGAAGAACGCTCGAAGGCGCTCGGCATCGACTTGTCGCATAAGAGCCCGGCAGAGCGTGACCACATGGCTCGCGAATACTTGCACCAGATGGGCGTCGCCAACAAGTGGCCTGTCTCGGAGCAACAATGGAAAGATTACGTCGATGGTAATCCACAGAAACACTTGCGCGCAGGCGACCCAAGATCTCTGCCCAAAGAGTTGAATGGTGCCATTCATACGCACGAGCAAGCGGCCGCTCTCAGCGATGCAGAGAGGCAGGCGCTGAACGCCAAAATCACCGCTCCTTCAGAGCTTACCGGCGATGGTGTAAACAAAGCTCTTGCCGCCATGCCGCAAGATCAGAAGCTGGCTGCCATGGGCGCGATCCAAAGAGCTTACATGGACGCGCATGGGCAGTGGTCGGGCACCGTCAACGATATAGGACCGACCGCCGTTCAACTCCAGAAGGAAGGCAAGCTTCCTCCTGAGGCCAAGCCGGTGCTCGAAGCTGCCGTCAAGGCAGACCAGGCTGACAAGCAACAAGCGCTGGATGCTGAAGATAAGCGACGGGCCGAAGCGACCAAACCACAAAACTATGAGCCGGGCGGAGCCGAAGCGCAGCGAACAGCCGAGACGCAAGCCGCCGAGGCTGCTAAGCAAGAAGGCATCAAAGCGGAAGCCCAGCTGTTTAAACAAGCATTCCAGGGCACTAAGCCGGAGGATGGCAACAACCTATTAGCCAAGCTTTTTCCAGGTTCGGGCGATGACGCCAGCAGCTATGTCATGAGTGCCGGCAGTATTAAAGCGGCGCTGGATGATAAGACCATGAACCTAAATCCACAGCAGCGCAAGTACCTTACAGACTTGGAGGAAAAGCTGCAGAAGGCAAACGTGAATATCGGCTACGACGACTTCGGCAAGTACTTCAACTGACCACGTAGTCCGATAGTCAGCTATCCGAACACGTCGTGGCGGCTATAATTGCCGTTGTAGCGCTAGTATCTTGATAATGACTGGTTATCGACGGCATCTCATTAGCTTTGTCACTGTGTGCGCGCTGGCGCTTTGTGCATTTGGCGACGCCATGGCGCACGACGAGCCGGGCGGCCCGGCCGGCAAAGCGTTGCAGGTCAATTCTTTGGGGCAAGCGGCTATTGGCGTCAAAGTAGAGACGCTCAAGTTGCAGTCCCTGCCGATGGAAATATCGGTGCCCGGCAAAATTGAAGTTATTCCGACAAGGCAGTTCGATCAGCACGCGCCTTTGTCCGGTCGCATCGAAACCGTTAATGTCGCGCCCGGTGAAATGGTGAAACAGGGGCAAGTGCTGGCCGTCATTATCAGCCCTGAGATGAACCAGTTGGCTGCGCAGCTGCTGCAAAATCGGCTGGACATGGAAAGCGAAATCGCCCGTCAGCGAGCAACTTCCATCGACGAGGTTCGGCAAGCGCAGGAAAAGTTTGATTTAGCCGCCAACAATTTGGCGCGCATCAAGAAACTTCGCGATTTAAAAATAGCGCCCGAAAAGGACGTAGTCGCCGCCAATTCCGAGTACGAAATTTCGGCCAGTCGACTCAACGCCGCAACCACCAACAAGAACATCATGGAGAAAACGCTGCGCGCGCGCCTCGAGTTGACGCTGGCTCCGATCCGGCAACGACTGGAGATGCTTGGCGTCAATGAAAGCCAAATCGAAAACATGATCAAGCAACAGAAAACCCTCACCGAAGTGCCGGTGAAGGCGGCGCGATCAGGATTCATCACCGGACTGGCGGCAAGCGCAGGCAAAAGCATTGATCCGTCCGTCAGCTTGTTCACAATTGCTGACTTGAGCAGAGTGTGGGCGACGGCAGAAGTTTATGAAGAAGATATGTCCCGCATGCATGTCGGGGAGAAAGTGCACGTGATGGTGCACGCTCTGCAAGGTGAACATGTGGCAGGCACAATCACGTACATCGGAACACAAGTCGATGTGCAGACTCGCACGCTGCCTGTGCGCGCTGAGATCGCGAATACAGAATATCGCCTCAAGCCGGACATGTATGCAGAGCTGTATATTCAAACTTCTGATTCGGATCCGATGATCGCCATTCCGCACAACGCGGTGACGATGCAATCAGGTCACTATGTTGTATTCGTAGAAACGAAAGACGGATACCAGCCGCAGTTCGTCAACACCGGCAGAAACATCGGCGACTTGGTTGAAATCACGCATGGATTGAAGCCTGGACAACGGGTGGTCACTCAGGGCGCATTTCAGTTGGCTGCAGAAGAGGTAAAAAATTCAGGTGGTGAAGCGCTGTTCGCTTCGGCAACCGAAGGTGAGCGCATAGAGCAGGATGAGGACAAGAAGGCCAACGGTGGGTTGAATCTCTCGATTCAATCGGTAGTAATGATCGTGGCAGCGGCGTTTATTTTCGGCTTTGCGATCAGCGCCATTTTCCTGTTTCGCGGAAAAGCACGCCACACGCATGAATCATTAACCGTTTCCATTGGTACCGGCAGTGGTGCGGCTCCTGGTAGCGGCGGACGAAAGCCCGTTGGTGGCGCCGCCGCGGTAGAGGACGAAGCCCCAGTAGAACCGGCCACCAGGGTGCCTCGCAGCAAGTCGGATCATGTTTAACGCACTTATTGATTGGTCTGCGCGCAACCGCATGGTTGTTGTTGTGCTCGCTGTTGTTCTGATCATCTGGGGCGGGTTCAACGTAGCCGATGCCAACATGGACGTCTTGCCGGAATTTTCGCCGCCGCAAGTAATTGTGGAAACGGATGCACCGGGGCTGGTGGCGCAAGAAGTAGAAGCGTTGGTCAGCTTCCCGCTCGAAACTTCGATCAATGGCACGCCGGGTGTCAACCACGTGAAATCGGTTTCGCAAGCCGGCGTCTCTTTAATCACTGTCATCTTCAACTATGGCACGGATGTCTATCTGGCGCGACAACTGGTGAATGAGAAAATTCAGGCGGCGTTGTCTCGCTTGCCGAAGAGCGCACACGCCCCAATGATCATGCCGGTGATGTCCGCGGTGGCAGATATCCTCAAGATTGGAATGGTATCGGATAAGCTGTCGCCCATGGAATTGCGCAG
>DATNQY010000097.1:0-37369 GCA_036703785.1 Candidatus Obscuribacterales bacterium
GACATATCGAGCGGCGACGCTTCCAGGAACATGCCGGGCCGCTTGGTGAGCGGCGATTCGGATACGGCTACCAGTCCGGTGTTAATCAGCGCATAGATCGCCGGAACCCATTCTGCGCGAGTCATCGGACAGGCACGCAGCAGATCGGATAGACAGCGATTTCCATCTATAAGCTCGTAGATGCGCCACAATTGATGAACATCGCAAGCGCCTTGTTTGCCCACCTTTTGTTCGAATTCCGCACGAGTCAGTTGGTAATTGCACACCAGATATGATGCGGTTCGCACCTGTTCTTGCTGCAAAAACTTGCTCAATGCCAGCATGCGATCGCAAGCGACGATCAATTCGGCGGTGTCGCCGTTCAATGTCTGTTGGGACGTCTGATCGTCGGCGGAAAAGTGAAATTGACCGTCCGTCCACGTCGAGGCATCCAGCAGTCCGTTTTCGCCTTTGGCATCGAGTGTGGCGGCATGAGTCAGGCGCCCGCTCTTGAAGAAAACTTCCGCGGCGCCGATGCTTCCTTGCAGTGCCAACCTGCCGGTAAATCCGTTGTGAGCAATGTAACGTAGCAACTTCGGCACCGTGATATTGGTGAGGCTGCCGTCAAGCAGCAATTCGCCCGGGATCGCTTCGGCAAAGACCGGCGATTCAGCGCCACCATTGCCGGTGCCGGCGGCCGCCTCGGCAAGTTTATCCATCATCTCGTCGGGCGTGGGCGTTTTTTCCGCTGCCACCTTGCTCTGGGTCAAATTTTGCAACCAGGTGGCTGCCGGATTGCCGGCATTAACAGCGGCAGCTGCGGCGGTCGCCGGTACTTGAGCCTCGGCGGCAGCGTGTCCGCCGGTTTTCCCATTGTCGCCTTGCGGCAAGGCCACGGCACCGGCGTTGCGGTTGCTGGCAATCATGCCATCTATGGCGCCGGCAGAAATGCTGTTATCGTCAGCCCCGGTGGGCTTTTCGCATTCGAGCATCACCAGGTTATTCATCAGGGTCAAATCGTTGCTGGTATGCCCCCAGACAAGCTCAGACCCCGAACCCACGCCTCGATAGAGCATCCAGGTCGGCTGTGCCTGTCCGGGCGGATATTTTGCCGTGAGCTGAAAGGTGGCGCCTGTTTTGCCGTAGTGCCAGCTCACTTCAACAAAGCGGCCGCGATAGCGCTGGGCTTGCTCAAGCAAGAAGCTCATATCCTGAAAAGTGGGCGCGCTTGAAAGATTGCCCAAATTGATATTGCCCAGCGTTGACTGCCGTCTGTTCTGAAACATAAGTTCCCTCCGGTGCCTTAGCAATGTGCCACGCCAAATGCTCGCTTCATCGTTTCGTATCAGTTTTATATTCGGGTCTATTCCACGAGGCCATGTATTATGTTAGGCAGCGCAGAGGCGGCGTCGAACGAGTTTTTTAAGTGAGTTGGCTAAAACAGTTAAGCGTTTTCGATCCATTGCTGGTTTTCGTGCCGCTGACTGTGGTCGGGCAACTGCAGCATTGGGATATTGCCGCCTTCTGGTTCGCCTGCCTGGGCATGATTCCTCTGGCTGCCTGGATGGGGCGCGCCACTGAATATCTCGCCGAGCGCCAGGGCGAAGGCATCGGCGGGCTGCTGAACGCCACTTTCGGAAATGCCTGCGAACTGATTATTGCATTTGCCGCATTGCGAGCTGGTCTTCACGACATTGTCAAAGCATCGATCACAGGCTCGATCATCGGAAACATACTTCTGGTGCTGGGCGGCAGCATGCTCGCCGGCGGCATCCGCTTTCAAACGCAGTTGTTCAACCGCACGGCAGCCACGGCAGCGGCAACTTCGCTGGCGTTGGCGGCGATCAGCCTGACGGTGCCCGCTGTGTTCGACGCCTGGGCACGCTCATACCATACGCAGGCACTGCAAAACGAAGACGAGCTGGCCTTGGGCATCTCGGTAATTCTGTTCATAGTCTACCTACTCACCTTGTTGTTCAGCCTCAAGACGCACAAAGAGCATTACACGCACAGCGATGCACAAGCCGAAGTGTCCGAAGGAAGTTGGCGCACATCGACCTGCTTGATTGTTTTGTCCGTGGCGACCGTTCTGGTTGCTTATCTCAGCGAAGTGCTGGTGCATCGCATCGAACACGCCGCGGCCGCTCTCCATCTCGGGCGGATATTCATCGGCCTTGTCGTCGTGGCGATCATCGGCAACGCCGCTGAGCACAGCACGGCAATTATTATGGCTCGCAAAAACAAGATGGATCTGGCCATGGGCATTGCGCTGGGATCAGGAACGCAGATCGCCCTGTTCGTGGCACCGCTGCTCGTCTTCTTGAGTCACTTCTTCGGACCGCGGCCGATGGATCTCAACTTTACTCCCTTTGAGGTTCTTTCCGTTGTGGTGTCAGTGATCATTCTTTCATTCGTTGCTACCGACGGCGAGTGTAATTGGCTGGAAGGGGCTCAGCTTCTGGCGACCTATGCGATTTTGGCAACGGCGTTTTTCTTTGCATGAACGACCAGGCAAAACTAAAACACGAGCAGGCGAAAACGGCTATCGATCCCGTTTGCCATATGGAGGTGGACACGCAAAAGGCGAAGCATAGCCTAAAGTACAAGGGCAACAAATACTATTTCTGCCGGCAAGGATGCCTGAAAAAATTTCGGGCCAACCCGCAACAGTATTTGCAGGCAGCCCCAACAGCAATGGGAGAACCGGCGCCGACCAGCCCGCCTCCTGAGCAGCCGGCTGCATTCGCTAGCTACACTTGTCCGATGCACCCTGATGTGATCAACCAGGGTCCCGGAATTTGCCCGTTCTGCGGCATGGCGCTGGAGCCGATCACGGTAACTGGCGCACTGGAAGATGATACGGAACTCCGCGATATGGCGCGACGTTTCCGGGTGGCTATTTGCTTCACAGCGCCGCTTTTAGCGATTTCGATGCTGCCGATGGCAGGAATTCACCTTGGGCTTGAACACGGCACGGGCGAAGCGCAGCCGTCCGTTTCGCTCTGGCTGCAATTGATGCTGGCATCGCCTGTGGTGCTATGGTGCGGCGCGCCATTGTGGCAGCGTTTCTTCTTGTCTTTGAAAAACCGCAGCGCCAATATGTTTACCTTGATAGGTACAGGCACCGGCATTGCCTACGCATTCAGCGTTTTCTCGCTCTTGTTCGGAAAGCTCTTGCCGGCGCCATTAATGCAACATGGGCAGCCGCCTGTATATTTGGAATCGGCCGCGACGATAACGGCTCTTGTTTTGCTCGGGCAACTGCTCGAGCTTCGCGCCCGCAGCAAAGCCGGCGGTGCCATTCAAGAGCTGCTGCAGTTGCAGCCGTCGACGGCGCGCCTGATTGGCGCCGACGGGCAAGAACGAGACGTGAATGTTGCTGACGTGAAAGTGGGCAACCGGCTGCGAGTACGACCGGGAGATAAGATTCCGGTGGACGGCTCGGTTGTCGACGGCGAAAGTAGCGTAGATGAATCCATGCTGACTGGTGAGCCGTTTCCGGTGACTAAAAAGCCTGGTGATTCGGTAGCCGGGGGCACGGTGAATGGCAACGGCAGTTTCGTGCTGGAAGCCCAGCGGGTAGGCGAGCAAACTTTGCTTGCCCAAATCGTGCAGATGGTCAGCCAGGCGCAGCGCAGTCAGCCGCCGATTCAGCGTCTGGCCGACCGCGTTTCGGCTTACTTCGTGCCTCTGGTCATCGGCATTGCAATTATCACCTTTATTGCCTGGATGGCTCTTGGTCCGCAACCTCGACTGCTTTTTGCCGTCGTGAATGCGATTTCCGTTTTGATCATCGCTTGTCCGTGTGCTCTCGGACTGGCAACGCCCGTGTCGGTGATGGTGGCAACAGGACGAGCGGCGACAAGCGGCATTCTGGTAAAGAATGCTGCGGTACTCGAAGTCATGGAGCGGGTGCATGTCGTAGCTCTGGATAAAACCGGAACCCTCACCGAAGGCGCACCAAGTGTGGTGGCAATTTTGGCGGCAGCGCCATTCTCCGATCAGCAAATTCTGGCCGCCGCCGCCGCGCTCGAGAAGCAGAGCGAACATCCGCTGTCTCAAGCGGTTTTAACCGCCGCCAAAGAACGTGGAATCCTACCTGATTCCATCGAACATTTCCAATATTACCCCGGAAAAGGAATATTCGGCAGGTACAAAGGCAGCGCCCCAAGCGGCCCTACCGGCGGCGGCGGCGAACCGGAGCTGCATGGAAAACGGGTATCGATCGGCAATAAAAAATTGCTGGACGACCTCGGCATCGAAATGTCGGCACTGGCAACCGATCGTCTCAACAGACTGCGAGCCGAAGGCGGGACGCTTTTGTTTGTCGGCGTGGACAATCGTGCCGCCGGGCTTCTTGTCGTTCGCGACCAGATTAAGCCGTCGACTCGTCCGGCACTCGATAAGTTGCGCAATGCCGGAATCGAAACGGTGATGATCACTGGCGACAATCAAGAGTCCGCCTCGGTCTTGGGACACGAGCTTGGATTTGCCGACAAGGATATTTTTGCCGGGGTATTGCCTGCGGACAAAGCGCACGTGATCGAAGCCTTGAAAGCCGCAGGCAAGAAGGTGGCAATGGCAGGAGACGGCGTCAACGATGCAGTGGCATTGGCCACCGCCGATGTCGGCATTGCCATGGGCAGCGGCTCGGGCGTCGCGCTGGAAAGCGCGGCGATAACGTTGGTGAAAAGTGACATCAGCGGCATTCTGCGCGCCATCAATTTGAGCCGCGCCACCATGCTCAACATCAAGACCAACTTGTTTTTCGCCTTCGTGTATAACTTCGTCGGCATCTTGATTGCCAGCGGAATTTTCTATCCGCTGTTCGGGCTGCTTCTCAGCCCCATGATCGCCGCCGCCGCCATGAGCGTCAGCTCGGTATGCGTGATCAGCAACTCACTGCGCCTGCGCAGTGTGAAACTGTAGCCAGAACTTGCCGAAGCGCATTTACAGATCGACCGCCGAGTTATCTCACTAATCGAATGTGGTCAGATGTCCAGTCGCTCAAGAACAGTTGCCTGGTCCTCCGGTATCAAGCGGCTGGACTCTTGGCATCACACTGTCGCTGTAAGCAGCTAAGGCTTGCTGCCGCCGGCGAAGGGCAGCGTGCCCCATGAGTATTCGCCGCCGCTGAGGTCGATGTGCTGCGTGAACGATTGTTCCAACGTCGGTAGGCGCAGCGCCAGCAAATCTGTAGTTTCAAATGCATACCAATCGCCGCTGTGTGCGACCACGTGTAATTGCGTTGGGAAGGCTGACATCAGATCGGCGGCGCCTTTGGGTCCGGCGATCACATATTGAACGGCAGCCGCGGGTGTTCCGCCAGTGCCCAAAGCGCCGGAAGGGTTGGCAGAGTCGCGCCGGTGCAATTGATCGGCACAGAAGAATGAATCGACCGGCCGCTGAAGAACATAGACCAGCGATGGTTTGAAATCGCGAAAAAGCGCCACCGGCCCGGGTTTGTCTTTGATGGCAGCGGCGACCACGTGGGCGTCCTGGTTCTTGAAGCGGTAACCGATGTGATAGAACGTGATACCGCCGATGGTGCAGGCCGCGACCGCAGTGGCCGCGAGAATTGCCATGCATGCTTCAATGTTGCGTTTGTGCAATTGGTAGAAGCTCGCCAGGAAGCCCACCGACATGAGGAGGGTGGTGGCGGCAACCCCAGCCTTCATCCACGGCCCAATGGCAGCCAACGCGCCAGCCGCTTGCTGCATGAGATGAGCGATCTTCGCTGATGCGTTCGCGTTTTGCGCAGTCGGGGCGGCGGCAATGAAAGAGGTTAGAACTGCCGGGTTTGCGCTGACGACGGCAAAAGCGATCCCGGTCAAAAGTCCGATTGCACCGAGCACTGCCAGCGTGGCAATACACCTGTGCAAGTAACGTGTGCGGTAGCCCATTTGCTCGCGCGAGATGAAGCGCTCGACGGTAATACCGACCAGAACAGCCAAGGCCGGCCACGCCGGCAATATATAGGTCTGCAATTTTGTGGCCGACAGGCTGAAAAATATGATTACGCCCAATGCCCAGCAGGCAAATAATAACTCGGCGCTTTCCTGAGGCACGCGCTCGATGGTGGCACCAGAGCGCCAGCGCCGCCAGGCATCCTGCACCGGTGCCAGAAGGGCAGCAGGCAAGAACAGCGACCAGGGAAAGAATCCATATGCCACCACCGGCAGGTAGAACCACCAGTATGGAACTTTGTGATTCGTGTGTCCGGTGAAACGACCAAAATTCTCGAAGAAAAAGAAAACCTGCGTCCATAATCCGTGCGTTGCTGCTGATACCGCAACGTACCACGGCACGGCGATTGCGAAGAATATAAGCAGCCCCGGCAATAGGTTGAGCTTGGCCATGATCAGCCGAAAAGCGCGTGCATCGGGCTTGCTGGTGATGCCCTGCGCAACGTCGCCGTTGGCCATCGCGCGCGCATCCGCTTTGCTCGTAATCAAATAACCGAGCGTGCCGATGAGATAAAGCACCGCCGCCGCCGGACCCTTATCGAGAACCGCAAGCGCCAGCGAAATATAGATTACCGGCCACCATTTTCGGCTCTCCGTGCAAAGAGTCATGGCGGTGCTGCACAAGGCAATGCCAAGTAATGCCGCAAAGCCCATATCGATCAGCGACATACGCGCAAAGGTGACAACCAGAGGCGAGGTGGCAAGAGCAAGTCCGGCGAAAAGCGCCGCCTGCCGATTCCAAATACATCGCGTCGTCCAGTAAGTCACCAACACGCAAACCGTCGCCAGCGCCGCCGACCAGAAGCGCGCGGCAAATTCATTGATGCCGAAAACTTTGTAGGCACCGATAATCAGCCAATATATAAGTATGGGCTTCGAAAAATAGATCTGATAATTGAGATGGGGCACGATGTAATCGCCGCGCTCGATCATTTCGCGGGAAGCTTCGGAGAAATAGCCGTCGCCTGGATCGATGAAGCCCCACGATCCCAAAGCCAGGAAAAACAAAGCCAAACAGGCCACAAACAGAAGAATCAGATTGCGCTTATCTGAGCCGTGCAGCCAGCCTCCTGGCAGCCCCAAAGACGGCACTAGTCCAGGCTCCGATGCCTGAGACTGGCGACCGGATGGCGGGTCGGAATCTGGTTTTGATTCGCGGACAACTTGCATGCTAGATGGGCGAAAGTGCTGACCTTTCGCTAACGCTCAACAGTGCTCGGAATCATCGCGCAGATTGCCAAGATTTACCTGTCACCGCTCTCATCTGCGTGCGAGGCGCCTGGCAAGCGCGTCGCGGCCGGCGAGGCTATACTGAGAAACAAACTCAGAAAAACTTAACCGCCTTTGTCGTGCCTGCTGGCGATACGACGATCGGCACTAAGGTGTAACATTTGTAAACGCGTTTTCGCCCGGTGTAAGAACATCTGTTCTCACCAGGGTTTTCGAGGAATCTCAGGAGGTCAAATGACGACTGTGAGGTCGGTGCCCAAACCGACAATGGAGTGCGAAACAGAGCACTTTTTAATGGCTCAGAGGCAGCTAGACGAAATTGCCGTAGAGATGGGGTTGGACCCCGAGCTGCATGAGCGCTTGCGTTATCCCAAAAGAGCATTGATTGTGACCGTGCCCGTTCGAATGGACGATGGCACGGTCAAAACTTTTACGGGGTATCGCGTTCATCACGACACCACGCTAGGACCGGCTAAAGGCGGCATCCGCTTTCACCCGGAAGTGAACCTCGGCGAAGTCTCCGGACTAGCCATGCTCATGACCTGGAAGTGCGCGCTTATGGGATTGCCGTACGGCGGTGCCAAAGGCGGCATCCGCTGCGACGCCACCAAGCTCTCGACCGGCGAGAAAGAGCGGATGACCCGTAGATACACTTCTGAGATCATCAACTTGATCGGTCCGGATAAAGATATTCCGGCACCGGACATGTACACCAACGAACAGACCATGGCCTGGATCATGGACACGTACAGCATCAACGTCGGTCACACGGTACCATCGGTGGTGACGGGCAAGCCGGTGTCCATCGGTGGATCGCTTGGTCGCAATGAAGCCACCGGTCGCGGTGTCGCCTACTGCGTAAAGCGCGCCGTTGAGTTTACCGAACTGAAATCATCGCCGGTATCGGTGGTGGTGCAAGGCTTCGGCAACGTCGGCAGCGTGGCCGCACGCTTGCTGCACGACGCCGGTTTCAAAATCGTGGCGGTGTCCGATGTTTACGGGGGCGTCTACAATCCGCAAGGGTTGGACATTCCTCGCCTGCAAGCCTATGTAAGCGAGATGGGACGAGTTCCGGATTTTGCCGGCGGACAGCCGGTGACCAACTCCGAGCTGCTCGAGGTGCCCTGCGACGTGCTTGTGCCCGCCGCGCTGGGCAACCAGATTCACATGGGCAACGCCAAGCGTTTGCAATGCAAGATCATCGTCGAAGGCGCCAATGGTCCGACCAGCCCGGAAGCTGATCAGTGGCTCACCGAGCAAGGCGTTTTCATCGTTCCGGACATTCTTGCCAATGCCGGCGGTGTGACGGTGAGTTATTTCGAATGGGTGCAAGGTTTGATGCACCTTTTCTGGACTGAAGATGAGGTGAACAAGCGTTTGGAAACGATCATGGGCCGCGCTTGCGATCAGGTGTTCGAGATGACGAAACGTTCCGGTTTGCGTTCGCGCATGTCGGCTATGCGTATCGCCATCGGCAGACTGGCGGAAGCCAAGCGCCTGCGGGGTTTGTATCCGTAGAAAGGTTTTTCGGATAGTAGCGGCGAAGTATTCAAAGCCGAGCCGTGAAATCGAACCAAAGCGCAGAGACCGCGTACCGCAAGGTGCGCGGTCTTTGTTTGCTATCATCGTATATGCAAGCGGGCACTGGCAGCGCCCAAACCGACCCCGAACAATTGCGATCTTGCCTGGACGATAGTGGCAGCGAAGCCAAACACATGATCGATCTCACCGATGCGCTTTTGAAGTTGTGCTCTCCAATGCCTGGAAGTTCACGAGCAATCGCGATGCAACGATGATCGAAGTGGGCGTTGCCGAGGAAGACGATTTGTCCGTCACTTTCTTTGTCGGCGCCAACGGCGCCGGGTTCGATCCCGCCCGGGAAGAAGAAGTTTTTCAAGCATTCAAACGGCTGCATAGCTCGCGGGAATTTCCCGGCAATGGAGTTGGTTTGTCCACGGTGAAGCGCATCGTAATCGCGATTGCCGAAAAGCAAAACATAAAAGTTGCGGTAATATATGGCCTGCAGGGCGGCGCACTGCCGCCCGGTGAGGAGATAGACTCTGAGCTGGTTTGAGCATTTTTTCGAAGGGTTGGCCACCGACATCTGGCGGCAATCGATCTCCGCGGAACAAACGGACGCCGAAGTTTCGTTTTTGATTTCTCGCCTGAAGCTGAGCAAGGGCGATAAGGTGTTGGATGTTCCCTGCGCCGACGGGCGCCTGGCACTGCCGCTTGCGCGCAAGGGCATCGAGGTGACGGGCGTCGATTTATCAACACGCTGTCTTTCGGCAGCGAAAATGGACGCCGAGAGCGCCGGCCGGTTACCGCTTAACTACGTTCAATCAGATATGCGCGGCTTATCCTGGCGCGGCCAATTTGATGCCGCATTCTGCATGGGCAACAGCTTCGGATATTTCGATCCGAAGGACACCGGCAAATTTCTCGAGGGAGTGGCTCAGTCGCTCAAGTCCGGCGGCGGATTCATTCTCGATACCTGCCTGGCGGCGGAAACATTTTTCACCGTCGGCGGTACCAAAGAATGGGTGGAAAGCGACGGCATTCTCATGCTGATGGAAAATTCTTATCGCTGCGATCTCAACCGACTTGATTCGCGATTCATTTTCATCAGCGGCGGCACCACTGAAGAACACAACACGCATCATTGGATTTTCACCGCCGGCGAAATTTGCCGGTTGTGCGATCAGGCAGGACTGCAAGTGGTGGAGCTGCTGGGATCGCTAGACGGCGAGCCGTTTTCCGTGGGATCCGATCGCCTGCTTTTGCACGCGGTAAAGCCTGATTAATGAGCGGGCTGATCGAAAGCGGGCTAAAGCCCGCCGGTACCAAAAGCTGATCAATCGACCCGACGGATTAATCGACCGGCCGCACCAAATCGCCGGTCTTGATCGTGCCACCAGATATGATACTGCAGTAAATGCCGAGCGCGGCATCATTCATTTGCGTGATCGTTTTCAAAATCTGGTAATCGCGCTCAAGATCGCTCTGCGCATGGGTCGTCATCACGCAACGTTCGCAAAGTTTATCAACATGCAGCCGCACTTCATCACCCACCGAAATTGTCTTGTGCAACCATTGCTGCTCAGGAAAATCGGCAGGCTGAGGCCAATCTATCCAAATATTGGCGCGAAATCGCCGCCGATCGAAATCGCTTTCGGGGCGCGCGGCGGCGAGCGTGGACAGACTCTGATTGCTCACCAAAAGAATGCCGCTGTCATCAAACAAACCTTCGGGGTCGCGCTCGCTGAAAGCGCGGGCCAACTCCAGCTTGCGTCCGAACTCGGCGCTGAAATGCTCCACCAATCGGGGATCTTCAGCCGACAGGCAAGTGCCGTCGGGCCGAACTATTTCCACTCCGCGGCTGCCGACGCGCGCCTGATGCATGAGCAACTGCGGTTGCTGGCGCGCAGTGACAAGCTTATGCGTCGCTTTTTCGCGCAGGGCAAAGAGGCGATCGTCATCCGCACCGCGAAGTCCCAAGTGAAGCTGCTCAAGCTGCTCGCCGAGCATCGACTTGAAGGGAAAACGCCAGAGCGCCACCACTTTTGCCGGCGGTAGTTGATGGTGATTTTCACCCATACTCAGTCAGACTTTTTTGCCGATCCCACAGCAGACAGCGCCGGTTCTGGTTTGCTCGCTGCCGCCGAGGCACAGGCAGGCTGCCTGCTTATCAGACGCTGCAGTAGTGGCCACTTGAGCAAATAGCCTGCAGCGTAGGCGGCCAAGGCACCAAGAGCGATGCTGCCCACAACGTCGCTTGGCCAATGCATAGCTTGATAGACACGGGCGATTCCGACCAGCGCCACAAAGGCGAAGGCGAGCCAGCCTCGATAATCCTTCCAGTACCGGAAAATGACGAAGGCGAAAGCAGCGGCCAGCAGTGTATGCCCGGACGGAAAAGAATGCGCCGTGCTCAAAAGCTCCGCCATGGGGATATTGAGCTGTTGCGAGGCGTAGAGGTCCGGTCTTGCTCTGGCGATGAGGCTTTTAAGCGGCAGCCCCGCCACCGTGGCAATCAGAATCGCCCCTGCCAGATGGGCACTGACGTCTCGCCGTCCGCGCAGCCAGCAGCCGATAATAACCAGCCACCAGAGCCAGCCTTTCCAGGCCAGCGTGGACACTGCCCAAGCTGCCCAAACCGCCACCGGTGAATGATATGAGCGCAGCCACCAGAGCGCCGACAGATCAATAGCTTGAACTTGTTGAAAGACGTCGTACACGGCACAACCTTAAGAGCCCGCAGATGAGCGATTATAACCATCCGACTGACAACGACCATTAACGTTCTTACAGGAGTCGTTCCGGGTACATACGGGGTACATAAAAGATAGATCTAATTTTCGAATGTTAAAATCGTCGAAGGAAAGAATCGCGCCCCAAGCCTGATGTTTCGTCCTAAACAAACACCACCGCCTACTTCTCATCGGTTTCCTAAGCTGCCCACAGTTCTTAAGGACACCGATCTGAACTTCTTGCTGGCAGAGGCAGGAAGTCGCCGCGGTGTTTTGATTGAACTTCCGTTCTTGTTCAACGGAAAGACCTTCATGCTGACGGTAAAGTGCACCGACGAGTCGTATGAGCCTGTGTGGTCCTACTATCGCGGCGATGACGATAAAGCTCAAATGCTGTGGCAACATCCCACAGGCGACATTTACTTGGTGCTCAATCTATGCGCTTCCGAGACCGGGCAGCAGGAGCAAGAATTCCTACCTTCAGGTCCCAACAAAGATCCGGCGCGGCAAAGCTACACGGCGCTCGAGCTGGAAGAAATGGGCAGCGGGCAAATAACAACGCTGGTCGGCCCGCCTGCCGGTAAAATAGCCACCCTCGAAGGCGATCTCTCCAACATGCAGCTGCCCACGTTGCTGCAATCGATCAGCATGTCGAAAATGACTGGTTGCCTGCGGGTCAGTAACACTTTGGGCACCGCCAACATTTTCTTTGAAGACGGCACACCGACGCACGCCGAGTCACTGGAAGCCAAAGGCGACCAGGCGATTATAGAGCTGGTTACCTGGGAAGAGGGCGAATTTCACTTTTACCCGGACGAAAAGAGCGCGGAAAAGTCCGTCAAACGTCGCGTGGACGGATTGCTCATGGAAGGCGTCAGCCTGCTCGACCAGAACAAATACGTCAAAGACCAGGGGCTGAAGCCGCAATCCTATCTGCTTCGCATCAACGATCGCATCACCGAGGAAGAGTTCAAAGCGATATTGAGCAGCAAAGGCGCTCCGCTGGATATCGAAACTCAAAAGCGGTTTTACGGCTTCATAGATAACGCCAGCACCCTCCTTGATGTATTGCGACGCATGCCGATGATCAAAAACGAGTGGGTGCCACTCATGTTTAACATGCTGTCGTGCGGTCTGGTTAAACTAAGCGACACACCGCCTGCCGGCGTAGTAATCCAGCCGGTGCTGAACCTGCCTGAATATCAAATCGACCGCGCCGCCATTCAAGGCGTATTGCGCACCATCACACGCCCCGAGACGGGCATTTTGACCTACCCGGCGTTTCTCTATATGCTCGAGCAAGAATTCACCAAGAGCGCCACTTTGGGTATTCCGCTGACGCTGCTGGTGTTCGAAGCGAAATTGCGCGTCGGGGACGCTCTGCAGTCATTGCCTATGCAATTCATCAGGGAGTGCGTGAAGCGAGTCGACACCGCCAAGCGGCCGATCGATGTGATGGGGCATTTCGAAACCTTCGACTTCGCGCTGTTCATGCCCAACACGCAAGTCAAATCCGCGAAGGTCTTCGCGGCCAGGCTGATGGAAATGCTGGCAGCCGATCCCTTTATCCCACGCCCCTTCGGTCAACTCGCCCTATTCTTCGGCATTGCAGGCGCCCCGGAAGACTCGATGGAACTGAACGTCATCTTGTCGGCAGCCAAGGAAACCAAACGGCGCGGCATCGAGGGCGGCACTCCCGTGACAACCCTCAAAGAGCCAAGCCAGCGCTAGATTAAATTGGCTTGACAATCGGGTTTCCGATACGCACAATAGAATTCCCTAAGGTTGGTGGCGACCCCCAGATGGCGGTCGTTAGGCCCAATCTGTTTCTTACGTAGTAGGCATCAAAAACCGGAATAGCAATTCCAAGGGCAGTTAATGGGCGAGCCTATTAGTAAAGCACCTATAAATGGCGTTCTCTCTTGCTGGTTCGATGACGAGCCCGCGCAAGGCGACCAAACGCCGGTTGACGTTCAACCAACTTATCCGCATCCGCAGGTGGCAACGCCTGCGCCGCAAACTCACTCGAGCCCGCAGCCGGTTGCGCCGCAAGCGATCCAGCCGCAGGCTTTACCCTACGACGGACAGCAGGCAATGAGCAGTCTGCTCAACTTAATGGAAGCGATCCACGATCGCCACATGTTGCCGGACATCATGGTCCCTGCAGCCGGACGTCACGAAGCACCGCTGATGCGTCCGGAAAATGACGCCAAGCCCGCTCAAGCTATCCCGCAGCCGTCCGCACCAACTTATCGTCCGTCCTTCCAAGAACTGATCTGCAGAATTTACCAATCACCCGAAAGTCGTTCATATCAATGGTTGCAAATGCAAGGCTTAGCGATCGAATTCGATCAGCGTGCCGTCAGCCTCGAGCAACGTTGGAATACGGACGGCTCTTTCTGCGCAGTACGTCGAACCGCCAACGGTTATTCACACACCGTCATGCTGAAAGCAGACGGCAGCTGCGCCGGCGAGCGCATCACCGGACCGTCCGGACCAATCGCGCAATTCAACTCAACTGGAAATGTTGTGACGTCTGAAATGAGCAACTCGTTCGTCGCTCGCCAGATCGCCTAGACTCAACTCCCAATTCTGCTTTTGAGCAGTCTAGCCAGCCGGAAATTTCTCGCTTCTCGAGAAACGAGAAACAGCTGTCTCCAATGCCTCACCCGGCTGGACTCTAACATTGCCGATTTCTCGGATCTCGAGAAGCGAGAAATTTCCCCTGTCGGGTCCGCCTACCTTGGCTGCGCAAAATGTCTCGTGTCTCGAGCCGCGAGACAGTGGCAGCGCCAAGGACTACAATAATCCGATGCCGCCAACGACTAGAAAACGAATAAACGCCACCGAGATTCGCCTGGTTCAAGGCGATATTACCAAAGAGTCGGTGGACGCCATAGTAAACGCGGCCAATTCTTCGTTGGCTGGCGGCGGCGGTGTCGATGGGGCCATCCATCGTGCCGGTGGCCCGGCAATTATGGAAGGACTGAACGACATCAAGCGGGTGCAGCATGGATGTCCGACCGGCAGCGCCGTGATAACGGGCGCCGGCAAGCTAAACGCACAATATGTTATTCATGCGGTGGGCCCGCGCTATCGCAACGGACACGCAGGCGAAAGTGAGCTGCTGGCTGGTGCCTATCGCACGAGCCTGCAACTTGCGGCTGAAGCAGGAGCGAAAACCGTCGCCTTTCCCTCGATTAGCACGGGCATTTACGGCTATCCGGTGGAAGCCGCGTCCAGAATCGCCATCTCGACGGTGGCAGAATTCTGCACCGAAAACGACAGGATCAACGAGATCAAATTTGTGCTTTTTGATGCGCACACTTTCGCAGCATTTCAAGCTGCGCTGACGGAGTTGAAGTAATACCGCATGCGGTATCACGACTGACGGATCACCACTGACGGATCACCACTGACGGATCACCACTGACGCATCACCACCGAAGGATCACCACGGACTCTGCAGGGGCGGCGCGTCGCGCCGCCCGGTTCACGGCCGAGTCGACGAGCCCGCCTGACTATTTTTGCGGCCGCCGTAGTGGATGGCGACTGCCTTCACAGGCGCATCGTCCGGCGCCACCGCCGGCGGTGAATCGGCCGCGTCGGTGCCGTAATAGTGCACATAAAGATTGGAGCCGAAGGCGCGCAGCCGTGGCTGTCCAGGATGGGGCCGATCGCCCATTTCCCGGAGGGCCGAGTTCATGTAATCCTGAATGCCCTGCTGTCTATCAGCCGCATCCCGGCGGGCATTAGCGCCCCGCACGTAGGAGTCGGTGAGCGCATAGTTTGATCTAATCATGGCCAGATTACTGACGTCGTAGGGACTGTTGATGCGAATGCGATGCAGGCGTCTTCCGCGCGAATAATAGTCACCGTAGCTCGTACGAACTCTCTGCGCGTCCATCTGCCCGCTATAGCGCGCCCAGCGCGCTGCCAACGCGCCGTCCATGTATTTCTGCGCCTGCAAAGACGCCGCCTGCCTGCGCATATCGCGTATGGTCCGGCGCATTTGATCGGCAGAATCCACGGGTTGTCTTCGCTCTTTGTCCAAAAGTTGTGATAAATCCAGGATGTTGGCGCGCGCCTTTTGTCCGATGTCGCTAAATGGATTGAGCGCAAAAGCCATCTGCATTTCCTGCTTGGCGCCATCGTAGTCGTACAAGCGCATGCGCGTCAGTGCGAGCCAAAAATGGGCGCGCTGATCGCGTGGATTCTTCTCGCAAACGCGGGTAAAACTGTCTTCCGCGGCGTGAAATGCGTTTTGCTGGAAGAAATTTTCGCCTTCCTTGAGTGCTCCATCAGTCGTGAATTGAGCACCACTTGTGGGCATTGCAGGCAGCTTCTTGCCTGCCGCTGCCGGTAGCGGCAATAGAACCACGCTCGTCTGAGACGGAACAGACATCGCTTTAGATAGCAGCGAAATACGGCTTTCCGCATCGCCGGATTTCTTGGTGCCGAAGACAAAATTCTCCAATCTCTGCAAGCGCGCGTCTTGTGTTTCAGAGGAATACATTTGTCCAAAGAAGTGCTGCTCAAGCCGGTCGAGCGGATTTTCGGTGGATTGGGAAGATACTACAGGCGGCGCCTTCTCGGGAGGACTTGCCGATGGCACTGTTTTATCTTCGGCATTGGCCGGCGGCAATACCGTCGGGGCTGGTGTCTTATTTGGTGGCACTGCGAGCGGCACCGTCACGTTGCCGTCATCCTCCTCTTTTGCGCTTATCGAGCCGGTTGCCGAAGTAAGCGCAATGAGAAACAGAATCATCAATCGGCGATTGCCAGCCATAAAATCCTCAGCCACAGGTACATATTCCAATAAGGCTGTGAAGAACGTGTGAACCGAGCTATCCGCTATCAGCTATAGCCCGATGCTACCGCTTATAAATAGATTCTGCCTCGGTTTTGACCTGGCGAGCCAGAGAAGTCTTGCCCACCCGGTTCAAAACATCGCCGTATTCCACCAGGATGTCCGCCAGGTGCGGGTTTTTGTCCCGAAAGACTGTTTTGAATTTCTCGACTAGCTCGGCGTACGTTTTTTCTGCTTCCTTGTATTTGCCTTGTTTTGCCAACACGCGGGCTTTAATCTGCAGGCTGCTCAGATTTTGCTGGGGTATCTTGTTGCCGCTCTTTTGTTCTATATCGAGAGCTTCTTGGGCATTGTCCAGGGCCTTCTGTGAGTCGCCGGCCAGAACAAGCGCATGGGCCACATTGTTGAGAGCGGCAATCAACTCCGCAGGAGCAGCCCGGCGACAGGATTCGACGTTTTTCTGCAGCATGGCGACTGTATTGGCATAATCCTTCTTATGCCGATAGGATTCAGCCAAGATTAAACGTGCCGCTCGCGTGTTTTGATTGTCGGGACCATAGATTTGCTCCCTGATCGCCACCAGGCGCTGATCGAGTTCGGTTTCGTCCTTGCACTTGCCGCCGATACAAGCCACGGCCAAGACGTTGCTGATTGCTGCCTCCAGGCGCGGATCGTTGGCTTTGTAGTGGCTATCTGCAATGGCCAACACGCGGCGGGCTTCTCTTTCGGCCGGCGAAAACTTCTGCTGGCGGAACTCCGCCTGACGCAAGCCATCAAGCGGTTCGATCAGCTCTGGGCTGTCGATACCGAATTTGCGCTCGTCTATGGACACGGATTCCAGAAAGCAGGCTTCCGCGTCCATAGGCTTCTCTTGCTGCAAATAAACGCGCCCCAGAACCGTTAGCAGGCAAGCGCGTTGCTCGGCAACCGAGTCGCTCAGTCCGAGAATTTTCAAACGACCATTCAAAAGACTCTCGGCCGCCGGCGCCTTGCCCTGGATCATCAGCGCCTGTGCTCGCTTGACCGTACTCGAGGCATCCTCAGCCTTAGAACAAGATTGCAGCGAAACGCTCGCCGCCAGGAGCGTGACGATGATTAAAACAGCACTGGCGCCTATTTGCTGCTGCATTTCACTTGACCACCTATATTAACACTTGATAATATTAGCCTAGGCTAATGTTCAGTTGGGTGCCAATTTCTCTCGATACGCGATTTCGGTATTCCCGGATCTGCCTTCTTCGCCCACAATTAGCTAGTCGCTGGAGGTTTCGTCATGTCTCAACGTAACAAGGAGGGCGCCACTCTAGCCCTCACTGTAACGGCTGTCTTTTTCATCGTCATCTTGGGCGTTGGATTTTTCTTCCTGGTGCAACTGCTGGGCGGCGGCCGTGAAGCCCAACATGCCACAGACTCCGGCAACCTTAACGTCGCCAAACAAGCACTGGTCAAACCAGCCGTCGACCCGCAAGGCAACGAAGGCAACGAGTTTGCCGGGTTGTTCAACGTCAACAACCAGGCTGATTTGAAAGATTACGACCGCTTCGTAGGCAAGGCTTTGTTGGTCGCCCTCAACGCCTCTGAAGAAGGCACACCGACAGCGCTTGCCCACGCCCAAACTGTGATCACCGAAGTTGAAGGCAAGGGCGACAGCGGCACAGGCGGTATCGGTGAGCGCTTGTACACTCAACTCAATACCGTCGGACAAACAACCAATTTCTTTGACTCGCTTGCGAAGAGCAACTCGCTGCGTATGCTCAATTGGAACCAGGGCAATCAAATTGCCACGGATCCCACCGCCTACCACGTGGCTTTTATGCGTCAGAACGCGGACGCCGCAACCAACGTCCACATCGTGCCGGGCGTCGTGCCGCCGGGATCCCAGCACAGCGCTCTCACCACCTCCAGCACCAACTATCTGGTCGGCTATACGCCAATCAGCGTCACCGTGTCAGCCGGCGGCGCAAACACGACACTCACTCTCTACGGTGTACCTGTGCGTCCGAATCAAGAACCGCACCTGGTATCACAGCAGCAGTTTTTGGCTGAGACCAGCACGCAAATGCCTGATGGCGGCAACTCCTTAATACCGCCTAACGCGTTCCAGAGCCAGTCCAACGCCTTGGAAATGCACGGTGGTAACGTCCAGACCAGATCGAGTGCCATTGTCGGCGTCATCGACGCAGCCGGCTCCAACTTCAACGCCGAAATTCCCCAGGGCTATATCGTAATCAATAACACGGGCTCAGCCAGCAACGCCTACAACCCGAATGGCAGCGATCCCTTTGCCGGCCAATTAATGGGTGCCGGCGTCTTCATGGCACAGGCCGGACCGAGTTCGGCATTCTTCAGCACCAACCCATCCGACTTCAGCACCGTGGCCAACGCGCAGTACGACGACACCGGCAACATTCCGATGTCGACTTTGAACGGCACTAACTTCCAGCCGTCATCGCCTGCGATGACACAGGGCCAGCTCAACGCCATGCACGACTACCTGGTGAACAACGGCGGCAGTGCGGATCAATGCAATAACGTCAACTCCTTCGCGATGGAATCAGGCGGTGCGTCCCACGCGGTCAACCCAAACTGCGAGACGGAAGTGGCCGATGTGTACAACGCGCTGCGCACCGCTGGTGGTGGCCCCGGCGCCGTGGCCGGCAACTTGATGGCCATCGAGTACTTGAAGGCGGAAGTGATTCGCATTCGCGGCGCGTTCGATTCGGACGGCTGCGGATCGATCAACCCTTCAACCAACCTTGTCACCGGGCTCAAGGCTTATAATCACCCTCTCAACAACAGTGAAATAAATCGCGATCCCTTCGGCAACAATAATGACACCACTGTACCGACTCTCGGACAGCTTCTGTCCCAAACCAACGCCAACGGAGCCATACAAGCCCAAATTCGGCAGCGCCTCAATGAAATGCACGCCACTGCCAGCTCCGCTGATCTCGATGCCGCCTTCAACCAGCCTGTGCCTTTCGACAAGGTAAGTTACTTGTACTGGAACGGCAGCTCCTACGCGAGCACGACCACACCACCTAACGGTTGGGATGTTTCCTTCCAGGCCGCAGACGGCAACCAGGTCGCCCAGTTTTCTCAGGACAACACGCTCACCGACAGATACATCAACGTTTCCGGCGACGGCGGCTTCCCGCACCCGTTCGACTGTCCGCCTTCGTTTACCGGCTTCACCAAGGACAGCACGTTGTGGACGCCGGGCAGCGGCTACAAAAACCTCCTTGGGGTGGTCCAGTTTACGAATACCGCTGATGTCGGTGTTACCTGGTGCTGCCCTTGCTGAGTTGTCACAGTACCAAATCGCTCACTCATCTGGTAAAAATGAACATGGGGTTGGGAGAACAGACTCATGCGTGTTGAACTTGCTTTGACTTTGCTGGCAGCCGTTTTGCTCTCCGGCAGTGCCTCTGAGGCACAACAGACGGTAGTGAAAAAGCCATTGCCGCGGTATCAACCGCCGGCAAAAGCGCTGGCGCCGACGATGAAATATCAGCGCCTGATTCAGCCTCCCAACGAGCTGCCGGCGATGACGCAAGTGGCGCCGCCCGGCGGACAGTACCTTTTCGGCACGAAGAATACCGCCGACAACGGCGTTACCCAAGTTGAGCTGCGCTGGTCTACCACCGCCGACGCCAATAGCATCATGCAGGTCTACAATGCTCAGTTCAGCCAGCCAGGCTGGAAGTCGATTCCGTCCAAGGACCGAACCAGCATTACCGGCATGTTCAATAAGAATGTCTGCACCGTGCAAATCATGGCGCCGTCGAAGAAAAACATGATCAATGATGTGCAGTTGACGTATCAATTCCTGGAAAGATAAGTGCCGAAAAGAATATTCATCGCCGCTGTGCTCGGTTGCCTGACTTCAAGTTCTGCATTTGCCGCATCAGATACTGCCACGCCGCCGGCGGCAGGCAGTATATTCGGCAGGATTGCCGTAATTGAAACTCGCTTGAACGAAGGCAAAGCCGACCAGCAAACCGGCAAGCAAATTCAGGACGTGCTGAAGGCCGCTCCCAATAATGCCCGCGTCCATTGGCTGGCGGCCAAGTACTACCAGAAGCTTGGACTCACCGATTCCAGCGAAAAAGAGTTCGATATGGTCGACAAGCTCGACCCGAAGCAGCCGGACGCAGTGCTTGCATCGTTCGCAGACAAATTGGAGCACGGCGATGTCGCCGGCGCCTATGAAGATTACGATTACGTCCGACAGCGTTTTCCTGACGACCCCATGCTGATGTTTATGGAAGCTCAGCGGGCAGAAGCGAAAAACAAACAAGCAGACGCCGACTGGTATATCGAGCGCGCCATGGAGGTGGCACCGATAAGGGCCGGCATCGCCACTGCAGCCGGTGCGATTCGCCTCAGACAAGGACGACCAAACGAGGCTTTGTCTCTGGCTTTGCAGGATTTGGCCAAGCAACCGGACAACTACCGCTCGAACGCCGTAGCCGGAGAGGCGTGCATTGACCTTCATCGCTACGAAGAGGGTGCCCGCTATCTGCGCAAGGCCTTCAATCTGCGTCCGCTGGACCCAATCTATAACAACGCCTACACCGCCAGCTTCTACCGCGCTCGGTTATACAGCGAGGCGTTAGAGCCAGCCATGCTATTTATGGCGCAGTGCACCAAGCAAAATGAAATGGACACCGCCAAGCAACAATTGATTGAGATTGTCAAATACGTCCCTCAAAGCGACGTCGAAAATACCTCGGCGGCTGCCGACCGCTTGCTGTCCAAAACAGCCTGGCAATGGCGCTTTCATCTGGCGCTGGCCGACGTTTACGACCGCATGGGTTGGAATAAATTGGCAGAACGGCACTATTTGTTCGGGATCAATCTCAACCCACATGTCGGGCGCGCCTATTACAGATTGGCTAAGGACTATCAGCGCGACCAGCACATGCGAGAAGCGTTTCACCTTTATCACCTGGCGTATCAGTGCGATCCTCACGATGGCGACATCTTGCTTGCGGCGCAAAGGGTAATCGAGCGCAGCTCGAATCACCACAACGACTTGGCCTGGCAGCTCAAAGATTGGCTATCTCACACTCTGGAAATCGCGTCGTCGAAAACAGAACAGACACCTCCAGCCCCGCAAGTTAAGCCACGGGACGCCAGCGGCATCTACGCCAGACCCTAATTAGGCTGACGCCACCATATACGATGCCGTTGATCAGATCGATAGCGACCGAGCGCAATGCCTGGTTAGTGAGAGATAGGCGGCGAATTCTCCGTCGCCCCGGGCTTGGCTCCTAACGACTTAGGAATGACGATCAAAGGCACCTCTGCGATCGGTTTATCTTCGATATCCGTTAGTTTGACGTGCTCGTTGGTGATTGCCTTCTTCATCTTCTCCAGATTGGTCTGGCTGGCGTCGTAGATGACGATTGCCCAATACGGACGATAAATGGACACGTCAGCCTTAATCACGCCTTTGGCGCCGCGCAACTCGTTTCCTGTACGCATCAAACAAGCAACGCAACTAGCGCCTTCGACCCGGAAGTCCATTCGGTGCAGGCTGAAGGCCGGCTTGGCCGCCGTTTCCTTGGCCTGGAGCGCCGCGGGCGCCCATAGAAATGCCATAGTGAGAAAAGCTGCTATCAATGCCGCAGTAGCGCTCGATCTGCTCATGAACAACAAATCCTCCCCAGAATCGTGTATCCGTATTTTACTAGTATTAACTCTATCTCAGAGATATAATGATACCGTTCCAGGCGGCTCACGGAGCGAGGTAGCTGCAAATGATCAGAAAGTCCCGAGGCGGCGCCATCGCCGAGACTGGACCAGCGCTATTGCTCTTGATCGCCCTCATCATCGTCCCTGTGATGGACCTGCTTTACATGGGGCTTGCCTACGGCTTCGCCTGGTTTCTGCACAACTCCGAAATTCGCGAACTCGCCGTCAATCCGCCCAACGTAGCGCAATCGCAAACCTTTCTGAACAAGGTTGACAATGATTTCGTGACCAGCAGCTTTGGCTTCGCGAGTTTCCTCGGCATAAATGCCGGCTCGATGAGCACCAAGATTCAGCATGCTAATCCAACTTACACCGCACCCGTGCCGCCCAACACTCAAGGCTCGGTGACGTTGACCACGAAGGTGACGGTTCGTCCCTGGCTTTATATCCCCTTCTTCGTCCAGGTACCCGGCATAACCGCGGACATGGTGTTCAGTTTCACCTCGGAAAAGCCGCAAGAAGAGAATGGACAGAATAACTAAAATTGTTGTTTTGGGCTTGGTGATAGCCGCGACTTGCGGAACAGCGGCCCTTGCCGAGCCCTCGTCGCCCGTCCAACAAGCAATCAGAGCCTACCGGGCTAAAGACTATCGCGGCGCTGTCCACGCGCTTTCACATGCGAGCGCGAAAGACGAACTTGCGCACTACTATCGGGCTTTGTCCTACCAGCAATTATCTGATTTCGGCGAGGCCGAGTGCGAGTACACGTGGGGTTACAACAACGCTCGCGATAAGGACCTGGCGGCCAAATCCTGGCAAGGTCTGCTGGGACTCGAGAGAATGCGGCAGTCTCACCGGTCAATCGCCTTCAGCACCGACACAGACAACGAGAAGCCTGCCGCCGCGGCGACAGTCGCAGACAATGGACCGCACCGCGTCAAGCTGCCGACGTGGAATGTCCAAGCGACGCCCGGATGCGGCAGACATAAAGGGCAGTTTTGATTGAGCAGACTGAGGATACCCGGATGAAACTGCATGAAATGGCGACGCTGACTCTGCTGCTTATCCTACTGTTGGCGGCACCGCCGGCAAGCCTGGCAGCCAAACATCTGCAGATGTACAGACCGCAGTGGTCGCCAATCGATCTCACAGGCGAGGTTGTTGACTCCTGGTGTTACGCCTCGAAATCCGTGGGCGACGGTCGCGGTCCGGATCATGCGCCTTGCGCCCGTGCCTGCATCCACGGCGGCGTCACCATAGGCATCGTGGATGACAACGGCAAAATGTACATCGCGTCGAAAACAAAGGCTTACACCGGTTGCCAGGCTCTGCTCGAGCCGTATGTCGCCAAACGCGTGCACATCAAGGGCATGCTGGCCACAATCGGCGGCTGCCCGCTGCTGAAGATAAATAGTGTCGAGGAAGTGAAAGACGGCAAAACTGGCACTAATGCAAATTCCGCCGCCCCAAAGTATCATGGGGCGGCGTCAAAACCGGCTAGCGGCGCAGGTTCAATCACCGCCAAACCGGTTTTAGACGCCAAAAGGCAGAACACTAAGTAAAGGGGCGCGCTGCGCTTTAGGAAATCGGATCAATGAGGACAAAGATTTGGCCGGCATTGGCCATGATTCTGTGTTTGCTTGTCGCGACGCAAGCAAATGTGCAACAGTCGCAGGCAGCCGTCGCAGCCGCATCGCAGCCAAGTTTGCGATTGCCACTAAATGCGGTGCCGGTCTCATACGACATTCACATCGCTCCAAACCTCGAGGACGCCAGCTTTACCGGTGAGGAAATCATCGAGCTCAAGGTGTCCGGAGAAGGGGCGAACAGCATCTGGCTGCATAGCAAGGATTTGAACATTGACTCGGCTGATTTGATCGTCGATAAAGTGAAGTTGCCGCTCAAAATACAGATGATGCCGGAAACGTCCATGGTGCAGCTCGTGCCCACCACCCCCGGTCATCAGCTGAAATTCGGCGTATACGACGTCGCTTTGCATTTTTCCGGACAGCTGAACGACAAACTGGTAGGGTTTTACCGGTCGACCTTCAAGGATGCGTCCGGCAAGGAGCATACGCTGGCTGTGACGCAGATGGAACCTGCGGATGCACGCCGCATGTTTCCCTGCTTTGACGAGCCGCAATTCAAAGCCACCTTTAAATTGACGGTGCAGACACGCACCGGATTGAACGCTGTTTCCAACGCGCCGCTGGAGCGCCGCGTCGATAATCCGGACGGCACCACCGTGTTTTATTTTGCGCCCACTCCTCGCATGTCATCGTATCTGGTGGCACTCGTGGTTGGTGAGCTCGAGGCATCCGATGCCGTTACCGTAGACGGTGTGCCGATCCGCGTCTGGTCCGTAGCCGGCAAGCGCCATCTGGCAACCTTTTCGCGCGACGAAGCGGCGAAGATCCTGCCGGTGCTGACGTCATATTTCGGCATCGCATATCCTTGGAAAAAACTCGACTTGATCGCAATTCCTGATTTCGAAGCCGGCGCCATGGAAAACCCGGGCGCCATCACCTTCCGCGAGACGCTACTGCTCATCGATCCCGCCACAGCTTCGGCCCGGGCTCGCCACGGAGCTTCCTCGGTGATCGCGCACGAAATGGCGCACCTGTGGTTTGGCGATTTGGTGACCATGAAGTGGTGGGATGATCTCTGGCTCAACGAAGCATTCGCCACCTGGATGTCCACAAAAGCAGTGGACAAGGTGCATCCGGAGTGGGACTTCTGGAAGGAATACTGCAACGATCGCAGCGAGTCGATGACCACCGACAGCCTGAAATCATCACGCGCCATTCATTCGGATGTTGTTGATCCCGATAAGGCTCACGAAATGTTCGACGTAATCACCTATTCGAAAGGCGCCTCTATACTGCGCATGTTGGAACGTTACGTAAGCGAGAAAACTTTCCAGCAAGGCGTGCACGATTATTTGACCAAGCATTCCTTCGCCAACGCCACGACGGAAGATTTGTGGGATGCAATCGGCACCGCATCCGGTGCTCCTGTACGTCAAATCATGCAAACCTGGGTGCACCAGCCAGGATATCCGCTGCTGACGCTGGCTGCCGCGCCGGACGGCAGTTACACCGCAAGCCAGCACAGGTTTTTGCAAATCGGTAGCGAACCCGGCGAAGGCACCTTCTGGCAAGTGCCGATGGGGCTGCGCGCTTTGAGCAGTCCGCCTGCGGCGCGCGGACAAACTCCGCCTCAATACAAGCAGCTACTCACCTCTCGCGAGGGAAAGGTAACGCCGTATGCAACTGAGGTGCCGGTTCTTCACGCTGAACAAGCTGGAGTTTCTCCAACCCTGGCGAATGCGGGCGGCGTGGGATATTACCGCGTAAAGTATCCCGATGCCGTATACAAGCAGATGATAGAGTGCGCCCAAAAACAGCTCGATCCATCGGAACGTTTGACACTGGTGGATGACACTTGGGCGCTTGTTGAATCGGCTAATCTCGACATCGAACGCAGTCTCGACTTAATGGCCGCCCTGCGCAACGACAAAGATGAGCTTGTACAAGAAGAGATCATCGGTCAGCTGGAATATTTGGACAGATTCGTTCAACCCAGCGAACGCCCGGCGTTCGAGCGATTCATCCATGAGCAGTTAGCGCCGCTTTACGAAACTCTGGGATGGCAGGCCAAACCGGCCGACAGCGATCAAATCCGTACCCTGCGCGCCCAAATGCTGTCCCTGTTAGGCACGATCGGACAAGACAAAGATGTGATCGCCACCGCACGCAAGTATTACGCAGAGTTGGAGAACGCCAAGCCGGGCAACAATGCGGGCATCGACAGCGATCTCATGTCGCCTGTGACCTCGATTGTGGCTTACAACGGCGGCGACAAGGAGTTCCAATTTTTCAAATCGCGCTATGAAAGCGCCAAGACTCCGGAAGAAGAACATCGCAACCTGATGTCGCTGGCGCTCTTCAGAACACCGGAGCTCGTCGGCAAAGTGCTCGACATGTCCATCAACGGCTCTGTGCGCAGTCAGGACGCGCCGGGATTGCTGAGCCATATTGTTTCCCGTCGCGACACAAACGAAAGAGGGTGGGACTTCGTGGAGACCAATTGGAAACGGATCGTCGCCTTTTATCCGGAGGAGATGGTACCGCGCATAGTATCAAGTGCTTCCGGCTTCAGCAAAGAGCCCGTACTGTCCAAAGCCAGAGCATTTTTGTCTACCCACAAGATCAAGTACGGCGAGTCCACCGTTGCGCGTACACTCGAACGCATGGAGATCAACACGAGATTCAGAACGCGCAATGCGGCTGCTTTGAACGGCTGGTTGAAGCAACACTACGCCAACGGATAAGAGAGCGCGCCATCGACCGGCTGTCAAGCGATCCCATAGCGGCGGGCGGAAGCCCGCTCGGCCTCGGGGCAGCCTGCTGTCGTTAATTCCTCGTTGATTTTTGTAGATAGATCCACCAGCGATATTGACGGCCATTAAAAATTGATTAAGATTAATCTTAATACGGAGCATATGCACAACATGCCTTTCGGGTCTCAAATAAATGTTTTCGGCATATCGCAGATGGGCAAAACGCTCAGCCTGCTTGAGCTTGACTTGTGTCTCGAAAATCCGCATTCTTCTCAAAGACGCGACGGGAGAACTTCCTCATGGAATCGTTTGATCTGATCGAATTCCAACAAAAGGCTCGTGAGACTTGCGATCCCAAGAAGCTTTTCGAGCTATGGGAGGACGTTTGCAAGCGTTTTGACCGTCGCGAAATCGGCGAGTACGAACTCGAGGAAATGAAGGAAGTGATTTGGCCGAGCTTGAATCAGCTCGCCCTTCTGCGCCGCATGGTCAACGGCAGCGGCAAGATAAAAGTCAAAATGGGCAAACGCCGGAAAATTGGCTAGTCAAAAAACACTGCAACCAGGCACTCGATGCGCGGCCCTTACATTTCGGTGAGCTTCTTCCACTGCTGATCGGTTACCGGCATCACGCTCAAGCGGCCCATTTTTACGAGCAAAAAATCCTCAAACCCTTTCGTGGACTTTATTTCCACAAGGCTCACGGGCTTGCCCAGCCTGCGTTTCGGTTTTAGATCCACCACAGCAAGCTTGGGATCGTTTTCCTTCGGGTTCACATAAGCGTTGGATGTCACTTCAGCAACACCTATAACCGCACGCACATCGCCCGTATGGTAGATGAGCGCCAGATCGCCCTTTTTCATCTGGCGCAAATATTTGAGCGCCAAATTGTTTGCCACACCATCCCAAACTGTTTTCTTTTCCTTTTCCAGGTCTTCGTAGCTGTAACAGTCAGGCTCAGTCTTCAATAGCCAGTACGCCATAGTTCTCCTCCAACTAGAGAAGCATCCTACCGACAATGCTGCGCAATAGACACGAAAAGTAACTCATCTGGAACAGCATGTGCGTCCGGTCGTCGTCAGAATTGTTAGGCTTATTGTGCAGGGCAATCGGCCTGAGCTCCTTTCGCTTATGAGGCGCAACATGAACAAACGGTCGTTAGTTGCCGGATTGTGCATGACAGTTTTTTTGATTACCGCGGGCACAAGCGCCTGCGTCGCGTCGGATTGGGTCGAAGATCAACGTTCCGCTGCACAGGCGCCCGAAGGCATTCAGTACAGCGATCAGATGCCGCCTGCGGCTCCCAGTCGCGAGGCGCCGAGCCACTCGCCCGCCCAAGGCGGCTATCTCACGGGCGAAGCATCAAGAACAACGATGGGACTGGCGCCCGAATTTACGCCGGGACCACCAGCACAGTTTATGCGCGGCTCCGCGCAACGATCAGCCGACGTCGACAGATTCATGCTCAACACGCGCACCGACACCGTTGTGCCGCCCACATCCCTGCAAGGCTGGCTGCAGCGCACGCATCCGGAATTCAACTTGGCGGCGCAAAACAATCCTGATGCAGTCGTGGAAGTGAAAGGCGCCTGGGATAACTCATCGCAAATTTTGAAAGCGATGGGCATTCGCTATCACGAAATAAAAGCAAAAGAACTGCGCAACTTTCCGCTCGACAGCGCACGCGTGGTCATAGTCAATTGCGAGGGCAAGGTGCCCGGCGACATGGTCGAACCGCTGCGCCAGTGGGTGATACGCGGCGGCTACCTGATCAGCACCGATTGGACGCTGGGCAACTTTGTCGAGCGGGCATTTCCGGGCAAAATTGCCTGGGATCAGTACCACACCAAGGGCATAACCGTTGACGCCAATGTTCTGCCGAGCGACCCGGCTCTGCTGGCGGGCGCCCAAGTGACGCGAGCAACCTGGAAACTCGATGAAGAAAGTCAGGCCGTACGCATTTTGAGCCCTGGTGTGCGCGTATTGGCGCGCAGCTATCGTCTGGCGGACACCGACCCCAACAGCAGCCGCAGCCTTGATCCGCGCAATCAGGGCGTTCTGGCGTGCGAGTTTAACTATGGTCGGGGCGCGGTTTTACACCTGGTCGGCCATTTCGATTACAACGCTCCGCTGGGCGGTTTTCTGCGCTACATATTGCCGGATGCCATTCCAGGGGCCGGAATTGGGCTGCGCCAGATAATTGCTACCAACTTCCTGCTGCAGGCTTTGGAAGCGCCGGACAGGCGTTCCGGACGGCCGTAGGGCGACCGTCCGAGATTGTAGGTTAGCCCCGCGCCTGAGCGGGCAAGAATACTCTGAGCAACCAACCTGCTTGGTCTTTATGGACATTCCTTCAGGCAAATCTTTGCGCAAAAAGCTCGGCGAGCTGCTCGTCGAAGCTGGGATCGTTAAACCCGAGCAGATGCCCAAAGGTCTCGAGTTCGCCCAGAAAGTAACCGACGCGGACATCATCGCGGTGCGCGATGCCAAACAACTGATCGCCGACAAGGGACTGGACGTCTCCACCGCTATTAAGGCAATTAGCCTGTCCAAACAAAAACATTCCACCGTCGACCAATCTCTGCAGGAGCTTGGCTGGGCGCCAAAAGCAAGCGGCGGCCCTGAGCACGTCGCTGCGTCTGCATCTGCCGCAGTCGCAGCCCGATCGCAATTCGATCGTTCGCAGCTCGACGCAATCGGCCGAAAAAGCACCGGCGAAGTCGCAGGATTGACAGCCCGCTTCGGACAACCGGTAACAAGCATTAGCACCAGCGAAACCGCTAAGCCAAATTTTGACGCCAGAGAACTGGACGCCATCAAGCCCGAAGAAGATCTATCCAGAAAGTCGCTGACCGGGCTCAAGGCGATTGCCGCTGCCCAGACGGCGCGCGTAAATCCGATTGCGGCGCTGGGATCTACGCAACCAGTGTCAGCTGCAGCGCCTGCCGGCAAACGCGATCACACCGAACTTCTCTCGGAAGCAGACCATGCCTTTAGCAAACACAATTACGAGCTGGCCGAAAGCTTGTACGAGCAAGCGTTGAATGCGCTGGAATGCAAACCGGATTCCACCTTGACTGAAGTATCAGAGGTGCTGTTCAAAACCGGGAAAGCTTGCGTGCAAATCAGAGAGTTCGGACGTGCCGAGCAGTATTTCAGCCGCGCCCTCAAAATTCGCGAACTCCACTGCGGGCCGAGCCCGGCCGTGGCTGAATGCATGGATCAAATGGCCGAAATGTATGAGCTGCAAAATCATCTTGAACAAGCAGAACAGTATTACTTCTCGGCATTGACAGTGAAAGAACGCGTCCTTGCCGGCGGCAGTCCGGAAGTAGCCGTGGCGTTGAAGAAACTGGTGGCAGTGATCAAGCGCAAAGGGCTTCATCCCGAAGAAAAACTATCCGGCGAATTGTTCACCGAATCAGGCATGGCAAATTCTGCCAAGCTGTCGGAAGGATTATCATTCGCCCAGAAAAACGGCATGCCGATCGGCAGAGCACTGATCGCTTTGAATTGCATAGACGAAGCGGATCTGGAAACCGTTTTGCAAGCGCAGCTTTTGTTGCGTCAGGGATTGGTTCCTACGTTTATGGTTATTCGTGCGTTGCGGACATGCCACCAGAGCAAAACGTCGCTGACGGAAGCTCTGACACAACTTGGTTTGAACCCAGCCGAAATTCTGACTCCGGAAATTGAACAACTTCAGGCTGCATTGCACCAACTTATCGCAGGCGAGAAAGAGCACGGCACTGATTCGCCGCACGCCGCGAGCTTATGCCTGAGGTTGGGTGATCTGTACATAGAGACCAGCCAGCACAAAAATGCCGAAAGCCTTTATCTGCGAGCGGCTCGCATTCTGGAAAGGAACGCCGCAGCCAATCGAGGCGATGTGGTATCAGCACTGACCAAGTTGGGACGCCTGCACTACAACATGCGCCAATTTGCCGAAGCTGATGCCATCCTGACGAGGCTGATTCAACTATTCAAACAACCCGAGGACCGCAACGACATGAGCTACGCCACCGCCGCGGAAAGCCTCGGCGCAGTGAAGTACATCATGGGCAACTATGATCAGTCGGCGACTCTCTATCAATCTGCCATAGAGTGCAAAGAACAATCGCGAGGAGCACAATATGCGGGACTGATCCCAACTTTGCAAGGCCGCGCAAACTGTCACTTTGCGCAAGGCGAGTTTGCGCAAGCTGAGCGATTGTATCGACGGGCCGTGGAAATCGTTGAGACGACGTACGGACCGCAGTCCGAATACACGGCCGGACTCACAAGCGCACTTGGGGATGTGCTCTTGGCGCAGAATCAATTCGCTCAAGCCCAGAGCGAATACATGCACTGTCTGGATGCCATAGGCAATGCAGAAGAGCCCGACCTCGAAATGTTCTGCACCACTCTGCAAAAAATGGCGCACTGCTGCGCGCAACAAAATGACCTCCAACGCGCAGATGCTTATTACCGCCATTTCTTCAAAACAAGGCAAACAATGGGCACCGAGCGTCATTCCGACCTTGTAGAAGCGCTGGAACGGCACGCGGCAGTGCTCGAACAGCTCGGACAACGTGACGAAGCCAGTTTGGCGCGCCAACGGGCACAGACGGCGAAACAGCGCGCCTAAAGCGCGCTACGCCAGCCGGTAGCATTGGATGATAGAGTGGTTTTATGGTCGCCGCCTCGGGGGTTCATATGAACAACGATCGAGCCAGTCATGCCGTGTTCGCAGCCAATGTCGTGTATTTTGCCGCAGCAGCCGTTGCTACGGTGTATGTCGTCGCCGAGGCGTGGCACTACGGATTTTGGTTTACTCCATTTCCGCTTTTGCTGACTCTGATTGGGCTCGCATTCATCGGCGCCACGACTATGGGGACGCTGCGCGTGTCGCGGGGAGTTGTACGCTGGGTTTCGCTAGGCACATTTTTGACAATGCTGTCATTCGCGGCAGAACACGGAGCATTCTTCGCTACGCACGCTTCATTCGAAAAAATGTTGGCGATAATGCTCGCTATCATTGGCGCCGAAGCAGCAACCTTGGTGGTCGCTGTCCAGAGGGGCAGGTTGCACTCGGCACGCGCACCAGTTAGCGAGCGTTCGATATCCGTGATTCGAAAGGTCGCACTGCTTCTGCCATTGCCTATTATTGCGTTAGCCGGCCTGCAGTTTTACTTCCAAGAGTTGCCTGTAAACTCACCGTTCATGCGACAAGCAACCACAACTTACTTGATCAGCCAACGAATATTGTTTGGCTTGAAGCGCGCGGATGAACTCTGCTGCCGCCTGGTGGCAATAAACATGCGCCAGGGCAATGTTGCCCAGGCCGAATTGTATGCGCAGTACGCCTTGCTCAATGCAGAACATCCAATCCTTCGGCTGGATCCATCCGACGTCAGTCGCAGAGACAGGGAAAGACACTTGCTGTTAGCCGGCGTCTACGCGGCCGAAGGCAAATTCAGCGCAGCTCGCGAGCAGCACGAACTTTATTGTCACGGTCATCGCTAGAAAGCCGATCCTTGTAGGGGCGATGCATGCATCGCCCCTACAGTTTTTCGGATCATCACATAACCCCATAGAGTCGCTCAGCAACCCTCGCGTATTCGCTCGACTGGGGGATACCGTCGAATGCCTGCCGAAGTTATTCTGAATGCAGCGGATGTTTCCTGGCCAATAGTCCCGGGACCACTCCGCATCCTAGTCAACGGTCCTCGCGGTTGCGGGGGCCGTTTTTTGCAAGCGGGCTTCCGCCCGCCGCTACAGTGCTGCTCTAGCGGTGGCGCGACTACTGGGTGTTGCCTGGATAGTCGCCAATTGTCAGCGAGACGTTCTGCGTTTGGCCGTTGCGTTCCACGGTCATTTTCAAGCTGTCACCGGGCAGATGTTTGCGCACGATCTGCTGCACATCCTTTGCTGAGTTCACGTCGAGATTGTCGACCTTTCTGATGATGTCGCCGGCTTGCAGTCCGGCATTCTGTGCAGGGCTGCCGTCGACTACTTGTGCGACGACCACGCCGCGGCTGCCTGCTTTCAATCCAAGCGCCTTGTCGATTTGGTCGGTTAGGTCGGCCATCTGGATGCCGACGTATGGATGTTTGATCGAGCCCTTGGACATTAACTGGTTGGCTACATCTTTCGCCATGTCCACCGGAATCGCAAAGCCGATGTTTTGAAAGTTGGCTTTGATCGCTGTGTCTATGCCTATGACGTTGCCGTGAATGTCGAGAAGCGGTCCGCCGGAGTTTCCAGGGTTAATCGCCGCGTCGGTTTGGACGAGTCCAACATCGCCGGCCGACAGCTCGTCGCCCAGAGTACGTCCAAGCGCGCTCACGATTCCAAAGGTGACTGTATTGCTCAATCCGGCCGGACTGCCGATGGCAATTACCCAATCGCCAGGACGCAATCCTTTAGTTGTGCCGAGCGTAGCGACAGGCAAGTTATTGGCATCAACTTTGACCAGCGCCAAATCGGTGAACTTGTCGCGTCCAACTACCGTTCCGTTAAGTACGCGCTTATCATTGAGCGTGACCTTGATGTTGGTAGCATTGCCGACAACGTGATTGTTGGTAAGGATGTAGCCGTCTGGTTTGATGATGACACCAGAGCCGGTGCCGCGCATTTCATACTGCTGCATATGCGGCACAATTGGTTCTTCGCCGAAAAGATCGAACGGGAAGCCGCCGAAACCGCGCAACTGAAAGCCGCCGGGAACTGACACCTTCGTCGTCGTATCGATGTTCACCACGCTCTTCATCGCGTTCTCAGCCAGATCGGAGATCGTGTGCTCGCCGAGCGCCGGGCCGTGCGGAGTATTCGCCACCCAGGTGGATTTCGGCGTTTCAGTCGGTTGGTTATCCTGGTGTTGCATCAATTGCGTACACGCGCCTACGGCGAATGCAGCCACGCTGCAGACAGCTATCGGCAATATGCGTTTAAGTTTCCCCGGCTCGGACATATCCTTACCCCACGATTGGCTAATCGAACGATGTGGTCACGTTCCAAAAATAGATCATCAAAATTTAGCAGGCCGCAGTTTTCAGGAAGTTTAAATTTTGTCCGAAATAGCTGCGCGCATGTCTTGCAGAAATCGAGAAAGAAGCGGATAGCCGGGAGCCGCGTCCTGCCGAATTATTTCAATCACCTTAGAACCTGAAATCACTCCGTCCGCTCCAATTGCCAACATGTTGCGCGCTGCACTGGGGCTGGAAATTCCAAACCCGACAAGCATCGGCACTGCGGTTACCTTTTTGGTGCGCTCCAGCAGTTGTTCAAGCTGATCATCATGTGTTTCCTGGGCGCCGGTTATGCCAAGGCGAGAAACGACATAGATATATGCCTTCGACAGCCCGGCAATCTTGGACAAACGGTCAGTGGTAGTCAGTGGCGAAACGATAAATACCAATGCCACGCCGTGCGCATCGGCGTGCGGCGCAACCTCATCCGCAGCATCCGGGGGCAAATCGGCGATCAACACAGAATCCACACCGCATCGCGCCGCTTCTTCGAAGAATTGCTCGGCGCCGCGAGCAAGAACAACGTTTAAATAGGTGAGCAGACCGATGGGAACCGAAGCATTGTACGCACGCACGCGGCACAACAGACGAAACGCCTGCTCTACATCAAAGCCGCTGTCGAGGACTTCAGTGGTGGCTTGCTGAATTACCGGTCCATCGGCAACCGGATCGCTAAACGCAACACCGAGCTCGAGCGCGGTGGCTCCCTCGTCGATCATTGTTTTTATCGTCTGATAGCAGCGTTCGGCATCGGGCCAACCGAGCACCGTGAAGGGCACGAATGCGGCTTTCGATTGGTTAAACGCTTGCTTGTATCGGGTTTGCATTTGTCTTTTGCCTTACTCGGTATTTCATTACCTGCTCGATGTCTTTGTCTCCGCGACCGGAAACATTCACAACGATGATTTTTCCATGTCCGTCTGCCGACGCAAGTCTTTTCGCATAAGCCAGGGCATGCGAACTCTCTAGTGCAGCAATGATGCCCTCGCTGCGGGAGACTTCCTCAAAGGCACAGACTGCTTGTTCGTCGTCGATGCTCTCATATCGCGCGCGTCCGCTTGTTTGTAGGAATGCGTGCTCGGGGCCGACGGAGGGGTAATCGAGTCCGGCCGAGATACTGTGCGTCGGAAGTATTTGCCCGTCGGCGGTTTGAAGAACGTAGCTCTTCATACCGTGCACAACGCCTGGAGTTCCCTTGCCGAGAACCGCACCATGCTCATGCGTATCGATTCCCTTGCCTGCGGGTTCAACGCCGATCAATTGCACTGAGGAATCGGCTTCGAATCCGGCAAAAATACCGATGGCGTTAGAGCCGCCGCCGACGCAGGCAACCACGTAATCCGCCAATTTGCCGCACTTCTGCATAATTTGCTCACGGCATTCATCGCCAATTACCTTCTGGAACTGTTTGACCATTGTTGGGAATGGATGCGGTCCGGCCGCGGTTCCCAGCAGGTAATGGGTGGTGCGAATGTTCGTGATCCAATCGCGCAATGCTTCGTTGATCGCATCTTTCAGTGTTCGGCTTCCCGAAGACACGGGATGAACTTCTGTTCCGAGCAAGCGCATGCGATAGACATTCTGTTGCTGCCGCTCCATGTCGACTTCGCCCATGTAAACTTCGGCTTGCAATCCCAGCAACGCGCAAGCCATGGCCACGGCCACTCCATGTTGCCCGGCGCCGGTTTCGGCGATAATGCGCGGCTTGCCCATCGACTTCGCCAGCAACGCTTGTCCGAGAGCATTGTTGGTTTTGTGCGCGCCGCCATGCAAAAGGTCTTCTCGCTTGAGATAGATGGTGGCACCCCAGTTGCGTGACAAGTTTTGGGCGAGATAAAGCGGCGTCGGACGGCCAGCGTAATCGTTCAACAATGTCGAGAGCGCGGAGCGAAACTTCTCATCGCCGCGCGCCGCTTCAAAGGCGGATTCCAACTCTTCCAATGCCGGCACGAGCGTTTCGGGAACATACGCCCCGCCGAACTCTCCGAACTTACCTTGCGATCGCATTGAGCGACACCTCCTGAACCTTTTCGATTAAAGCGCGCATTTTTGCGTGGTCTTTGGTTCCAGGCGCCGATTCGACACCGGAAGCGACATCAATTCCGACGAATGAACGGTTGCCGACCAACGCCGTGGCAACCGCAGCGACATTGTGCGGGTTGATTCCGCCCGCCATGAAAAATGGGGTTGAACAATTCTTCAATGGCAAGAACTGGTTCGGTTGCCGCCCGCGAATAGCGTCGGGCTCCTTCGGCAGGTCAAACAAAAGATAGTCGCATGCACCGGAATACTGTTCTGCCACCTCATCAACGTTTTCATCATTGCCATCATAGGTCACCCCCTTGATACAGGGGCGAACCGCCTCAGCCGTCGATCGAGGTTCACCTCCGTGGAGTTGCACCAGATCAAATTTCAACGCGCGCCTTTTCTCCAGAATGACATCTTGTCCTTCGTTTTGGAAGACTCCTACAACACTTGCGCGACCGGCTACTGCATTGACAATATCCCGCGCGGTCTCATCCGATACCATTCTGGGGCTTTTGGGAACGAATATAAGGCCAACCATATCGGCACCGAATTCGACCGCTGCCAGCGCGTCTTCGACTCGCGTAACGCCGCAGATTTTGGTCATTATTTTTCGCATAACCGCCTCATTGCATCTTCCAGGTTGGCGGAGCGCATCAGTGACGAGCCGACGAGAAACTTGTTGGTGTACTTGAGAAGCGAGTCGATATCGGCACGGGCATTGATTCCGCTAGCGGAGACGCAGAGAACGGAATCGGGAACCAGCGGCGCCAAGCGCGCCGTCGTTTGCAAATCAATTTCAAAGCTCGTCAAATCGCGGTTGTTGATCAGCACAACATCAGGCTTCACTGCCAGCGCGCGCCGCAACTCGTCTTCGGTTTGCACTTCAATCACTGCCGTCATGCTAAGTTCGCGAACCACTGCCTGCAACTGCTGCAACAAATCATCAGGCAAGATCTTAGCGATCAGCAGTACCGCGGCCGCTCCCGCCTGGCGAGCTTCGTAGACTTGGTAGGACTCGATCACAAACTCCTTGCACAGCAACGGACTTCCCGTCAGCGCGCCGACTTGACTGAGCAGCGACAGGCTGCCGCCGAAATAGCGCTCGTCGGTGAGAACGGAAATGCCTGTAGCGTATTTCGAATATGCGGAAACAATCCCCGGCAGATTCAACTCCTCCGCGAGCTGCCCGGCTGACGGCGATTTGGGCTTTATCTCTGCAATCAGCTTGATGCCTTCTCCCTGGAGCGCCTGATGAAAGTTGGTGCCGCACGAGCGGACGTCGTCCCGAAACGAGGCTAGCGGTCTTGTTGCTGTGCGTGCGGCGATCTCCTCGCGCTTGTGCGCGACAATCTCATCGAGAATCGTGCCGGTGCTAGTTGGCGTATTTTTCATAGCACCTCAGCACATTTCGGTACGATTGTTTGACTTTGCCAGACGCCAGCAATTCCTTGACGAGGGCTATTGCCCCGGTTGCGTCCGTGCAATGTTCGGCCACCAGGAGCCCGGCGGCGGCGTTGAGGCAGACAAGCACATGGGCATCGGAGTCCGTAGCGCCGCCGTCGAAGAGTTCGAGCATGAGTCGGGCATTGTCCTGCGCGGAAGGTGGCTCCGCAAGCGGGCTTCCGCCCGCCGCTACAGCGGAGCGCAGACTACCAGCCCGCCCCAGCGGGCTTCCGCCCGCCGCTACAGCGGAGCGCAGACTACCAGCCTGTGCAAGCGGGCTGCCGCCCGCCGCTACCATGCCGGAAAATTTATGCAGTTCGCGCGTAATGGTATCGCTGCCGATCACGTGCAAGCTCGCTTCACACTCGTGGCACAGCTCATCCAATCCGCAGTTGGCACGCACTATGCAAGCCAACTGCGTAGGCAACTGCCGTTCCAATACCGCAGCGACGGACTTCATCATGTGCGGATCGGAAACGCCGAGCAGTCGCCTCTGCGGGCGCGCTGGATTGAGCAATGGGCCGGTAAAGTTGAAGACCGTTTTTTTATTCAATGATTTGCGAATCGCAGCGAGGCGGGCTAGCATCGGATAGACCGACGGTGCGAACAAAA
>DATNQY010000098.1:0-8615 GCA_036703785.1 Candidatus Obscuribacterales bacterium
GGTACGCTGCGCAGATAGGCGATGTCAAACACGCCCTGGTGCGTTTCGCCGTCTTCGACTAAGCCGCCGCGATCGATGCCGAAGATTACCGGCAAATTGAGGATCGCCACGTCGTGGATCAATTGGTCCATCGCCCGTTGCAAGAAGGTGGAGTAAATTGACACCACCGGAAGTAAGCCTGACTTCGCCATTGCCGCAGCCATAGTGACGGCATGCTGTTCGCAGATGGCGACATCGAAAAATCGCTCGGGATAGATCTTGCCGAACTTTACGAGCCCGCTTCCCTCGGCGGTAGCGGGAGTGATTGCCACCAGATTCGGTTCTATTTCCGCCAGTTCGATTAAAGCGTCGGTGAATACTTGCGAGTATGTTTTCGCTTTCGGCTTTGCCGACTGCACCGGTTCTACCTTCTCGTGCTTCACAGCCGACACGCCGTGATACTTGATGGCATCAGCTTCCGCGGGCGCGTAACCTTTGCCCTTCTGCGTGATCACGTGAATTATCTGCGGCGCATCGTTGTCTTTGACTTTGTTGAGCGCGGCGATCAGAGCGCCGACATCATGTCCGTCGACGGGGCCGGTGTAATTGATGCCGAGCTTCTCGAACACAATTCCCGGTGTATCCAGCCGCTGTTTCGCCTGCTGTTTCACCGACGAGATCAAGTCCCACAATTGCGGCTGCAATGCGATTGAATCGAGATTGTTCTCGATTACGTCGAGTTTTTCTTTGATGTCCTTGTAGAAGAACGTTTCTTTAATGCGGCGCATATATTGCGAGAATCCGCCAAGATTCTCGCTAATCGACATCTCGTTGTCGTTCAACACGATAACCACATTGCGTTGAATGTGGCCGAGGTGGTTGATCGCTTCCAGCGCCATGCCGCCCGTCAAACCGCCATCGCCGATGACGGCGACGACTTTGTGATCCTGTTTCAAATGATCGCGCGCGATCGCCATGCCAACGGCAAGTGAAATGGAAGTCGAGCTGTGTCCGGCGATAAACGAATCGTGTTCGCTTTCCACTGGTGTGACGAAGCCGCTCAGTCCCTTGTATTGACGCAAGCTATTAAATCGCTGACGTCGCCCGGTGAGCATTTTGTGGATATATATCTGATGCCCAACGTCCCATACGAGTTTGTCCTTGGGGCTGTCAAACACATGATGCAGCGCGAGGGTGATTTCTACAATGCCGAGATTGGATGCGAGGTGCCCACCGGTGCGCAAAACGCTATCAATAACTTCTTGTCGTATGTTCGCCGCCATGGCGCTGAGCTGCGCGGGCGACATACGCTTGATGTCGTCGAGAGAAAAATTGGCTTCGACGAAAGACTGTGTCGGATTTAGAAGAGTCGACATTCAGTAGCCAGATTGCTGTGTTCCCGCAGCGATCATAGCAATCCGGCTGTTAGCTTGGAGTTGAGCGCCTGTAAGCTTTTGGTTATAAGAAATTGGCCTATACGGCGCTCAGCAGTTTTTGCGGCTCCTAACGGACTTAGTAGAACTTAATCGCTTTTCAATACAAAACGACATTTGAACGCAGTTCAATGGGAGCCACGCGATCGTTCAGTTCTGTACGGGCGATGCCGTGCGGCGCCCGGCTCACGGCGCCTGTTCGAGTAACTTTCTAGTTATCGTCGCGTGGACCGAAGTTATTGCACCGCCTGCTCCGCTGCTGTGAGCCTGGGACAGTAGATCCGGATATTTGAACACCTGCCGTGAACTGCCGGGTTCGACCGCCGGCAGACCTTTCTGGGTGGCTGCCTTTGGCGGCGGCATCGATATAAAGCTGGCGCGCGGATAAGCGGGCGGCCGCATATTGGTGTGTACTCCAATACTGCTCCCCTTTTGCAAATTAGCCGCCGGCGCAGGTATGCCGCCTGCCGGTATGTTGCTGCCGAATGCGGAGATCGGCAACTGGCGGTTGCCCAACATTGGATTAACGGTTTGCGCGTGCACCGGTTGAACGGTGGTCAAACCGGCGGCGCTGCTCTGTGGAATCGGGACGATCTGTCCGTCGATCAAAACGGGCTGCGCTGGTTCCGGATCTGTTGGATAGTGGACGATTGGACCGGTACGCACGATATCAATGAACTGGGGGTGATGGTAAAACTCCGTGTGGGGCAGCGTTCTCGTGCCGAGCATCCCGTTCGAGTTTGTGTCCATCGTTTGCGCACGCGCCGATGACCAAGTCGAACCTGCTGCGGCTAGTGCTAGCGCCGCAATCAAACCGATAGTTGCTTTCATGCCTCATCCTCCTCAGGACGCGGGGGCAGCCACCCCCTTTGGTTGATTGTCAATATAATGACAACGACAACCACAGGATTTACCCCGGACATTCCTTAAATGCGGGGTGCCAGCCACAAATGAGGAGTGCCGACTAGCCTGGCTGCCCGATCAGAAAATTGCGTGAGACGAAACGCATGGTCCGAGTGTCTTTTGGGACAGACTCTGGGTTTTGGGCATTTTGGGTCTGTTGGAAGCGTTTCGTCTCACGCAATTTTCTGATCGCTGGATGGAAGCCTCCTCGAAGGTTTGGGTACCGGCGGGCTTTAGCCCGCTGGGTTGGTACACTCAATATGTATGCATCTGAATTTTTCCACCTCGATCGCGCTCGTCATTTTTGTCGCTGCCTTGTCCGCTCCAGTGCTGGCGGACGAAGCTGCTCAAACGCCGCCCGCACAAACTTTCGCTCAGTTGCCCAACCAGACCGACGCACCTCGCGTAAAAGAAGCTGCGCAGTCGGACATAAAAGGCACCACAGCCACAGAAACAAAAGACCCGAAAGCAACAGAAACAAAAGACAGCACTGCAACAGAAACAAAAGACAGCACTGCAACAGAAATAAAAGACACGACTGCAGCTCACACAAAAGCAACGCCACCGCAGCGGTCGCAAGCATCAACCCAACCGCCGCAGTCGTCAGGTCCGCCCGAGCTTCATCGGGCGAAGATGCGTTTGTCGGGATCGATGTGTATGGCCTGTTTGCACACGCTCGAGGGAAAGCTAAAGCAATTGCCCGGCGTTGATGATGTGCGCATCCATCGCACGCAGGCAAATTACTTTCAGCCTGTGCCGCCCGAGCTGAGCACCTGGGCTGATGCGATCTTTATTTATGATGGAAAACGCTTGTCGCTAAACGATCTGCGTTTCAGCATTAAACAGCACGGCTATTATTCGTATCAAGTAACCGATCAACATTTAGATCACGCACCACAAGAGAAAGATACCAAACCTTAGCGGCATCCGACTCAAGCTGTAGCGGCACTCGAACTGCAGGGACATCACGCTCAAACTGTAGCGGCATCCGAATCAAACTGTAGCGGCGTCCGACTCAAACTGTAGCGGCGGGCGGAAGCCCGCTTTCCATTCAATTGCCGAGACACTACCTTCGACAAAACACCAATCATTTTCGCCCTTCCCCCTATCCGTAACAGAATCATCGATGCACATCTCGCGTCGTTGTATACGACGATACTACGGTAGATGGAGGATGAGGTATGCCGAATCAAAGACGTGGCTTTGGCGCAATGGATGAAGATAAGCAAAGACAAATCGCAAGCAAGGGCGGCAAAGCAGCTCACGAAAGAGGCACGGCGCACGAATTTGACTCTGAAGAAGCTCGCGAAGCAGGCCGAAAAGGTGGCGAAGCCGTCAGCCAGAATCGCGACCACATGTCAGATATCGGACGTAAAGGCGGAGAGAGCCGCGGCGGAAACCGCTAAGGTAAAAGGCTGCTGGTTCAGCAGCCTTTTTTACTACAGTGACGACACACCAGGGGCGACGCCATGCGTCGCCCCTGGCTCGACTACCACCCTATCGTGAACCCGGACTGGAAGCGGGCTTCCGCCTGTCGCTACCGTGAAGTAGTCGCGCTCAAGCGGTTGCGTTCATCAAGCAGTCGCGTTGAAAGTGATCTTGTAGCCGTGTCCCTGGAATATCAGGATGACCTGACGTCCCACACTGAGGAACTTGCCGAGTCCCGGCGTCTTGAGCAAGTCGAAGTATTCTTTGCTGCCGAAGCTGATGGTTTGCAATTGCTGATGTCCATCGTAGGCGCTGTCGGTCCAGAATCCGCCGTGCAAGAAGAACGTTTTGTCTTCTACCGTCTTGAGTCCGGCAGTTTCTTTTTTGTCGGCGAGGCTGAGTGCGTCCTTGAAGTTCGACATTGCTTTTTCGCGAAGAACTGCTTGCTTTCCTGATGTCGGCGCGTTTTGGAAAGCGGCGCGGCTGCCGGACCAGCTTTGCAGAAACTCGCCGTCTCGAACTGTTCCTTCATCACCATAGATTGTCTGAGCAAGGGATGCTTTTTTCAGCGCGACCTTGTTGTCTTCCAAACGGCGTGTTGCAGATCTGTCAAATGACGCCGCCGCCGCCGAGTCGGTGATTGCCATCGGCTGTGGTGGCATCATGCCTGTGGACATTGGAGCGGTGGCGAACCGAGCCGATTCGTTGTGCATGGCAAGACGTCGGTTGCGCACCATGCCACCGGGCGCGCCACCACCGCCTCCACTGGCAAGACCAGAGAACCCGGTGCCCATCGCGACGGGCATCGGACGTGGCGAACGCATCGGCATACCCACCGGCATACCCACCGGCATACCATGGGCATTGCGCTCGTTGGGGTCTGTAACCAGGAAAGACGTGTACTGCGAAATGATTCCGTATTTCTTCGACAGTGCGACAATCTCGTCTACCACTTCCCGTGAGTCGCCGTTCTCCTGCGCGACTTCCGTCAAGTGTCCGATTCTGCGCATTGCCCACAGACGCGGCAAATAAGTGTTGCTCGATTGCTCGGCCGCGAATGACAGGGGAAACGAATAAGCTTTCGCCACGCCGTTCACCGTTCCAGTGATGCGGACGGTTCCACTGCCGGAACCTTTATATTTGCCAATCAGCAATATTTGCGATCCTGCAAAAATATCTTTTACTTCGCGCGGATAAACATCCTTCACCTGGACGCCGTCATACGCAATCTTAACGTTGGTGAGCACGGGCGTTTTGATCTTTTGATAGAAGCTCGACAGCGCTGTTTCGATGCTCTCGTCCGGTTCTATATATTGGGCGGTTCCATGGTGCGTCTCGGCAAGTTTGTTGAGGAGGCGCGTGTTGACGTCGTAGCCCACGCCGAAGTCAAAGACGCGAATATCGCGTTTGCTGTCGGCAATTTTGAGAATGCTTTGCTGCGACGTGTCGCCGACGGTTGGTTCGCCGTCGGTCATCAGCACGAGATAGCCGGGGCGGTCGCCAGTGGTGCCGAGCATGGTCACGGCATTGCGCAGCGCATCGCCCATGTTGGTGCCACCATGTGCTTCGAGGTCGTCGATGAAGCCGAGCGCGGCTTTCTTATTTGCCGGCGTGGCCGTCACCAACCCGTCTTTGAATTGCTCGACATCGGTATTGAATTGAACGATGTTAAAGCGATCGCCGGCATTGAGAGCGTTGACGAGGAAACGCAACGCTTTCTTATTCTCATCCATGCGCTCGCCGGCCATCGATCCCGATGTGTCGGCAACAAGGACGATGTCTTTATTTATCACTTGCTTGGCTTCTACCGGCGGAGTCACGGTTAGCATGTAGTAGCCGTCTTCGCCTGTGGTTTTGTGCGTTAATAGGTTCGCAGCCATGTCCTTGTCGGAGACGCTGTAATACAAGAGAAAGTCCTTGTCGGGCACCGTTTCCTTTTCGAGGTAAGCAACCTTGGCGGTATGATCATCTGTTTTGTTCATCGCGATTGTATGGCTCGGCGACCAGATGGTGCGCAGTCCTTGTTTGCTGGAGAGCTTGACGCTAACCTTCAGCTCGTCGGATGGTGCGGTATCATTTTCGCTCTTCAGTGGAAAGCGATATTTGAGCATGCCGTTTTCCGCTTTGAGCACTTGCGTGTATTCAAGCTCGACCTTCTTGGTGCCGTGCGCGGGAATCGGGAAGATGCGTGCGCGGACGGTTTTGTAGTCGGCATATTCGAGCAATCCCGGGTCTACCATGCTGCGCACGATTTGTTCATATTGCTGGCGAGCTTCTTGCGCTTCGAGAATCTTGCCCTCTACCGGTCTGCCGTCAATGTGCAGAGAGAAAGAACTGAATGTGGTGTCATCCGGCAAAGGGAAGAGGTAGGTTCCTGCGAGGTTGCGGTCGGTATCATTGACGAACGTTTGCGTGATGTATGTTCGCGCCACCTGATCGGTGATGTCGACCTTGACGTCAGCGGATTGCATGTGCAAACCAAAACTAACGCCGCCCTTGAGGAGGATGCGACCGGGCGGCGGTGTGGGGTGTCCCGGCAGCGGATGGATCGGGTGCCCCGGAATAATCGGCACAATGCCTGGACCCACGGGCACTCCGCCCACGGGGTCTATTAAAAGAAGCCCGGCAGCCTGCGCGGCCGGCGCCATCATTAAAGAGCCCGCAAGTAGAAGTGCGCCTAAATATTTCGATTTCATGTTTTTCACCAACGTCTTGTACCGTCGCCATAGTTAAGGAACGTAGCGGCGGGCGGTAGCCCGCTTTTAGAGGAACGCAGGCGGCTCGCCTGCATTTGTGCGCTCGGTTATGCCTCTAATGTACAAACCCAGCAGCCCAGTTTCGCCCGGAAAATGCAGTCGGGAATACTGGGGTTAATACTGTAGAGAGGGCGGAAGGAGGCTACGCGCCCACTATAAAAACTTGCGTCACGTGCAAATTATCTCTCAGCAACTCCAACACGTATGAACATAGCCCTCTTCAGGGATGTCACGGGAAAATTTGCATCAGACGCAAGTTTTTATAGCGAGCGGCGACTGCCTATTCACCGTTCCCAGGCGCCGATCCGGTCGCCGGCGTCGGTACCATTCGTAGCGCCGGGGGCTTACGCCCGCCGCTACGATGAAGCGACGAACTCCGTCAGGCGGTCGAAGGCGGAGCGGAGGGCGCGGTAGCTGGTGTCCACGGCGTTCCAGTTTTTGTCGAGGCTTGCCTTTTCGAGATCGCTGCCGATGGATGATAGCTCGGAAGCGGTCATATTGGCGGACGACCGAACGAGCTCGCGCGCTGCTTCTTCGATTTGATTGACGTTGCGTGTTGTGATTGCATGGGCGATTTCGTCGATCATGAACTTTGTGGAACCGAGGAACGTCGATACCAGTTCGCTCGCTGAATCCGCGCCGAAGCTTTGTCTGAGAGAGAGCATATCGATTGGTGGCTTTGTCGATTGAGGTGGTGCTGGTTTTGCCCGTGGTTCCATCGCGCTCGGTGGTGGCATCTCTTCATTGTGTCCCATGTAGCGGTCCAGTATTTCTTTGAGGGCTTTGGGTTTCACCGGTTTACTGATGTAATCGTCCATCCCGGCGTTAAGGCATTTGTATTTGTCTTCGATCATCGCGTGCGCGGTGAGAGCCACAATCGGGATGTGTCCGCCGGTCAATGTTTCTTTGTCGCGGATGGCGGCGGTAGCGGCGAATCCGTCCATCTCCGGCATTTGACAGTCCATGAGAATGAGGAAGTAGTGCGTGCGCGCCAGTGCTTCCAAACATTCGCGGCCATTGGCGACTGCGTGTGCGCGATAGCCGAGTTCGCTAAGTTGGAGCATCACGACTTTTTGGTTGACTGGGTTGTCTTCGACAACGAGGATGAGAGGAGTGTCCATGCCTTTGTGTTGTGGGTTGAGATGCCGGCTGGAAGAACCGGGCGTTCCAAGATCAGCCGGCTGAAGGCTGGCGGTACCAACAGTTTCCGTCCCAGCGGACTGGCGGCCGCCGCCCCCATGCGAATGTGTGCCATTAGTGATGGTCGGAGTGCCCTTGAGTTCGGCGGATTCATCGGTGAGGTCCGGCTCGCCGATGGGTTCGGCTTGGGTAAGCAGATTGACGAGACAGTCGTATAGACGCATCTGGCGCACCGGCTTGACGAGTACAGCGGAAAAGCCGCTGTGCAATGCATCCTGAGCCAACCGTATGTCGTCGAAACAGCTAGTGAGGACCAGTTTGGTACAAGACAAATCGTTGTATCGAGAGATGCTTTGCGCTAGAGCCAGTGCATCGCTATAAGTCAGTTGGAAATCGATAACGGCAAGATCGTAGGGCACGCCGGCAGCAGCTTCTTGTCGCATCATATGCACCGCATCTTCGCCGGTTGCGGCGATGTCACAGCGGATGCCCCACGACGAAACATATTTATGCACGATTTTGGCGGACTCGTTGGGTCCATCGACAATCAGAAGTTTTACATTCTGAAAAACTTTCCGCGTCGGCGTGATCGTGGCACGCTTCGCCGGTTTTTCAAGGGGCATGACAAACCAGAACGTCGATCCTTCGCCTTCGACGCTCTCCACGCCAATCTGTCCGCCCATCAGTTCAACCAGGCGCTTGGATATCGACAGACCAAGCCCTGTGCCACCATGTTTACGTGTTGCAGATCCATCAGCCTGAATGAATGGCTCGAATATCTGCAGCGTTCCGGACTGTGGAATTCCGATTCCCGTATCGCGCACTTCAAAACGAACACTTGCATATGAGTCGTCGGCTTCCGCAAGCGATGCGCTCAGTACGACCTCGCCGCTCTCGGTGAATTTGATTGCGTTAGTCAAAAGGTTGAGTAAAACCTGCCGGATTCGCCCCGGATCTCCACGCAGCACCGCCGGCA
>DATNQY010000099.1:0-5006 GCA_036703785.1 Candidatus Obscuribacterales bacterium
GCTACCTATCAGGCTTTGCAGCATTGTGACGGCGCGGCGGCGTTGACGATAAGCCGCTTTCTGATCGAGGATGCGCCGGACGCGCCTGCCGGCGATTGCTTGTATGAAACCGTCGTCGCCAGGCGAAATCCGTAGGCGCGACGCCAGGCGACGTTCGCCACAAACCCGTAGGGCGGCGGCAGGCGCCGCCCATTATTTGAAATAAGTACTAATACAGGCCATAACTGGGCAAAACATAGACGGGGTTTGCCATAAGGGTCACGACTTGAGAATTGTCCATAAAGGCTTGATCCTGGTGCTGGTGCCGCTTGTCCTGTCGGTGCTGGTGATTGGCACCACCTATGCTCTCATCTTGAATACTGACGCCCTTCGATTTCAGGAAAACGCTGAGCGGCGAACGGCTGATAATGCCTGCCGAACTCTGCTTGCCCTGGCCGACTCCGGCATGTGCTTCGAAAAGATTTTTCTCGAGCACAAAAAGGAGTTTAAAGCGCGCTTGAAAGACGATATCACGGAATATCGCGCGCTGCGCGAAGACTCGAAGCAGATGCAGCAGCTCCCGGCATTTAGAGGATATGCCGATGAGATGGATTCCATCATGAACGAAATGCCAAACCGTTTTCAGGAAATCATTGGCGCGTTCAAGCGCGGCGACATCCAGGCGGCTCTAAGCGGCCTTCAGACATTCAGGCAATGGACAAATACCAGAGTCTACAAACTTTCCCATAGTGCAAGTGGGCAAAGCGACAAGTTAATTGGCGATCTGGAGAAAGCGCAGGCAAAACAGAGACATGATTTCGAAGCAGAGAAGATCACGCTCATTGTCGGCGTGATCGCCAGCATCCTATGTGGCTTGTTGCTGTCGCGCTTGTTTATGACCGGCATTGCGCAGCGCCTGCGAGTGGTGATGGATAACACCATTCGCCTGACGCGCAATCAGCCGCTCAACCCGACTCTCACTGGTAACGATGAAATCGCCACCCTCGATCGCGGATTTCATTCAATGGCAGCGGCGCTTCGCGAAGCGATGGCCAAAGAAAAGGCTCTGTTTGAAAGCGCAAGCGATCTGATCTGTATTTTCGATGAGGATTATAAAATCACGGCCGTTAACCCGGCTTTCACCCGCCTTCTCGATTATCCGCAAGAAGACATAATTGGACGCAACCTCTTGCACCTCATTGTTCCGGAAGACAAAAAACGCACTGCTGATGCTTTGAACTCCACCACATCCGGTGCGGCAGCGATCGTCTTTGAAAGCAGAATAGAAAACAAGGAGATGCAACCGGTCGACATGCTGTGGTCGGTTTTTCGGTCTCGCATTGATCGTGCTTTGTATGCGGTGGCGCATGATATTACAGAACGCAAGCGCATCGAAAGAGCGAAGGAAGAATTCCTGGCCATGGTTAGCCATGACCTGCGCAGCCCGCTGGCGTCGATGTATGGAACGTTTAAACTTCTTTCTGCTTCGGCGTTTGGACCTCTCGAGGGCGCGATTCAGGACAAACTCAGTGTCCTTATCGCCAACTGCAACCGCTTGCTCGGCTTGGTCAACGATTTGCTGGATATGGAGAAGCTGGAAGCAGGACAGCTCGAGCTTACCGTCGAGAGAATAAAAGTTCCCGAGCTGCTCGCCAAAGCGGCCGATGAGGTGGCGCCGCTATCTCACGAAAAAAGCATCCGCTTCGACATAGACTGCACGGCACGAGAGTTCTCGCTAGATCCCGATCGCACCATGCAGGTGCTCGTCAATCTCTTTTCGAATGCTATCAAGTACTCGCCGGACGGATCCACAATCAAGGTGACGGCTGTGGCCGATCATAAACAAATCACCTTCCGTATTGCGGATCGCGGGCGTGGGATACCGGCAGATCAACGAGCACAAATTTTCGAGCGCTTCAAGCAGGTGAAGAGTAGTGATGCTAAGGTCGGCACCGGACTGGGACTGCCCATTTGCAAATTGATTGTCGACCAACACGGCGGACAAATAGGCGTTGAGCCCAATGGTGATGGCGGCGAAGATGCCGGGAGCATTTTCTGGTTTACCCTCTCGTCGAGTCCGAAACTAATTCAAGATGCTGTGATCAAGACGGATGCTCAGAGTATAGGCGCGGTGACGATGCCTATGCCGATTCGCGTTGATGCCTCTCAATTGAGAGGCACCTTGAAGAACCAAGCGCCGACAAAGCAGTTGGACCGCTATTCCTTCACTAATTGGCCTCTCCTGTGGAAAGGAGCCGGGCTTATCGTGATACCGGTAATTTTTGAACTGGCACTGGCTGGTTTGTTGTTTCCATCTTTGATTGCCGCGTTCGAAGAACAACAACAAGAGCTGCACTACCTCACGTACGCTAGTCTTTGCGATGACATGATGGTCAAGATCAGCGGTGTGGCAGTGTCCATGTCACTAAATCCATGGGACGCCAAATGGCCGGCTTTTAGCGAATACGCTGTCGGCGTTAAGCGGGATGACCAAAAGCTGTTCGACATAACGAAAGACGATCCGGATGCGCATGCCCTCGTCCTGAAAGTTCACGAGAGCTTCCTGCCGTTTGACGAATTTACAGGACGAGCATTCTCCGTTGTCCAGCGATTCGGCAATACTCAGGCAGTGATTAACGGACCGGCGTTCGACCATCGGGACGAGCTATATAACGCCGCTGAAGATGCTCTTCCGAGATGCAAACAGGCGATGACCATATTTACTGATCGCGGGAATGAGTCACCTGAAAAACTGAAGCGCGTTCGGCGTGAGCAAGCGATGATTCTCTTCGGCGGACTGGCCGTGAGCCTGGCAATATCAGCGTTTTCTGCACTGATGTTCGGGCTCGGCATCGCACGCCGCTTGAAAGTTACTGAAGATAACGTGCATCGCCTCGAGCGCGATGAACAACTTAATCCGCCCTTGCCGGGTAGCGATGAGTTGTCCAGCCTGGATCATTATTTTCATAACATGGCGCGTGCCTTATACGAAGCGCGAAAAAAGGAAAAGGACGTTTTCGACAACTCGCAGGACATCATGTCAGCGTGGAGCGACGGCGGTCGCATTTTACGAGCGAACCCCGCGATCAAATCAACGCTTGGATATACTCCCTCGGAAGTGGTGGGAAAATCGATTGTCGACATGGTGGCGCAGGAGCACAAAGAGGCGGCACAACAGGCGATCGAACGCTGCGGCGAGAACATGCCGCAAACTGAGCTGGAAACGACAGTCGTGCGAGAAGATGGTTCGCAATGCGAGGTGCTTTGGTCTTTGAGCTGGTCGGCGCAAGAGCAAGCGATTATTGCCATAGGTCACGACATCAGCGAACGCAAACGCTTGGAAGCACTGAAGAAAGAATTCCTGGCCATGGTCAGTCACGACATGCGAACGCCGCTGTCCGGCATTTCGATGATGACTGAAATGATGATACAGGGAACTCTTGGGCAACTTCCGGAAAAAGCGGCTCAGCAGTTGCAAACGGTTTCGCGCAGTTGCGAGAGGCTGCTGGTTTTGATTAACGACCTACTCGATATGGAAAAACTTGAAGCCGGCAAGATGCAATTGGATGTGCATCAGGTCGATGTCTTTGAACTGCTCGGACGCATAGCCGACACGTTGGCGAATACGGCAATGCAGAAGCGCATCGACGTGTTGATCAATGCGCCGCAAGGACTGGAGATTGAAGCCGACGACGATCGCCTCCTACAGGTTGGAGTCAACTTGTTGTCGAATGCGATCAAGTTTTCACCGGTCGGCTCGTCGATCCATCTATCGGCACGCTCGAAAGGCGACTTCATCGAAGTGGCGGTGAGCGATTCCGGACGCGGAATTCCCGAATCGCATTTGCAGTCGATATTCGACCGTTATAAGCAAGTACAAGCGGCCGACGGCAAACGCTCTACCGGCACCGGACTTGGACTGCCGATCGCCAAGCAGATCGTCGAGCAGCACGGCGGTGAGATTGGCGTGATCAGTCGGATTGAGCAGGGCACTACATTCTGGTTCCGGCTTCCAGTTCTCCAGGACAAGGGCCGAGACTCCGACAAACCGGCTGAATTACCCCCAGGGGCGCTGCGATGAAACTGCGGCTCATTCATAAGGGCTTGATTCTGGTTAGCGTGCCCTTGCTGCTTTCCGTGGCGATCGTTTCTGCAATGTTCTGGCTGATTCTTCAAAACGATCATCAGCGCGCCGACGATGCGCGCCATCGCCACATGTCGCAGAACGCGAGCCGCAGCATGCTGTTGTTGCACGATACGATAGTGTGTGTCGAGAATATCGTGCTCAGAAAGTACGATCCAAGCCAGATCTCCATGGATACCTCCGCGGCTAAGCAGCGCTTCAAGGACAACCTTGAAGAATTGAAGGCTATTCGTGATGAAAGCTATGAGAACGAGCCGGACATCGTTGCTCGCACGACCTGGAAAAAGTTTGAGACGCTGATGGATGGCATCCTCGGGCAAGTGCGCGACATCATCTCATCGGTGAAGGGCCGTCATTTTTCCTTGGATTCGCTCACGGAGTTGCAGCACATTCGCAAAGACATTGGTCTGAAATTGTTCCAGATGACAAGCCAGGCTTATGCTATTTCGGACCAACAGCTTCAGTTTTTGGAAAAGAGTGCGCCACAGCAACAGAAACGATTTCATCAGCAGGTAGCTTTATTGCTCAGCGGTGTAATCGGCAGCATCGTCATCGGATTTTTGTTGGCCTATGGCTTTTCTAAAGATGTGACATCGCGTTTGCGGGTCTTGAGTGATAACACGGTGCGCATGGCGCGCGATGATACTCTCAATCCGCCTCTCGGCGGTGATGATGAGATCGCCCACCTGGATCATGGATTTCATGAAATGGCGCGGGCATTGCGAGCTGCGATCGGAAGAGAACATGCTTTATTTGAAAGCGCCAGCGATATTATGTGCGTCGCGGATGCGAAATTCCGCCTGACGGCGATCAATCCGGCCTTTACGCGATTGATCGGTGTCGAAAAGGAAAGAGCGCTCGGTGTCGATCTGTTACAACTGGT
>DATNQY010000100.1:0-32580 GCA_036703785.1 Candidatus Obscuribacterales bacterium
GCGCTTGCCAGCCTGTATTGGCTTGAGCAGAAGGATATTGCCTGTGGACTGCTTCTGTCTGTGCTTTCGCTGAAGCCACATTATTTGCTGTACCTGCTGATTCCCGCCTTGGCCAAGCGGCGGTGGGCAGTAGTGATATCGTGCCTTGTCGCCACTGCCGTGTTTGCCGGGGTCAGCGCCACGGCATTTGGGCTGAAAGCAGTGATCGGCTATCCGGCGTACGTGATGACGCTGGAAGACGATCCTGTTTACTCCTCATGGTTCGTTTGCTTGCGGTGTCCTCTCACCTACATCGCCGGTGCTCATCTTGCTTTTAAGATAAGCATCGCGGTGTACTCGGCGGCGATGATTTGGATATACCGCCTATGGCGCGGACTGGCGGCCGAACAGACGGCGATTGGCTTGGCGGTGACAGTGTGCAGCATGCTGGTCGTCAGTCCGCACGTTCATTTCTATGATCTTGGATTTCTGTCGGTACCCGCTGCATTGTTGCTTGGTGGTGCTGTTTGTGACGCCGGCGGCGATTGGCGCATCAAGAGGGAGCGCCTGGGATTAATTACAGCGTTGGTGGCTTTTCCGATCGTTGGTGCTTTTGCCTTCGTCATTACCGATCTGTTACCGGTGCAATCCGTGCTGGCACTTATCTACTTGCCGCTGATTGTTTGGATCTGGTACTGCAGCATGGCGCTTTTGAAGCGGCCGGTGGACAGCGCCAGTGGCGGCACGGCCGGTGAATGATGGGCGCAAATCGTTGTTCTTGGTCTAACGCCAGTCTTTGCGGTATTTCAAGGTCTGCCGCACAACCGTTTTCAATTTTTGTAATGGCATCTCGCGCGCCAATTTCTGCCACATGCGTTTGCGCGTCTGGCGGTGCATGCCCACTGCCAGTCGATGCATTTCCAAAATGCGTAGCGCTTCTTCCCTCCACAGCAGTTGCGCCAACGCGTACGCGTCCTGTTTGAAGTTAGGCCGCGCACGCCATATTTCATCCAACACCGGCTTGCCGTCTCGGCGGGTTACCGAGGTTAGTCCCCACCACGGCTGCACGAGCTTTACCGCTTCATCGACATGGCGCTCGTCCACTACCAGGGTGATCCGGTCGAATACTTTGTTGTAACTTTCTTGCTGTTCGCAAAGGCGATCAAGCGTGTCGTTGGCACTTTTTATCTCAAAAGCGTGCATCTCGCCATTAATGGCCGCCACATCCACCCGGTGGCGGCCTGCCTCGACCACAAATTCATCGATGACGCGAGTGACCGGATCTGCATAATACAATTGCGTGATCACAGTATCGTGCAACGCTTCTCGCACGTCCTGTTCGCCCATGGAGTAGTACCGTGTACGGTGCATCAGCCTGGTATCGTAAGTGGTGCCCGCATTATAAGCCACCGCACACCTGATGTAAACCGTAAAGAAACGGCAGGGACGAGTCCCTGCCATTGAGTGGTGTGTTCTGGTAGCGGCGGGTTTACCCGCTTCGTTCAGAGTTATTTATCGATATCGCCCAAGCTGAATGTTTCAGGTGAAAATGGCGCCGTGCCGCTGAACTTCCAGGCATTTACCGGAGCCATCGCGATACCTTCCATGAGTCCGTTGATGACGCCGCTGGTCAAGCAAAGCGGTGCCGCCAGTCCCCAGAGCAGCGGATTGGTGCTGTCGCCGACGAAGTCGTGCGTGAAGGCGCGGGTGTCTTTGATTTGTGTACGCACAATTGAAATCGGCGTACCGACCACCCAACCGACGAGGAACGAGCCGAATCTGCCGGCGCCAGCCTGGCACTGATTGCCCGCGGCTAGGGCGGCGGTGAATGAGGAAGCTGTCAAACCAATTGCTAGTAAGGCTGCCGTAAGAGCGCGTCGCATATCAATCTCTCCTTTGGATCCGACCATAACCTAACTATTATTACCTAAATGACAACGTGTGCAAATAGGTATATCGATGCAATAGCAAATTGAGGCAGTGCTTTATCGAGCTTCTCCGAGACTAAACGTCTCAGCACTGAAGGGTTCGGTGGTGCTGTATTTGTATGCGTTGTAAGGACCGAAGATCGCCCCCTGGAAGCAACCACTTACGATGCCACCAACCAAACCAATCGGCGATGCCGCAGCCAAATAGAACTTATTGTTGGAGTTGTCGACGAGCTCTTTGGTGGCACTAACAACTTCAATTTTCGTGCGCCGCACCATTGAAACCGGAATGCCGAAAACGCCTCCCACCATCGTCGAGGCCATTCTCGGACCAAAGCTCGCTTTCGGCACCGCTGGCTTGGCCGGTTCGCCGGTGCCGCTGCTCGCGGATTTTCTAAACAGAGGCAGGGATGGAAACTTGGGACCGCCGTGTTTGACGGTAGTGGTGCTGGAACCGCTTGTCGTCGCGGCCGGAGCACTACCTTCGGTGCCTTTGCTCTCGGTGCCGGCTGGCGTGGTCGGATTGGCATCTTTGTCTTGGGCATAGACAGCGGTAACACCACCGGCTGTCAGCGCAAGGCTGATAATTGTTGCTGCAAATAGCGGGCGCATCGATCTCTCCTTGAAGGCAGGCTTCTCCTTATGATTATTACCGCCTGACAACAATACTGAGATGACCAATTGTCATTAAGTGCCGATTTCACGATCTTCCGGCTGCGTAATTGCCGGCGGCATGCTGCCTGTCGTCTGCTCCGGCAGCAAAGCCTCGATCTCACAGCGAACCCTATGCGCGTCGAAATTGTCCATGAAAATAAATTTGTCGGCGCCAAGTATTGCCGCAGCCTTGCGCAGATTATCGGTCAGCAAGGACTCCGCTTCGACTAAGAAAATAAAAGGCATGTCACCCTGGGCGTGGTCCGCTCTTACTTCCTTCAATAAATCGAAGCTGTCGCCAACAGGAAAGATCAAATCACAAATGATCAGGTCGATTGTTGTGTCGTTATCCAGCACGGTCTGTGCATCGCTCAGCTTATTGCAGAGCACAACTTCGTGTCCGCGTGGGCTCAGGCTCATTTCCAGCCGAGCCATGTTTTCCGTATCTGAAGCGACGACTAAAATTTTGGCGCCCATCCCGTGGTTCCTCCTCCAATTGCCGAGCTATCACTCGACTGCCGACGTCGCTCTTATGACGTAAACGACAGCAAAAAGATCACCTCGTTGGTGGAAACAATCGGACTGCACTGACGCCATCATTTCTCAGTTAAGGATGTCACTGCAACTTTGACCGTAGGTGACCATGCCGGCTCATCAGTTGAAGTACAAGCGATATGCGAAAATCGCCCTGTCCGAGTCAGCGCTGATGGCTGAGCTGCGGGTTCCTGTTTCGGCAACCGGACTCATCATTTTTATGCACGGCGGCAACCGTGCTCATCACAGCCCCGGCAATTTGCATCTTGCCGACGTGTTTAATGCAGCAGGATTTGCCACGCTTCTGGCGGATCTGTTGACCTCGCAAGAAGCGGTTACCGATGAGCTTAGCCTCGAATACCAATTCAATATTGAGCTGCTGGGACAGCGAGCCGCAGTAATCATCGATTGGGCGCGCAACGATGGCGCAACCGCGGATTGGCCCGTCGGAATTTTTGCAACCAGCACTGGAACGGCAGCCGCTTTAATCGCCGCTGCCGAATATCCGGAGACGGTACTGGCCGTGGTGTCAAGCGCCGGACGTCCGGACCTCGCGGTGAGCGTACTACGAGCAGTCAGCGCGCCGACTTTGATGATTGTTGGAGAAAGAGACGACATTATTCTCACGCGCAATCGCGAAGCTTTCCGCGAGATGGTTGGTCGAAATAAATTAGAAATCGTGCGCGGAGCCGGACATCTCTTCGATCAAGAATATGCATTGGACCGCGTGGCAAACTTAAGTCGCGCTTGGTTTGAAAACTACATCGTTGCTCGCCAGAGACGTGCTGTGGGCTAGTCGCGACAGTCTGCTTTAATTAGTCTATCCGTGCATGCCGGCAGTATTTATAGATCATGCTTCCGTGAGTCTGCGGATCGTAGAGAACCGTGAGTTCTTGTCCGACGAAAGCGTCATCCGCCTTGAGCGATCCGACCATTGTGCTCAGATGGCGATTGCCGTGGTCGTCGTCAAAGATGTACTCAATGCGCGTATCACCCGATGTGATCCTATTTATGCCAACCACATAACCGCGTGTAGCCGTGGCCCATGTGAGCAATCGCTTATGTACGGCTGCATCGCCGCCCTCCTCGGAAGGAGCCGCCGCCAGCAATAAACAGAACAGCAGCGGTACGAAGACTATGCTGGGGACAAGGAGCGAGGGCCAGTGCAATTGGGCCGACATGAGGAGCAGGAACACAAATATGAAAAAAGGCGCTACGAGCAAAATCGGTGGGGCCCCACCAGCAATTGGTGCCACCGTACGCGGTATTGGCTTCAACAGACTGGGTTCGATAAGATCCAGAGCGTTATTTTTCGCAAACGGGGCTATATTGGACCCGGGCGTTGCAGCTGGCTGGACATTTACGGATGATGGCTGCTCGATCGGTGCTGATGGACTCTTGAGGCTGTTCACGGCTGCTCGCAGCCCCGCGAGAGCTATTTGGAGATCTGGCGCTAGACTGGTAGTGGTGAGAGGCGGCCGGGCCGCCGGAAGCTGTGGTGGTTGCACCGGCACCGACTTGCCTGCCGCGGCAAGGAGAAAGTACTGAGATCCGTTTGCGCGGACATGGCAGTATTTATAGAGAACGCTTTGAGGCTTCGCGAACTGATCGGGGTTGTAGAGGACGGTAACTTCATCTCCAATTCTCAAAAAGGCCCACCGGTCGGCGTCGATAATTTGGTATCCCATACGTCGATGTCCGCGAAAATCAACGAAAGAATAGAAGACCCGGTCGTTGCTCATATCCTTGCTATCTATTCGTCCGATTGCAATTTCACCGTTCTCCACGAGCCACCGGGCGTCCGTGGTTCCAAAACTTGGTTTTGTCGCATTTGCGAAACAGTACACCGCGAACCACACCAAAACGGCACTGCCAATGAACAGGGGCACGCTGGTGATCCAAATAGAGCAAACGAAGCATCCCAGAGCGAAGACGGCTGAAATAAATGCTCGAGCGATCCAATTCAAAAAATCGTCGGAAATATTTGTTCCGGGGATATGCTGCACAGATCGTGGTGCTGGAACAAGCAGTTCTGGTTCAATCTTGCCCAACGAAAATTTCGGTGCGCCCGATACGGATGGCAGAGAGGAAGTTGCCGCAACAGTAGTGGGTGCTGCCGCCGGGATCTTTATCCGACCTTTTCGTTTAGGTGCAACTGAAGTTCTCGGTATCCTGGCACGATTGCTTTGTTCGGCATTAAGACTTAGTGCTGGGATCGAGATCTGCTGGAAGTCGGCTGCCGCGCGTCGCCGTTGTTCGTCCCTCGATGACGGTGCGTCGTAATTTAGCCCCGCCAGTTCTGTATTTATTTCGAGGGCGTCGAGTGGCGGTATTGCCTGCAGCGGCATGGCGAGCAAACTTCTGACGCTGCGCCCAAGTTGAGCGAGTTCTGGATTGTGGTGTTCTTCCAACGCCTTGAACGCACAAGAAACCAGAGGTTGCTCAAAGTCTTCCCGCCGAAACAGCAAACAGTCTTCGCCAGCTCCAAGTCGTTCGTATAAGCTTGGATCGATCTCTATTGCCCTCAAACTGGCATAAATTACCCAAGCCGAAAAATTATCAAGATAGGCGCCGAAATCATCTGCGCTTCTTAGGGGATGCTGGTAGTTCCTGTGTCCGAGTTCGTTGCTGCGCGTCCCTTGCATCGAAGGCACGTACATGCCGTCGTAGTCAACCAAGAATAGCTGTCCGTCGCGCACCATTATGTTTCCATGCTGCAAGTCACCGTGCGCGATTCCGGCGGCGTTGAGATCCAGGCACATCTTTTTGAACGTTTCTGGCAAGGTTGGATCGAGTTTTTCGTGGTGGTGGCGCAGATAGTTGTCCAGTGTTTCACCAGGCACCCATTCCATTTTTAGGACCGGATATGGTAATCCAGCGACCTTGATGCCGCCCGGTTGAAATTCGAATCCGACAGTGTATGTCAGGTCGTCATGCTGCACGAAATCCGAAATGCGCTCATACCGCCATTGCGCATCGGGTATGTCCCGCAAGAAGCAACGAACCGCATAGTCTTTGTCTTTGCAGTGTACTCGGTAAACAGAGGCGAATGCGCCGGTGATTGGCTTCGGCAACCCAAGTTTATTCGCTTCGATTTTTCCGCTCTGCAGTTCGGGGTCGCTCAGGTTATGGTGCGGGTTTTGAATCGCCTCGTTATAATCTTGCGGCGTTGGCCATGCCTTCAGTTTCGCGGTAGTCTTTGTGTTCTGCATGGCGACTACGGTGAAGCCTGGTAGTAACTAAAGTTGTAGATTACGCTCTTATCCTCGCGACCAGGCAGGTAAACGACCGTCACTTCGTCCCCGATATTTACAGTGCGATATTGATCTGCCGACACGCTCATTTTTGTGTATACGTCCCTGCCTGTACTTGCATCGGTGTAGCTGTACTCCACCGAATAATGTTTTTCTTGCTTCGCTCCCGTGACGACATTCGTCAACCAAATCTTTCCCCGCGTTCCGATCCCATTTCTGACAATTGCTCGGTGTTTCAGCGGTACGAACCAAATGAAACATTCAATCAGAAAATTCATTATGCCTAGAAAGATAACGGTTCCACGATCGCTGTTCGCCATGGATACGAGTTCCGATGCCTGACTCCCATCTTGTGGTGAAAAGTTCGGCGCGTTGACTGTCGGTTGGTCCTCGAGAACAGTGACGCTAATGTTGTCGCCAAGTTTGAGGGTCGCGCCCTTCGAGATGTCCATATAGCGACTGCCTCTGTAGTGAGATGAACCGACATCATATGAATACATGACGAGGTTTTCGTCCGGACCCTTGCTTTGATGAACATACTCAACCGATTCAATCTTACCGTTCACAAGCATGCCCCTGTCGTGCAAGGCAGTATCATTCGCCAATGCAATACCAGATGCCACCAACATCCACAAAAATGGATTGAGAAAATTCAAGAACTGCCAGATCATTGGCGACACTCGCGCGTTGTGTAGGCGATTGCAGTGCACTTTTCTCGGAGCCGGATTCGTGAGTTCCGGCTCGATTGGCATCGGGGCAGAGACTGGAGCCGGATAGGGATTTCCGCTGCTGCTCCCAGTGCTTCTTGATTGTCCATAAAGCGGGGGCTGGTAATAGCTACTATGTCTGTCTCGCGATGTAAGATCATCGCCATGTTGCAGTTGGTCTTTGAGCCACTCGGGAGTGTTAGCGCCGTCTACAACGATGCGCGGATGGCTGCGCGACGTGGGCGTGCCCGCAGCAAGTGTGGGCAGCGGTGGCAGAGTCGAAAGGTCAGCGTCCAGCGGTGGCACCTCATGCGGTGCCCGGCTCAAATTGGAGCGTACCATTTTCGCCAGCGATTGCACGCGCTCGGAAGCATGATTCTCCAATGCAGCGAATGCGCAGGAATTGAGCGGGTGCAGGTAGTCATCCTGACGAAAGAGTAAACAATCTTCGCCGGCTCCTAACTGTTCGTAGAGCTTCGGATCTGTTGCCAATGCGTGCAACGAAGTATATATCGCCCAGGCTGAAAAATTGTCCAGAGTGGCGTCGAAATTCTTGCCGGTGCGTTTGGGATGTTGATAGTTGCGATGTCCAAGTTCGTTTGCCGGACTGCCAGCCAATGCCGGAACGAACATGCCGTCATAGTCGACCAGATAGAGGTCGTTCTTCTTGACGATGATATTGCCGTGTTGAAAATCGCCGTGCGCAATTCCGGCCTTCGAAAGGTCTAAACACATTGTTTTAAAACGCTCGGCGAGGTCCGTTGGAATGGAGTGTTTGGTGCGCCGCAAGTAATTGTCTAGAGTTTCGCCTTCTACCCATTCCATCTTGAGCGCAGGAAACCAATTGTTGCCTATCCGCATGCCTTCAGTCTGAAAATCGAATCCGACCGTGTATGACAGTTGGTCGTTTTGGACGAACTGCGAAATTTTTTCATAGCGCATTTTAGAATCGGGAATGTCGCGCAGGAAGCAACGCAATGCCCAATCGCGGCCATTGCAATGAACGCGATAGACCGAAGCGAATGCGCCGGTGATCGGCTGCGGAAGACCGAGCGCGCCGAGGGAAACTTTCCCGCGCTGAAGCTCGGGATCGCGAACGTTCAAATGCAGATTCTGTACGGCTTCATTGTAATCTTGCGGCGTCGGCCACGCTTTGATCTTCAGCTCGCTTTTGTACTTTTGCACAATCGGCTCGCCTCAGATAGCGTGGTAGTAGCTCAGTTTGTAGATCACAGAGTTTCCATCGGCGTCATGAACGATCACTACTTCCTCATTCTCGTCCAGCATGCGGAATTGTTCGTCCGGCAACTCGACTGTTGCAGTCATTGTTTCGATGTGTCCATCGACTGACTGTGGATACTCGTAAGTGACTGCGCACTTGTGGCGCATTTGGATAACGGCTCTCTTGCCTTGCGTTACTGTTTCCGCCCAGTGTGTCACCTCTTTTGAAACGATCTTACCCTTAACCGCGGTGCCCCGACTGATCAACTTGCGGTGATCCAAAGCGTGCCACCAGATCACGATCAAGCTCAGACCCAATCCAAGCGCAGAGAAACAAAAGGGTGCCGGCAGGATTGAAATGTGACTTGATCGCGGAGCTGGAAAGATCAGGCTCAGCAGGCAAAACATAATCAGGAAGACGTAGATGGAGATCTTCGTAAGAGACAAGGGGTTCCAGCGACCGCACGAAGGATTGAGTTCGACGGCGCGCGGTGGATGCTTGAACAATGCGGCAGGAATTACGCACGTCTTTGCTGCTTCGGCCTGCGGCACGTGACTGGGGGCGTGGGTTCGGTGTGAGGTGTCGTGTTCGTATTGCGTTTCAGATAAATACTGTTTGTAATCGCCGTCTTGTTCCCACGGGTCGGCGCCGCCTTTGGTAGTGCCGCCGCCTTCGGTAGCGGCGGGCGAGGCAGCAGTGCGTACTTGCGAAGCAAGCCGCAATCCGCCCCCACCGGGCAGCCCGCTTTCGCGGCGATCCTGCGGAATATCCTTCTCCAACGTCGGCAACGAGTCTGGTGTTTTCGGCTCCGCCTCCAGTCCCGGAACTTTCTCGACAGGCATTGTTAACTGCCAGCGAATGAAGCGCGCCAGGTTGCGCAATTCTTCTTGCTCGTGGTTTTCCAGGGCTGCGAAAGCGCACGATCGCAATGGGTTATCGAAGTCTTCGCGGCGAAACAGCAAGCAATCCTCGCACGCCCCCAGCTTATCGAATAATGAGGGATCAAGAGACAAGGCTTTCAACGATGTGTAGATCACCCACGCCGAAAAGTTGTCGAGGTAGGCACCGAAGTCGCGCGAGCTTCGTTTTGGATGTTGATAATTTCGATGCCCAAGTTCATTGCTGTGGGGCGCATTGATGTGCGGGACGAACATGCCGTCATAGTCGACGAGGTAAAGCGCGCCGTCGCGCACCATAATGTTGCCGTGTTGCAGATCGGCGTGGGCGATGCCGGCTTTGTTCAAGTCCAGGCACATCGCTTTGAATGATTCGGCAAGCGTTGCGTCGAGTTTTCCAGCGGAGAGCATCTTATCGCGTATGTAATTGTCCAACGTTTGTCCGTCGACCCAATCCATTTTTAGGATAGGATGCCAGCGTCCATTGATTTGGATGCCGTAAAACTCAAACTCGAATTTGACTGTATACGGCAGCGGATTCTGTTTCAGAAAATCGGCGATGCGCCCATAACGCCATTGGGTGTCCGGTATGTCACGCAAGAAACAACGCAATGCAAAATTACGGCCTCCGGCTATGACTTTATATACCGATGCGAATGCGCCCGTGATCGGGCGCGGCAGTCCGAGCGGGCTAGTTTCCACCGAACCTGTTTTCAGTTCGGCATCCTGCACATTAATGTGCAGATTTTGGACCGCCTCGTTGTAGTCTTGAGGTGTGGGCCAGGCTCGAAGTTTTATCCCTGTTCTTGTCTGTTGCACGGTCGTCAGAAACCTTCCTGGTATGCATTATGCCCCGTGAACGTACCCTTGAAGAGTTGCAGCATGCCGCCAGTGCAGGCGACATGGAGGCGCAGTATGAGTTGGCCCAGAGGTATGAAAATGGCGTCGGCATCGTGCAAAATGTGCGACTGGCGGCCGCGCAATACCGGAAAGCCGCCGAGGCTGGACATATCGAGGCTCAGCTGACGATGGCGAAGCTGTGCTTGATCGGTAAGGGCACTCAACCTGACCCCCAAGAGGCAGCTCGTTGGTATGAGTCGGCGGCGGGACAGGGTTCGACAACGGCCCAATTTAATCTTGGCGAGATGTACGCATGCGGTAGGGGGGTGCCGCAAGACATAGGGCTGGCTGCGGAATGGTATTGCCGAGCCGCAGCCAAAGGGCATGATGAAGCTGAGGCGCGACTAGCAGACCTTCACGATGCCGGCACTCAGCTTCCGATTGAAAGCTCCGCTGCGGCGGCGAAATATTCGCGACGCCGGAAATCGCCGAGTAATTAAAAACCTACATTGTAATATGAGACGTTCAGGATCCGGCGCGAGCCGCTCCTAAAGATGAGTTATAGTCCTACGCGCAGCGCTAGCTCTACCGGCGGTGTTAGTTTCGCCCGTGGTGCGGCTCTACCGGCGGTGTGGCTCTACCGGCGGTGCTACCCTTTGCCTCTGCCGGCGGTGCAGCAATTGCTGTGCCACCATTAGCGGTACCAAATGCCGAGCTCACCATTGCCGTGCCGTCACGAAAATCCTCAGCCATACGACAATATGGCTGTTCCCGAAACGGCGATCCCGGAAGACGTCCCCGGCTATATTGCGCTTCCGTTACAATACAATATGGTCTTCCCTTATAAGAGTTCGGCATTGCCGTGGCCAACATATGGGTACTCTTTGAATATATAGATTGCAGCCGCGACGGCGGTTGATGAGAGCTCAACTGGTGCACCAGCTCATGGCAATCGGGCGGAACTTCTCCCGCCCCCGTTCGCAGAAGGCTTCATCGAAAGCCTTCGTTTTTTCGTGCTTATTATCCTAGGAATCGCAACATGAAAAAAACCGCTTCTTCAACCCCCAAAAAAGGCACTAATGGCAAGCCAGCCTCAGCCTTGCTTGAGAAGCCACCCTCCGGCGGCAACCCTGCGACGACAACTGACGGCAAGCGCGGCGCTCGCGTCGAGCATTCAGACACTCGTCAGGAGATGTTCGACACGCGCAGCCTTCTGCGCGTATTGCGCGCCGTAAGAAAGGGCGACTTTTCGGTGCGGATGCCGGAAGACCAAACCGGCTCGGCCGGTGAGATCGCCGATATTCTCAACGATGTCATTGACCTCAACGACAGGATGGCGAAAGAGTTTGAACGCGTCAGCCGAGCCGTAGGTCGCGACGGACGAATTAACCAGCGCGCATCGATTGGCGCTGCCGCCGGCTCGTGGGAAGTCTGCATCGAATCGGTCAACAGCATGATTACCGACCTCGTGCACCCGACGACAGAAGTCGCGCGCGTGATCGGCGCCGTGGCGAAAGGCGACTTGTCGCAAACCATGGCGCTGGAAATCGAAGGACGCCCGATTAAAGGGGAATTCCTTCGCGTAGCCAACACCGTCAACAAGCTTGTGGAACAGTTGTCTTCATTCGCTACCGAGGTGACTCGTGTGGCTCGTGAGGTGGGAACTGAAGGTAAGTTGGGCGGTCAGGCCGAAGTCAAAGGCGTGGCGGGTACATGGAAAGACTTGACCGACAACGTCAACTTGATGGCTGCCAACCTGACAGCTCAGGTGCGTAACATCGCCGAAGTGACAACCGCCGTGGCGAACGGCGACTTGTCCAAGAAGATCACGGTGGACGTGAAAGGCGAGATCCTCGAGCTGAAGAACACGATTAACACAATGGTGGACCAGCTCCGTTCATTCGCCGCCGAAGTTACACGGGTTGCCCGGGAAGTAGGTACCGAAGGTAAGTTGGGCGGTCAGGCGGATGTGCGTGGTGTCACCGGCGCCTGGAAGGACTTGACCGACAACGTCAACATGATGGCTGCCAACCTGACAGCGCAGGTACGCAACATCGCGCAGGTTACGACAGCCGTGGCGAACGGCGACTTCTCTCGCAAGATCACCATCGATGTGAAAGGCGAGATTCTCGAGCTGAAGAATACAATCAACGAGATGGTGGACCAGCTCGGTTCATTCGCATCTGAAGTTACACGGGTTGCTCGTGAGGTAGGAACTGAAGGAAAACTGGGCGGTCAGGCGCAAGTGAAGGGCGTCACAGGCGCCTGGAGAGATCTGACAGACTCAGTCAACCTGATGGCTGCCAACCTGACGGCACAAGTCCGCAACATCGCCGAGGTGACGACCGCCGTCGCGAAGGGCGACCTCTCGAAGAAGATCACCGTCGACGTCAAAGGCGAAATCCTCGAGCTGAAGAAAACCATCAACACGATGGTCGACCAGCTTGGATCGTTCGCCGCAGAAGTGACACGGGTTGCACGTGAGGTAGGAACCGAAGGTAAGTTGGGCGGACAAGCCGATGTGCCTGGAGTGACAGGCGCATGGAAGTCGCTGACGGATTCGGTGAACCTGATGGCATCGAACCTGACAGCTCAAGTGCGCAACATTGCAGACGTGACGACAGCAGTCGCCAACGGCGATCTATCTAAGAAGATCACCGTGGAAGTGAAAGGCGAAATCCTCGACCTGAAGAAAACAATCAACACGATGGTGGATCAACTATCATCGTTCGCCGCAGAAGTGACACGGGTCGCACGTGAAGTAGGTACCGAAGGTAAGTTGGGCGGACAAGCAGACGTGAAGGGCGTCGGCGGTGTGTGGCGTGGTCTGACGGACAACGTCAACTTGATGGCATCCAACCTGACAGCTCAAGTGCGTAACATCGCGGATGTAACCACCGCGGTGGCAAACGGCGATCTGTCCAAGAAGATCACGGTGGACGTGAAGGGCGAAATCCTCGAGCTGAAGAACACAATCAACACCATGGTTGACCAGCTCGCTACATTCGCAGCTGAAGTGACACGGGTCGCACGCGAAGTCGGAACAGAAGGAAAGCTGGGCGGACAAGCGGAAGTGAAGGGAGTGGGCGGTACCTGGAAGGATCTCACAGACTCTGTGAACCTGATGGCATCCAACCTGACGGCGCAAGTGCGTAACATCGCGGAAGTAACAACCGCGGTGGCCAACGGCGACCTGTCGAAGAAGATCACGGTGGACGTGAAGGGCGAAATCCTCGAGTTGAAGAACACAATCAACACGATGGTCGACCAGCTGCGTTCGTTTGCATCGGAAGTGACGCGGGTTGCACGTGAGGTGGGAACTGAAGGGAAGCTCGGTGGACAGGCAGATGTGCGTGGTGTCACCGGCGCCTGGAAGGATCTCACAGACAACGTCAACATGATGGCTGCCAACCTGACGGCTCAAGTACGCAACATCGCGGAAGTAACAACTGCGGTGGCAAACGGCGACCTATCGAAGAAGATCGACGTCGACGTCAAAGGCGAAATTCTCGAGCTGAAGAACACCATCAACACAATGGTTGACCAGCTGCGTTCGTTCGCTTCGGAAGTGACACGGGTCGCTCGTGAGGTAGGAACCGAAGGTAAGCTGGGCGGACAAGCAGACGTGAAGGGCGTCGGCGGCACGTGGAAAGACTTGACGGACTCCGTCAACATGATGGCGTCCAACCTCACAGCTCAAGTGCGCAACATCGCGGAAGTTACAACTGCGGTGGCGAACGGCGACCTGACCAAGAAGATCACCGTCGACGTCAAAGGCGAGATCTTGGAGCTGAAGAACACAGTCAACACCATGGTGGACCAGCTGCGTTCATTCGCTGCAGAAGTCACACGGGTTGCTCGTGAGGTAGGAACCGAAGGTAAGCTCGGCGGTCAAGCCGAGGTGAAGGGCGTCGCCGGTACATGGAAAGACCTGACGGATTCCGTGAACCTGATGGCATCCAACCTGACAGCGCAAGTACGCAACATCGCGGAAGTGACGACAGCCGTCGCCCGCGGCGACCTGACGAAGAAGATCACCGTGGACGTACGCGGCGAGATCCTGGAGCTGAAGAACACAATCAACGTCATGGTAGACCAGCTATCATCGTTCGCCGCCGAGGTGACCCGTGTGGCACGCGAGGTGGGAACAGAAGGTAAGCTGGGCGGACAAGCAGACGTGCGTGGTGTCGCAGGTACATGGAAGGGTCTGACAGACTCAGTGAACCTGATGGCATCAAATCTGACAGCTCAAGTACGCAGCATCGCGGAAGTGACAACCGCGGTGGCGAACGGCGACCTGTCCAAGAAGATCACAGTCGACGTGCGCGGCGAGATCTTAGAGCTGAAGAACACAATCAACACAATGGTCGACCAGCTATCATCGTTTGCCGCGGAAGTGACACGCGTCGCCCGCGATGTAGGAACCGAAGGTAAGCTGGGCGGACAAGCAGAAGTGAAGGGAGTCGGTGGTGTCTGGAAAGACCTCACGGACAACGTCAACATCATGGCGAACAACCTCACATCGCAAGTCCGTGGTATCGCTCGCGTTGTCACCGCGGTGGCAAACGGCGACTTGAAGCGCAAACTGTCGGTGGAAGCAAAAGGCGAAATCGCCGAACTGGCAGACACAATCAACAGCATGATCGACACGCTCGATATATTCGCCGACCAGGTGACCACAGTCGCCCGCGAAGTGGGTGTCGAAGGTAAGCTGGGCGGTCAAGCGAAGGTGCCCGGTGCCGCAGGTACATGGAGAGACTTGACGGACAACGTCAACCAGCTCGCCGCCAACCTGACAGCACAAGTACGCGCGATTGCAGATGTGGCGACAGCGGTGACACAGGGTGACCTCACACGCTACATCACAGTCGAAGCGCAAGGCGAGGTTGCGAAGCTCAAAGATAATATCAACGAGATGATTCGCAACCTGAAGGACACAACACAAAAGAACACCGAGCAAGACTGGCTGAAGACCAACATCGCCAAGTTTACAGGCATGCTGCAAGGACACAGAGACTTGCTGGCAGTCGCCAAACTGATCTTGTCGGAGCTGGCGCCGCTAGTTAATGCGCAGCACGGCGTGTTCTATTATTCCGATATCGATGAGAACAGCGTGCCGATCCTCAAGTTACTCGGTTCGTACGCTTATCGCGAGCGGAAGAGCATCGCCAACACGTTCAGATTCGGCGAAGGCTTGATCGGTGAGTGCGCTCTGGAGAAAGAGCGGATTCTCGTCAGCCACGTGCCGACGGACTACATACACATCAGCAGCGGTCTGGGTGAATCACCGCCCGCCAACATTATCGTTCTGCCTGTGATTTTCGAAGGACAGGTGAAGGCGGTGATCGAACTGGCTTCCTTCAATAAGTTCAGCGAAATTCACATGCAGTTCCTCGATCAGCTCACAGAGTCGATCGGTATCGTGTTGAACACAATCGCTGCCAACATGAGAACAGAAGCCCTGCTGGCTCAGTCTCAGTCACTGACGGAAGAACTGCAGAAGCAGCAGGAAGAACTGAAGGATACAAACCAGAGGCTGAAAGAGCAGGCTGCTTCACTCAAAGCATCCGAAGAATTGCTCAAGGAACAGCAAGAAGCGCTGCGTCACACCAACGAAGAGCTGGAAGAAAAGGCGAAGCTGCTTGCTCAACAGAAGTCAGAGGTCGAACTCAAGAACCACGAGGTCGAACTGGCAAAACAGGCTCTGGAAGAGAAAGCCAATCAGCTCGCTCTTACATCCAAGTATAAATCCGAGTTTCTCGCCAACATGTCGCACGAGCTGCGCACGCCACTCAACAGCTTGCTCATCTTGTCGCAACTGCTGGCTGAAAACCCGGACGGCAACTTGGCACCACAGCAAGTCGAGTTTGCCAACACGATTCACTCGGCAGGCACCGATCTGCTCGCTTTGATCAGCGACATTCTCGACCTGTCCAAGATCGAATCCGGTACGATGGCAATCGACGTGGAAGAAGTGGAGATGCTCGAGTTGCACAACAACATGGAGCGCTCTTTCCGCCAGGTGGCATACGACAAGTCGCTGGAATTCGACATCGTCTTCGACGAGGACTTGCCGCGATCCGTCCGCACCGACTCGAAGCGTTTGCAGCAGGTGCTCAAGAACCTGTTGTCCAACTCCTTCAAGTTCACCCACCGCGGACGCGTCGAACTCAAGGTATTCGCAGCGCATAAAGGATGGAGCGCCGACAACCAGTCGCTCAACCGGGCCGAACGGGTGGTCGCCTTCTCGGTGTCCGACACGGGTATCGGCGTGCCGGTGGAGAAACAGCGGATCATCTTCGAGGCGTTCCAACAGGCGGATGGCACCACCAGCCGCAAGTATGGAGGCACCGGACTCGGTCTGTCGATCAGCCGCGAAATCGCCAACCTCCTCGGCGGCGAAATCACGGTAACCAGCGCGCCGAACGTCGGCAGTACCTTTACGCTGTACTTGCCCCAAATCCCGGCTCGTTCCAAATCAACGCCAATCAAGGGCGAATTCAACGTTGCCAGCGCCGAAGCTGCAACCGCCACCGGCAGTGCGGCTGCTTACGAGCAAACGCAATCGCAAGAGCAGGTGCAAACCAGCGGCATCGTCGCCGACGACCGCGACAATTTGAAACAAGGCGACCGCCTGCTGCTCCTCATTGAAAATGACGAGCGCATAGCCACTACCCTGGTGGCAGCCGGCCGTGCGCACGGCTTCAAAGTACTGGTAGCGCTGCGTGGTGACGTCGGTGTCGTGCTTGCCCGCAAGTACAAACCGGCGGCCATCATTCTCAACGCGCGCTTGAAAGGCGTAAATGGCTGGAGCTTGCTCGATCGCTTCAAGCATGATCCCGCGATCGCGCACATCCCGGTGACGATTGTCGGTACGACTGATGATCGTCAGCAGGCATTGACCTTAGGAGCCATCGGTTGCATCGATGCAACCAGCACTCCGGACGTCGTCGATATCGTCATGAATCACATCAAGGACTTTGTCGATCGGCCGGTGAAGAACTTGCTGGTCGTGGAAGACAATGATGCGCAACAGCGCAGCATAGCTACGATCATCGGCAATGGTGACGTGAAGGTCTGGGGTGTGAGAACCGCAGCTGAAGCCTTGACTGCCTTAAAGGAAGTCCCGGTGGATTGCATGATTGCCGACCTCGGACTGCCCGATATGGACGGTGGCGATCTGGTCGATAAGGTTCGCGACGAGATGCACCTCGAGGATCTGCCGATTATCGCTTATACCGGCAGAGATCTTACCGATGAGCAACAGCGCCACTTGAAGCGCAAGGTACAGACGGTGATCATGAAGGACATTCGTTCTTCCGAGCGCCTGCTGGCTGAGACGGCGTTCTACCTGCATCGCAAGCAGATCAATATGTCTGAGAGCAGGCGTCGGTTGATCGAGGGCTTCAGACTGAGAGATCCACTGCTCGCCGGTAAGAAAGTGCTGATTGTCGACGACGACTCGCGCAACATCATGGCACTGCGAAGCTTGCTCGAACGGTACAAGATCAACGTGATCTCGGCCGAAAACGGCAAACGCGGCATCGAAATGATCATCGACAATCCGGATATCGATCTCGTCCTTATGGACGTAATGATGCCCGAGATGGACGGCTATGAGACGACGCGGGCAATCCGCGACTTCCCAGAGTTCAAGCATCTGCCGATTATCGCTCTCACGGCGAAAGCCATGCAGGGTGATAGGGAGAAGTGCCTTGACGCCGGATCCTCGGACTACATCGCCAAACCGGTGGATCACGATCAACTGATGTCGCTCTTCCGCGTTTGGTTGGCCAACCGCACGCACATGGTGACCCAAGGCGAGTTGGAGCGCCAGATCGAGCCGATGAATCTCGAGCTGCTTTCCGAGCTGCACACCCAGGAGTCGCTGCGTCCGGTACTCGAGCTGTTCTTGCACGAGGCGCAAAACCTGGCAAGCAAGATCAAGTTCGAACTCGAGCAGCACAATGGCATGGCTGTCGCTCAAGTCGCGCACGACCTCAAAGGTTTAGCCGGCGTGATGACGGTGTTGCCGCTGTACAAACTGGCAATGAAAGTCGAGGATTGTGGACGGCGCAACGCCATCGACGAAGGCTGGGAGGGACACCGCGAGATCACCGCGGTTCTAGGTGAGGTTACCGACCTCATCAACAACTTCCTGGTCTCGGGAGTGCCGCAGAAGAATCCGCAGCCGTAAGTGACGGACTCATAATGGTAGCGGCGGGCGAAAGCCCGCTCTGCCTGACCGAGCACAAAGAGGACGGCTGGTAAGCCGTCCTCTTTATTGAGTACGAGGCTCGCTCGCTAACCGTTGGCGGCTTTGCCCGCGCCGCCGGACCATCTGCGAATGCGACCCGTGACTCCCCGGCTTTGCAGCCGCTTCAGTGACATAATGGCTCGGTAAGCCACGTATGCGTTGTCGTCTTTGGTCAAAGTTTCAATAATCACGTGCGGTAAATTGCAATTTTCCGCTAGCTGATACCGCACATCGACAGATTCGTCGCCCACCAAAAGCCAGAGCACTTGCTCAGGCACGTTGGGGTTGTCGGCAACGGCCGCCCGCACGCTTGGACAATTATGTTGAGCCAGCTTCGCCAAAACTTCCGGTGGCGTATTCTTGTTTTCTGCTACTCGTTCAAGAACATCAGCCAGTGTGTGATAGGCAAGTGCATCGAGCACATGCACCGGTGTCTCCGGATTTACCGCAATGCATTTGATCACCATAATCAATTGCATGGAGCCGTCTCTTTTGAATCCGCTCGCTTGAATAAGCTGCTCGATAATCTCATCTGTAAGCTGCAAGGCGATCGCCTCCTGAGGGGCTCATTTAACGCACATGAGTGCAGTCGTTATTGGGACGAATTAGTGCCCACTGTGTTCCCTTTTTTTTTTAAGATTTTTTAGGAAACCCGCGCTCAACCTCGGCCGTCAGTCGGCGCTGGAAAAGGAAGAGCCACGCGGAGGAGTATTTATGATTCGGTCTAAATCAGCCCATATCGGCAGGCTGTGCCTAGCCGCATCTGTGGCTATCACCGCACAGATACTTCCCCAATCGGTGCCTGCCGGTGCCGAGGTAGCAGTACAGGTACCGGCCACGAAAGTGATGGAGAAGCAGGACGTCTACACCAGCGTAAACACGGACGTGAAGACACGGCTATCACCGTATCCGTCGGTAGAAGCACCGGTGGATAACCTGAAATTGCAGATCAACAACCGCATGATTAGCGGCATCCTCACAGGCAAGCTGACCAACTTTGAAATGGACCAGATCCAGGAAATGCTCGATGACGTTCAACGGCAGGAAGCAGATTTCAAAATGGGCGGCAGCGGACTGACACCCGGTGCCGGGAACAACCTCATGCGTAAATACCACATGGTTGATCAAAGACTTACGGAGCTGTTGAACAACACCGACTTCAATGAGTACATGCCCAACTTCGAATTGCGTAGAGCATTCCTGCAGCGCCATATCCAGTACGACCTGGCTGCAGGAAACCTGACGCCGTCGGAAGCGGAGCAACTGCTTGCTGCAGTGAACACCGCATCGGACATTTATGCCTCATCTCGTGCTACCGGCGGCACACTCACCGGAACTGAGTTAGAAGCTTCACTGAGAGACTTGAATCATGTATATGGCAAAATCATTGAGCGCGTTAGCGGCACGATCGCCTTCGTCGCCCCCGCAACCCACGACAAACTTGCAAAACTCAAGACAACAATCGACGCAGCGATTGCTTCTGAGCGCTTCACTGACGACGAGCGCAATCACATGCTCTCTCAATATAGCCAGCTCGTCGATCTGCAAGATTCCGTTGTTGCGGATACGGGAGCGCGTTCTGCCGACGTTCAGGTACTGGCTAAACAGATAGACAATATGAACTTCATACTTACACGTGAGTTGCATGACAGGCAGGTTGCTGCCGGTCCAGCCAACCCGATGTAAGTTCCTTGGGGGACGGACAAGCGGCGTCAGTGTTGCTGACGCCGCTTTTGCCTTGGCTTCATTTTGAGAAGCGTTACCTTGTGAACTGCGACCCTCTTATGCCACAATAATTGCCGGCCCCGCTCCTTTTACCGGCGGGCTTTAGCCCGCTTTTGACGCAATCCAATGCTTCAGCTCCAGAACATCAATAAGGTATTCCCGCACGGCGAGCCGCTCGCCGACGTCAGCTTCGAGTTGTTGCCGGGCGATCGTCTGGGGCTGGTCGGCGCCAACGGCGCCGGCAAGAGCACGCTTTTCCGCATAATCATGGGCGAAGTAGAGGCCACCGCCGGTCAAATTGTGCGCAGCCCGGGGCTGCGCATTGCGCATTTGACTCAGGAGTTCGACGTGCATCCCGACAATACGGTGCATGATGAGCTCAGGCGCGCCTTCGTGGACGTCAATCGCATTTACGAACAGTTGCATGCCACCCAAGTCGCGCTGGAAACAGCCGGAGCCGATCAACTCGACCGGCTACTTAAGAAGCTCGACCGTTTGCAGCGAGAGTTCGAAGCGCATGGAGGCTACGATACCGATCGTAAAATCGACACCCTGCTGCCTACCATCGGGTTCGCTCCTGCCGATGGCGATCGTCTGGTCAGCACGTTCAGCGGCGGCTGGCAGATGCGGATGGCTTTCGGCAAATTGATGCTGCAGCAACCGGATCTTATCTTGCTCGACGAGCCCACCAACCACATCGACTTGCAAACGATCGAGTGGTTTGAGACTTATCTCAAGACATTATCCTGTCCGATGATCATCGTTTCGCATGACCGCATGTTTCTCGATCGCTTGTGCACAAAGATTGTCGAGTTGGAGCGTGGAAAAGCCAGCGAGTATCTCGGTAATTATTCCGCATATGTTATCGCCAAAGAAATTAATCGAGAAGCCCAGCAGGCGGCCTTCGAAAGACAGCAGCGTGAAATTGAGAAGCAAGAGCAGTTTATCGAGCGGTTTCGGGCAAGCGCCACTCGCAGCACACAAGCGAAAAGCCGCGAGCACATGCTGGAGAAGATGGATCTCGTTGACGAGCCCGATTCGGAAATCCGTACGCTGAAGTTCGAGTTTCCTCCCTGCAAACGCAGCGGGCGCGAAGTGGCGCGAATAAAAAACGTCATGCACGCCTACGACGACAATATCATCTTCATGGATGCCACCGCTCTCATTGAGCGTGGCGATAGAATCGCGCTTTTGGGACCTAACGGCAGCGGAAAATCGACCCTCTTGCGTTTGCTCGCCGGCAGCGAGCAGCCTTTGAGCGGTGAAGCGTTGCTTGGTGAACATAACATCGTTCCTGCTTACTTCGAGCAGAATCAGGCCGAAGCCCTGGACCTCGAGAAGAGCGTGCTCGAAACCATCGCCGATGAAGTCCACGGTTGGAAAGACGCGGAAATACGCGGCTTGTTGGGACGTTTTCTTTTCAGCGGCGATACCGTCTTCAAAAAAGTCGGCGTCCTCAGCGGCGGTGAGAAGGCACGTTTGGCTCTTGCAAAACTGCTGCTCCGCTCGGCGAATTTTTTATTGCTCGATGAACCCACCAACCACCTCGATATTCCGGCCAAGGAAATGCTCGAAGAAGCATTGCGAGAATACGAAGGTGCCGCCGTGATCGTTTCTCACGATCGCTATTTTATTGCGCGAGTTGCCACCAAGATTGTCGAGATAAAGGACGGCAACTTGCGCGTATTTGACGGCGGATATGATTATTATCAACAGAAGCTTCAAGAAGAGCGCGAGGCGGCCGAATGCGCGCGCGAAGCTGCTGAACGCGAGGCGAAACTTGCCGAAAAGCGCGCCAAGCAAAAAGAAAAAGAGCGCTTGCGCAAGGAAAAAGCCAAATCATAGGGCGGCGCATCGCGCCGGCCTATTACGTTCATTACAGTGGGATGGCAGGCATGCTGCCTCATCCTATTTCGGTTGTCCTAGAAAGTGCTGCAGTCCGTTCATGCCGTTATCCATTTCCTGATGAGTCTTCTGCAGGAAGTACTCAAGCCACTGGACTGATGTTTTCAGCAACTGCGCACCGGCTTGTCCGAATTTATCTCCGACCTTTTGCCACTCGGCGCTGCTCGGCGCGGTTGGCCCAGATGTGTCCGTCGAATTTGAATCTTTGGCGAAAGAGGCTGGCTGGCAGCATGAGACTGCCAGCACTACGCCTAAAATCGCTATGACCTGTCGCTTCAACTAGATCACTCTCCTCTGCGCCATGTTCTGCGGCGATAGTGCGGACTGGTAGCTGATTTGCGCAGGCAGATAGCCGCCGCTTCTCTGGGTTGCTCCAGCCAGGGTGGAAAACGTGAACCACCAACGATTCAGCGAATTGCTGCGCACAGCGTCCTTGAGCATGGCCATGCGCCATGCACGTTCATGGGCATCCATCGAAAGAGCCTGGAAAATAGCCTCGGACATCTGATTGGCGTCGCGAGGTTGCAGCGCCACCGTATGCTCGCTCAACTCGTTCCAGGCGCCCGTTCCGGATGACAAGGCCAGCACGCCTGGTCTTTCGCCCTGACAGGCGATGTACTCTTTTGCCGTCAGGTTCAGACCGTCGCGCACCGCAGATATGAGCATGGCGGCCGCGGTTCGGTAGGCATGCGCCAAATCCGCCGGCGAGAACGATGTCTCCAGCCAGACCAATGGCTGCCAACTTTCAGTAGCCCAGCGCTCTTGCAGGTGTGCATACAGCTGTTGGCATTCTTTCCAGTATTCGTCGAATGACTGTAGTCCTGGTCTGGTTTTGCCGCAAATCTGGGCAAAGACGATGCGCTCGCGCCATTCCGGATGCCGCTCGAAAAATGCATCAATGGATCGAATGCGGTCGGTGACGCCCTTCGTATAATCGGCGCGGTCCACCGAGAGTACGAACGGCGTCCGCATAAGCGCCGGATGCCAGAGAGTATTGCGCTGGTCGGCGGCCAGGCGGGCCCAATTGTCAAAATCGATCCCAAGCGGCGCCACCACGAGCTTAGTCGTGTGTCCAGTCGCTCGCTGGCGCAACGGTGCATATCTGCCCGGTTCGACGCGTTGCGCCAGCTCAGCGTAGGCGGATTTGTCGCCCGACCATATGGTCATACCATCGGCACTGCAGTTGAACTCAGGCAGACGCTGCTGTACGAAGCGCGCGAAGTTGTCCGCGTACTCTTGTGTGTGGAAGCCAATTGCGTCCGTACTCAAAAGACCGATCGCGACGTCTTCGATAGCGGCGGCAAACATGTCGTCGACATGTTTTGGCCACGGAATGTGCCAGAAAGCGACTGTGCGATATCCGGTTTTCTTGAGGAATCTCGGCAGCAATGAAAGCTGATAGTCCTGCACGAAGAATTCGTGCGGCATGCCATGCGATTGCGCGCGCGCCAGGCACCAGCCAACCTGTTGGTTGAATGTGTTGTAGGAGGCGCGATCCTCTGAGATATAGCGAGCATATTGAGGCAGATCGTGCATAATCGGCCACAGAAAATCGTTGCAATAACGATAGTGGCCTTCAATCACTTCTGTCGGCAGATCAGCTATATGGATGGCAGGAGTGTGCGGGCTAGAGCTCACTTCCAACGTATTATCAGTTAAATGCCACCACAAACCGCCGTTATTAAAATTGCATTCCCAAGCGCGGGCAAGCGCGGCGGATACGCCGCCTGCCTTACCGGGACCGCGGTACGAGACTATGTGCATGCTTCCTCCGTGTGAGTCAGCGTTGACGCATAGCCGTTTGGACTGCCAGATTCTATGCTTTGTTTCGCGTATGACCTATGGGTTTCCCGCAGTTTCTGCGGGGTTGCCCTGGTTTATTGTTGCTTACGCATATGCTCAGTTGAGCTGTGTGGCGTGTGTTGCCCAAGCTCTGGCATTAAATGGATAAACGTATGCAATATAGCTCTACAGATGAGGAACATCACTGTGCTAAATTCATCATTGAACAGTGCATATACTGCGGCGCTAAAATGCCAGTTTGACATTCTAGCTGCGTAATCGAGGGTTAGTATGGGTGAGACACAGGTCCCACCGGGTGTTCCAGTTTCCGCTAGTTCTTCGGAATCCACCGAAGATTTCAACGCACTGGTTCAGCCTGATTACACGATAGACACGAGAGCGCTGTGTCAGGGCACGCAGTTCGTCCTCACGGATGCCGCTCACCCGCGACTCGTTCTTAAACACGGCAGCCATTTTCTGGTGATGGATCAGACGGCCAATATACCGGGGTGCAATACGCTCGGCTATGGCTATTATCGCTATGACACCCGCCATCTCAGTGAATGGGAAATGACGCTCGATGATATTCCGCTCTCACTTCTTTCCAGCTCCGTGTTGGAAGGCTATGCCGGCACGTTCTTGTACACCAACCCGCAAACTGATCTGGTGCCGCAGCAAACCTTGATGGCGCAGCGCGATGTCGTGCTTGGTGATGCATTGTGGGAGCGCGTGCTTCTGCAGAACTTTCACAACCAGCCACTGGAAATCACCCTCAAGTTTCGATACCAATCGGACTTCGCGGACATGTTCGAAGTTCGTGGTTTGAACGTGCCCGAGCGGGGCAAACGCATGCTGCCCGTACCCGGGAAGAATGGGCGCAGCCTGTTCCTTGCCTACAGGGGATTGGACAATTCCCTGCTGGAGACGGTGATCGAATTTTTCGGCGTCACGCCTGATGCCATAACCGAAGGAGAGGTGGTATTGCGCATGGTGCTGCCGGCGCGCGGCAGTCGCGAATTTCAAACCTGCATCACTACGCGCTGGGACGGACGCACTACAGGCGAAGTGAGAAAACTCGGCTATCTCGAAGCGCGACGCACCGCTGATCAAAAATACAAAGACTGGCAAAACCGAGCGACGCGCATCAAAACGGAGCATCAAGTTTTTGATCTGGCGATCGATCGCGCTTATCGAGATCTGTATATTCTCCGGCAACCGACCCCGCGCGGACAGGGATTATCCGCGGGTATTCCCTGGTATTGCGCCGTGTTCGGACGGGATAGCGCGATTACTGCTTGGCAAATCATGCCTTTCTTGCCGGATCTGGCGCGCGAATGTTTGGAAGTGCTAGCCGCCTATCAGGGAAAAGCCACCGATGTATATCGCGCTGAGGTGCCCGGTAAGATAATGCACGAGTTGCGCCTGGGCGAGCTGGCGCGCACGGGCCAAATTCCGCACACGCCTTATTACGGTACGGTTGATGCCACTCAGCTCTGGTTGTATGTTCTGGCGCAGTATGTCGATTGGTCGGGAGATCTCGAATTCGCCCGCCAGTTATGGCCGCAAGTGAAAAGCGCACTCAACTTCATCGAGAGTTCTCTCGATGAGAGAGGCTATCTGTCCTACATTCGCGAGAGCGAAAAGGGGCTGGAAAACCAGGGTTGGAAGGACTCCGGCGATTCCGTGATGCACGCCGACGGCAGCTTGTGCACGCCTCCTATCGCCTTGTGCGAGGTGCAGGGATATATCTATGCTGCCTGGTTGGAGATAGCGCGGATCGCGGATCTGCTGGGATACTACGGCATGGCGCGCAAGCTGCGCATCAACGCCGCCGATCTGAAACAACGCTTTCAACGCGATTTCTGGATCGAATCCGAACGCTTTGTGGCTCTGGCTCTCGATGCGGACGCCAGGCCGGCGTCGGTAATCAGCTCGAACCCAGGGCATTTGCTTTTCACGGGTATCCTCGATGACGACAAAGCGCATGCGGTGGCAGACCGCATCATGAGTCCGGAATTGTATTGCGGCTGGGGCGCGCGCACATTGTCGAAGAGCACCATCGCCTATAATCCGATGAGCTATCACAATGGCTCGGTGTGGCCCCACGACAACTCGATCATCGCTGAGGGTTTGCGCCGTCTCGGGCGGACGGCCGACGTGCAGAGAATCATGCTCAGCCTGTTGGAAGTTGCTCAATTCGAGCCGGATTTCCGCTTGCCGGAATTATTCTGCGGATTCGAGCGCGACGGCAGCTACCGACCGATCGAATATCCGGTGTCGTGCTCTCCGCAAGCCTGGGCCGCGGGCAGCACACTGCAATTGCTTAAAGCCAGCCTCAATTTGCAGCCCGATGCCTGCAACGGCGTCATTCGCATTGTAGAACCGGATCTTCCTGATTGGTTCGGACGCGTATTTGTGCGGGGACTGCGCGTCGGTCAGGCGATTCTCGATCTCAGTTTCATCAAGCATGAAGGCATAAGCTCGTGTCAGGTGCTGCACAAATCCGGCAGGATACGAGTAACCATTGAATCTTAAATGGACTGGTGGGCGTATCATGCGTCGCCCCGGAGGAAGACAGAATGCGGATAGCTCAGTTGGCGTCAAACATCGAACAAGTTCCCCCCGTGGGTTATGGGGGCACCGAGCTCATTGTGAGCAACCTCACCGACGAGCTCGTGCGGCGCGGCCATGAAGTGACGTTGTTTGCTTCCGGCGATTCGAAGACATCCGCTCGACTCGAAACAGTAACCAAGCGTGCCCTGCGCCGCGCCGGCGAACTCGATCGCCGCTGGTCTGCCTATGAGCTGCGCACTCTATTGCGCTTGCACGAAATGCGCGATCAATTCGATGTGGTGCACAATCATATGGGATGGCTTGCATTGCCATTTCTTGCCGATCTCGGCTTGCCGGTGCTGACTACCAACCACAATCCCATCAAGCCGTATTGTGCTCCCATTTATCTTGAATACGCTAATCTGCCCTACGTGGCGATAAGCGAGGCGTACAAACGGTTGAATTATCCCAATGAGCTCAATTACGTTGCCACTATCTATAACGGCATTGATGTCGAGCGCTTTGATAAAGACGGTAAAAACAAGCGCGATTATCTGTTGTTCATCGGACGCCTGTGTGAAGATAAGGGCACCGGCCAGGCGATAGAAATAGCACGCCGCCTGCATGTGCCGATTATTCTCGCCGGCAAGGTTGACGCCACCGACCAGGATTACTTCGAGAAACAGATTCGCCCGCATTTGAACGCGCGCGACGTCAGGTTTGTAGGTGAGGTCAACCATCAGCAGAAGGTAGACCTGTATAATCACGCGCTTGCCACCGTCTATCCCGTAAATTTCGATGAGCCATTTGGACTGGTGATGGCCGAGTCTCTGGCATCGGGTACGCCGGTAATGGCATTCGACCGCGGCTCGGTGCGCGAGGTCCTTTCCGATGGAGAAACAGCGATTATCGGCAAATCCGTCGACGATCTGGTCGCCAGGTTCGATCAACTCAAGCAAATTGATCCTGATCGCTGTCGGCAGCGCGTGACGGCGATGTTCAGCAAACAACGAATGGTCGATGCGTACGAAGAGCTTTACCGCCGCCTGGTGGCACAATGGCCTTCGATGTTGCAAACAAAAGGTCGCAATGATGTGGCCGCCTCGGCAAGCACACCGATACGGAAGCACGCATGAACAAGCTTTTGCAGGCGCTAGACCGAGCGACAGCGGCAAAACACTGGCTGATCGCTCTTGATCGCGACGGCACGCTCGTCCCCTATGCACGACGACCGGAGGAGGCACGCGTTGACGAAGATCTGCGGGCTGTTCTCGATCAACTCGCCGATCAGTCCCACGTTGACGTCGCCGTCATTAGTGCGCGCAGTGTCGCCCAATTGCGTGGAGACTTTTGGAGAAGTTCACTCATTTTTGCCGGTAGCTATGGTCTCGAGATGCATTTTTCCGACGGGAAGCAAGTTGTTCAACCTGCGGCACTCGAGGCTCTGCCTGGCTTGCATGCGGTGCGCGACGAACTGGCTACATTAGTAGACTTGAATTCCGGTGCCATTATCGAGGACCATGGATATTCGTTGTGCCTGCATTGGCACCTGGTGCCGGAGCAGTTGCTGTCTGGAATTCACTGCGGCATCGCGAAGCTTCAGCAGAAATATCCGGCACTCAACTTTCGAGCGCTGCCGACCAGCTACGAAGTACTGCCCGCCGGCATCTGGGACAAGGGCGCGGCGCTGCAATTTCTCGCCACCGCGCTCGGGGGGCCTGACGATCATTGGTTTTACTTTTATGCCGGCGATAGTGAGTCGGACACACCGGCCTTCTCGTGGGTAAACGAGCATCGTGGCATCAGCGTTCGCGTTGGTGGCGACGATCCGCTTGGCGCGCAGTTTGTGCTGCCGGCGCCGGAAGAATTGCATCAAGTACTGCGGTATTTAAGTGGAGCGCAGGCTACCAGCGGGGTTCGCAACACTGGGATCGCAGGCGTCTAGCCTGCTGCTTCTGCGATCCCAGTGTTAGCAAACGAAATGGGCTCCGGGAAGTTTCCCGGAGCCCATGACTTGCATCATCTCTCTGATTCGGCTCTCGCCTGACGAACAGGCATCACCATTCCATCGTGCGGCAATGTATGCCGCGCAATTTAGAAGATGCTGAAGTCGACCAGCGGCCACACGCCAAGGTGGAAGAAATGAGGAACGATGTTCTCATGATCTTGCACCATGATCGGGGCTGTTCCGCCGACGACGGCGGGCGCTGTCAACGTTGCACCGCAACCATTATCGATGACGGCGGGCGCTGTCAATGTGGCGCCGCAAGCTCCGTTATCGATGATCGCGGATTGGTTCAATGTCGCTGGAAGCACGGTGGCTGCTGGGGCGACGGCGCCGTTCACCAGGTAGGTGTAACGGGCTACGAATTCCTCAGCGTGGGCCGCCGGTGCAAATGTAGCGGCGAGAATGCCGGCTACTGCAGCGAGGCTAAGAAGATTCTTCATAAGGCTCCTCCTTAATACTCTCCGTAGAGAGCTCTCGTTTGCTTCAGTTGTGCTGCAGCTCGACGAGCGCTCCAGTTGATGGGTTCCTACTCTTAATCGAACTACTGACCAAACAGGCTGAACGGGAACAGACCCAGATGGATCAAGCTGCGATGACGCTTCTCGAAGCGATCGATGATCACTGGTTGTTCCTGGCAGGCTGCTTGTTGCACCACTGCCGGTTGCTCCACGGGTTGTGGGGCCGGTTGGTTAATTACTACCGGTTTTTCGATAGTCTTGGTGGTTTCAATTTTGGTCACCTTTTCTATCGGTTTGGCAGCAACTTTCTTGTGCACTTTTTTGGCGCACTTTTTGTATACACGTTTGTAGCAACGCTTCTGCTGGATCATGCAATCCGCTATGACGTTATCGTTGTTGGCCACGCTAGCGTCCTGGCTTACTTGCGCGAACGCCGGCGCAACGCCGATCGTTACGGCAGCGGACAGCGCCAGCATGATGATTCTATCCTTCATACAAGCTCCTCCTTGTGACAGGGAGCAATCCCTTTAAATCGGTATTTCCGACATTGCAGCCCAACCGACGGTGCCTTGTTCAGTTCGGTTCCCACGAGCTTCCGGCATATGAGTGCCACCACGTGAGGTGCGCATTGCAGTGAACCTAGGCGCGGCCCACTGGTGCCTCGCCGCGCGCCGGCGCCTTGTACTCGGCGTCATAGAGGTACTTCTCGCTGCCCACGCTATAGCGCCCCGGCCCGTAACCGGCCAGCATAGCGAGCCCGCCCATGATCGCCAGGTTCTTCAGAAAATTCACTAATTGAATATTCATTTGAGCAGGTATGACCGCCCAGAAATCATGCATGGTCAGCGTGACTGGTATCAGATACAGCAGCATGATTAACGCGCTCATACGAGAATAGATACCGAACAAAATAGCAATTCCGCCGGCAAGTTCGATCACGGTGGCAATCGCAAGAACAACCGGTGCTGCCGGAATGCCTTTGGCAGCCATCATTTGCAGGGTGCCGTTCCATTCCATGATCTTGGCGCACCCGCTGACGATGAAAATGATGCTCATCAGTATGCGGCCAATGAGCGCATAGATATTCGTTTTTCTCGTTGCATGCATGTTCGCAACCCCCAACACTTCAAATGCTTCAACGAGGCAACGACGTTAGGCTCAGCGTTTTTGTTCTGCCTGCGCTTACCGTTAACGCCGAATTAACGGCGTACCCGGTAGGCTCTCGATAAGCCGTTCCAGCAATATGGCGGCCCAGACAATCAGAGGGAGGTTTGCGCTTATGCCTCCAAACCGCCAACCATGATCGAAGCATCGAATTTCTGATGGCGGAATTCTTTAGAGGAAATAACTTATGGCTCACGATGGCGATTCTTATTTGGGCATAGTCGGTGACTCAAACTCGATGATAACCCGCTCCGGCGAACCGCAGGGATTGAATGCGCAGGACGCCTATGGATCGAGCAGTCCATCTATGCTCAGCAAAATCTGGAATCATGTAAGCAATAATTTCCACGATGTAATGAGTGGCAACGGTACTGTTTTGCAGGACTTGGAGTTCTTAGGCGAAGGCGCTTTGGTTGGCGCGGCGGCTGGTCTGGCTATAGCACCAGCGTTTGTAGCAGTCGAAGCGGCATTCGGTGCCGAGACTCTACTGACTCTTGGTGAAGTTGCCACTGCCGCGACCGCTGGTACCGTGACCGGTGGCGCGCTAGCCGGCTTGTTTTGCACCGGTTTGGTCGAGGTGGCAGGCTGAACTTGTGTCAAAATGGAATTGATTAACTAATAGCATCGGGCTTCCTTAGAGCCCATTGCGAGGCGCTATGGAACAGCTTTTATGGCTTGTGGGCTTCATTGCTCTCTACTTCGCGTTGCAATTGTGGATACTGCCTAAGTTAGGCATAGAGACTTGAATGAGCAAGAAGAGTTGCTCGGTCGAGCAACCTCCCCGCCCGGCCCAAACAACTGGGACCACGCCGAAGCCTGAGGATTAGACCTTGCGTTTTAGACACTAAAAATGTCGAACTTTGCGGAAAACGCGTATATCTATATGGCAGGGTGGGTTTCGCATAAGAGAATAAAGTGGAAGGAACGACGGCTTCCATTGAAGCTGCCGTGCAAAGGAAACCATCGAGGAGTGCGATGGTTAGCTGAATAAACGCGCGCCTATGGGCCGCGCTCAAACATAGCGGGAGGCGCCTTGGCGCAGCCGCTGCGATGCGTTGCGTGCTGCGTTATACGGGCGGCCGCTGAATCACTGCGACATCGTCTCTTCGATCGCTGCATATTTTGCGATTAGCTTACTGGCGCGCGCATAAGCAGAGCAGCACCGGCCGTCGGTCGGTGCCCAATACAATCGTCGCCGGCTGCCATCAGCCGGCACAGACTCCCGCGCGGGCAGCGGCTCGCAAAGGGCGCGAACATCGTTCGCGCCGTAGTGAAACACGCCTTTGGAGGGTAAACCATGTCAGATGTAGCTAACGACCGTCCACAAACCGAACAACGTTCGGTCAGCCAAAAGTTGTCCGATGAAGCATCCCTGCTCTGGGGTGCCAAAGATTGGATTCCCACCGGCATTAAGAATGGCTTTAAAGATATGTACGAACATCCGGTGCATGCCGCAGAAGTGTTCGGCATTAGCGTCGCGGCCGGACTTATGTCGACCAACCCTTATGGCAGAGCTGCTCTCTATGGCTTGTCGGCGCTCGGCGTGACCGCGATGCTTGCACCGGACGTCTACTCGGTGTGGCAAGACAAAAATACCCTTCCCTATGCGCAGGAAGATCTGGGCAACAAGGTCGGCACCACCCTCGCTTATGCGCCGGTGGCGGCTGTCGGCGGCTTCGTAGGCAATCGAGCGGCGCAGGTTGATTGGCGCGGATTGTATTCGCGTGCCACCAGCGCCGCGAGCGATACGCCTGCGACATTGACGAGCGAAGGCGCGCAAGACTTCTTCAAGGCCAACAGCACGGATCTCATAGATGCGAAGAAACAGCTCTATAACGTCAACTTCGACAAGATCACAGAAGCAGCCGGCAGAGTGGTGCCGACGCTGGAAAACCAGGCCGGTGAAGCGGCGCCCCCAGGAAGCTGGGTGGCGACCAGACTTGATGCCGCCGGTCAACCAGTAGTGGAGAATGGCATGACGAATCAATGGCCGGTAACAGAGAAGACAATCCTCAAAACGTATCAAACTTCGCCCGAGCAGTTGCAATCGACGACTAATTTCACGGCTCCGACTAAGGTCGATGCGCCGCCTGTGAAGATGGCGCCGGTTTACGGAAAGACGAATCTGAAAACGCCGTGGGGAGATATGAGTACTCCACAGGCTTCGGCAGCAGATCGCGTTCTTGGCGCGTTGAACAAACACCCGCTCGGTTGGTTGGCCAACTACGATTACAACACCGCTGCCGGCGAGCCTGGATCCAGTTATGCATTGATTACTGCGCGCTCGTTCGCACAGACTTATGAGTCCCTGCCGCAAGTAGTGGTTAGTGAGTCCACGATCGACTTCCCGGCGTTGGCCGCTCCGTCGTTATATGGATCTCTTGCTGCCGATGGTTGGACGCCGAAGCAAAAGGGGCACTAGGGACAGCTAGAAGCCGGCGGTGCCGGTGTGCAAGTTAGCCGCCGCCGCGATTCTTGACGCGGCTGAGCTGCCGTTTGCGCATGCGCACCGTCTGTGGTGTCACTTCCACGAGTTCGTCGTCTTGGATGTATTCGAGGCACCGCTCGAGACCCATCTCGATAGGCGCTTGCAGGGTCACCAGCGTTTCGCTGCCGGCGGCGCGCATGTTCGTGAGCTTCTTCGCCTTGCAAACGTTCAGGTCGAGATCTTGCGGGCGGTTGCACTCGCCTACGATCATGCCGGCGTAAACTCG
>DATNQY010000101.1:0-9029 GCA_036703785.1 Candidatus Obscuribacterales bacterium
TGCAGATCGAGCAACTTCAGCTGTCCGAGCACCGTGCGGATGCTCATGTTGACGTGCACCGGGTAAAGCGTTTGCTTCGGAGCAGGATTCGTGAAACTGAGGAAAATTTTGCTCTTCGCTTCCTCATCGCTTCGCAACACAATCAAGCCGCCCGTCGCCGATTCGATCTGTGCTAGCACCAAGCCGAGCGTATCGTAAGTGCGCACCGCATTCAGCGCATTCTCGACGTCCCGCTGGCGCTCCTGCATGATCGCCGGGAGTCCGTTGCTCATCATCTTGCGCGCACCATCCCAGCGCTCGTCGATGAGAGCGAACATGCCGCGCAAGGCCTCCTCGAACTGCTCGGACGCGGCGAGCTTCATCTTGGACCAGCCGGCGGGTACCAGCACCTGGTTCATGAGGTCGTCGGGAATGATGGCGACTTCGCCGGTTTTCATGTTCCAGACGTCTTCGATAAAACGGTGTGACGCAAGCTGTCTGCTGGGAATAGCGTACTTCCAGGGTTGCCCATCCCAATCATCGGCAAGCGTTGCCGCTCGCGCGTCGGCGCAATAGTTAGCCCACAAGGTGGCCGCGCTCTGATTGAAGATTTCTGCCAGGTCGCTAAGAGCAACCCATGCCCAGCGATGATCGCCGATGCGTTGCAGCTTCGGCGCGATGATGCGTGCTTCCTGAGAAGCGATTTCGTTGATAGTCATTGTCCTGTGCCTTTCTTGAGGCTGTTTGAGGACACCGCCGACCACCATGGTTCGGCGGATAGTAAGTCGAACGTTCCGTGTCTGCGCTCCAGACTTTGACGGATGCGGTCGACCAATGTGAAAAATTGCATCTCATGCAAGTTTTCATAGCGCTCCAGGAGCAGGCTGGAAGCCTGCGATCCCAGTTAGCTCCGCACAAGAATGTCGGCGTTCACCCCGGGCGAGCCCGGGAGTGAAAACGCTTCTTCTTTGGTGGGAACGTAAATGTCCATTTGCTGTCGTTTCACGCCTGGTCCAATATCCATGGCGACAAGCGGGACGTGTTGCAATCCCATCGACTCGAGCTCTTTTGCGTAGCGCTTGTCGATGGCCGGACTGTACAGAATGGGTGCGTTTCTGAACTCATGATCGCTGCGCGGCCACAGTTTGTTCATGAGGTCAGGATTTAAGGCGATGGAAACGTATTTGGATCGGTGGGAGAAGAAGTCTTGCGTTGACTGCAGTTTCTGCCCCTTGTAGCCAATTGCTCCGCCGCCTGTTGGGTCGCCCGGATAACCGTACCCAGTCGATTTGCCGTTGCTGATTTGCGCACCGAGCTTATAGCCTCGAGGCTGTTTGCCCGCTGCAAGCGCTTCCACATCCGGCATGTCTTCTTGGGCATCGTGCAGGACGATAGTCTTTTCGCCTCGGCGCAAAAGAACCAGCAAGAATACGACAGTAGCGAATGTGAATCCCAGCCCGAGAATGAGATGCATGGTATCGGGACTCATGCTCGTGCTCCTTTCTTCGATTGCGGCCGTGTTTCTCCATGCCACCATAATTGGGTGCGCACTGACTGGAGATTCACGGCAAACGTTGATCTACCTGGTTTAAATGTTGTTGTGCGGGACTTAGAGAACCACCCATCCTAGCCAGGCAATAGTGTTCGGTTAAAGTCTGTCGACGTTAGATGATGTTCAAACAGCGCCGGCGGTCGCGCGAGGCTCGCGCGAGGGGCACGCAGGCTTTCGCCCGCCGCTACCATGATTCGCAAACCATAACCACATGGCAGTGGCACCAATTCTCAGGCGCTTCGTCAACGCGCGAAAGAACTGATGAGGGAAGCCTATGCCGGTAGCCCACCGTCCGCCAGCCAAAATTCACCCGGAACTTGATTTTAATAACCGCTCGATACCGCACCGAATTTGGGATTCGCTGGTGCATCCGATTGTTAGATTGCCTGTAGAGATTCCGTGGAATTTAAAAGAGTTTTCTAAGCTCTATGTAACGGCCGCGATGTATTACCTCCTAGGCAGTGTCTTACCGTTGGCCGTCATTTTCGGAGCCACCATGTTCGCTGTGCATATGTGGCCGGAGAACATGGTCGACATTCTGCTGGACTCCAGCGGCGAGCCGAACAAGCAATTGATGTTGGCGGCAATGGTAACTTCGTTCGTCAGCGGCTTCGGGGCGGAGCTCTGGTATTTCAACGCGCAATTGAAGAAAGCAGGTCTGGGTCTGGTACAGATACTGCATCTCAACTTGGACAGCTTGAACGGCAAGTGGACCGAGGCACTCAAACGGTCGTCCTATGCACTTGTCCTGGGATTAGCGGGTCAGGATTTGATCGAGCGATTACCGCAGCTACCGCACCCGCACCAGGTAACAGCCGACCTGGCGCAAGGTTTGCAGGGTCCAAGCTTGCTCGCCTTTGGACTGCTGGCTGCGGTCATGGCGCCGTTTTTCGAGGAGATTGTATTCCGCGGATTCATTTTCAATTCCTTCCGCAAGGTGTTTCGAGAGGGAAGAATATTCAAGCTCGTCGGCAGCGAACGCATGGCCGACTATTGGGCAGTCGGGTTGAGCGGGTTGATTTTCGCCGCTGCGCACATGGACGCAACGGCCTTTTTGCAGTTGTTTCTGCTGGGTATCATCCTTGCCGAGCTGTACAGGCGCTCCGGCACGCTGGTGTGCCCGATGTTGCTGCACGCGATGAACAATATTGTCGCCACCATGCTCATCGTCGGTAAGTGAAGTCCCGCACAGCAAGCCGCTCGGCACCAATGGCCTGAGCGACGTCAACTTCGATGTTTGCCGAGCAAAACGCTAAAAGCCACTAGTTTAGGGGATTTACAACCTCTTTACATCTATGGCACAATGATCATACGTTCGGGAAACGGCTCTATTACAGCCATCCCGTAGAGTGGATGCTTAGGAACAGCATCATCATGTGCACCGAGGGGGTGTCACGGTGCGCCAGCATTGGATTATTTTTGAATTGGCTGTCGCGGCGCTTCTGGCGCTTGCTGGGCTTTCCGCCGGCGCTGAAACAGTGCGTCAGGACGGGGGCCCGATCGCTCGCCAGCTGCACATGCCGGTGTACGTCTGGCAAGACACGATCAAAGCGCCGCGCGGAATTGTGCTCGCCATTCATGGACTGGCTATGCACGGCACCAACTATGATGCCTGGGCACGCAGCCTCAGCGCTGATGGATTTGTGGTGGCAGCGCCCGATTTGCGCGGCTACGGGAAATGGCTGAAAACGAAAACAACTGCAGTTGCATACACTGAAAGCGAGCGCGACCTGCGACAACTGGCAGGAACACTGCGACAACGCTATCCAGGAATACCCTTGTTTCTGGCAGGCGAAAGCCTCGGAGGCACGCTTGCGCTGCGCGTGGCAGCAAGGCACCCCGATCTCGTCGACGGCTTGATTCTCTCGGCGCCCGCCTTGAAACATCGACATCATATTCAGTGGAAAACTATTGCCGATGTTGCAATCGCGCTTGCAGACCCGGCGCACCAAGTCGATGTTTCGCCGTACATCAAAAATTACTACTCCGATGATCCCTCAATTTGCAGCGAAGAGATAAACGATCCTCTCGTGCGCAAGAACTTGCACCTCGGCGATATCATGGCGAGCTGCCGAATGATCGCTGGTACTGCGTCGCTGGTAGACGAGATACCGTCGGACATGCCGATATTGGTGATTCAGGGACAAAACGATCGCATGATTAAAAGACAGAGCATCAGCATGCTCGAACACCACCTGCACAGCCGGCATGCGAGCGTTCGTGTCTTGCCTAATCATGGACACATTTTGCTCGAGACTGCCTTTCTGTCGGCTGAAGCTGTCACGACGGTTAAAGACTGGCTCAACCAGAATTGCCATGTCCGAACGCTTGATGGAGAACGCGTGGCTAAACGGTAACCCATTTTTTACCCTATCGACGAAAGCGACGCGCCAGCTCACCTTTCGACAATTTTCTATATGCCTCGAAAGGCTTACCCGAAAACGCCGGTTTTGTCCTACATCTCACGGGGAAAGTAACGGACAGGTGGTACTTATACTACAGTCCAGGCAATGCCCAAATTGCCAGCGTGATCAATTGACAAAGAACAGCGACAATCCGCGCGATCTCATTTATCAACTGCCTCTGATTTTTCAGACGCTGGGCAGCCAGAAGCTGCTGGGCGTTTTTCTAATAGACAATGCCGGCAACGTCTTGATGCAATACACCGACGAGACATGCGGTGCGCTTGTAGACGCGAAGACCAACAAGCTGGCGACGCAAATCTTCCGCACTTCCGCCAACGGCGATCGCATAGAAGAGGAAAAATTGCCGTGGCGGAATTGCCTTTCGGATTCCAAACCGGTAAGCGCCAGGATGTCGATGCCCAGAGGGCGTGGCGCGGAATGGCAACACCTCGAAGCGACCGCGGTTGCTCTCCAAACCGGTAATTCCATAGCCGGCATTCTCGTCCTATTCAAAGATGCCACCGAGACAGTGAAGTCCGATGGGTACGTCAGTGCGCTGTGCAATATGCTCGAAAAGCAGCTTGGCAAAATCGAAAGTTCGCAGCGCGAACTCACCATCAGCACCGATAAACGCGTACTGAACAATATGACGCCTTTCGCCTCGTTTCCCACCCTCGCGAGTCTGAACAGCGTTGAAATGTATCCCGTGCTCGTCGTCGATGATATTCCCGTGAATGCGCAACTGCTGGTAAAAACGCTCAAAAAACTGGGCGTGGAATCAGAGACGGCCAACAATGGCTTGGAAGCAGTAAAAGCGGCGCGACGAAAGCGATATTCGCTGATCTTGATGGACATCGACATGCCGATTCTCGACGGCTACGAAGCAACCGCAGAGATTCGTAAATTCGAAGCGGACTTCGGTTTGCACACACCGATTGTCGCTATGACTTCCTTCGATCGCGCCGCTGAAAAATATAAGTGCCTGAAGGCAGGCATGGATGATTTCATAGCGAAGAGCGCCAGCAAAGATCGCCTGCGACAGGTGGTTGCACAATATGTGCTCAATAAACCGGAGCAACAAGCAGCACAGCCGCCGGCAGTGGAAGAAACGTTGCCTACCGAGCAAATGAAGCTGGATGTGCCCTGGTTGGAACAAACTCTCGGCGCCGACGCAGGCAAGATGGTGACGCTGTTTATCGGATCTGCGGCCACTTTGCTCTCGTGCCTTGATTATGCGATTGCAGAAAAGGATGAGAAGCAAACCGTGCACTTCGCGTTCTCGCTGAAAGGACCATGCAGCAGCCTCGGACTCCATGCCATGTCGGAAGTCTCCGTCGAAATCGCGGATTTCGCGGTTGCAGCGAAGTGGTCCGAATGCGCTGCCAAAGTCAAAAATTTGCGCGAGATGTTCGAGACAATCAAGACCCATGCCGGCGCCGTAGTCGAAAAACAGGTAATCGCCGCCCTGCGTGAAGTCGCGGACAACGCCAACGCCGTACGCCCACTGTTTGAATAGCTTCGCAAGCTAAATCCTATGTCAGCTTGGGATATGCGGTTACATTCGCTTGGTCCCCGTCGGCGTTCTTGCTAGCGTGATGCCCTATACACATCAGTTTTCCGTTCACTAGTTCTACCCACCCGCAAAACCACGCCATAACCAGAGACTAAGCAACTGCGGCTCCGCCTGAAGCGAAGCCGTGGATTGCCGCGTGAGGAGGTAATCATGGCTAATGATCTGACTGCGGAACAATTTGCCGCGCGCCTCAAGAGTGCCCAGACGCTGGTCGGCAAGCTAATTCGCGGACGCTTCATCAAGCGCGTGTTTCGTCAGTCGTCATCCGCGCTGCTGCAGGATCTGTCGAAATTGCGCAATCCCGATGCAATCGAAATGGAAATCGACGGAACGCCGCTAAAAGCGGTGATTCGCGTCGGCAATCTGCATGGACCAATGCCCATCGACCGTCTGTTCCGCGCACAGCGGCTTACGCAGGAGGATTTCCTGGAGGCCGAGGCCCTGAAGATCTGGCACACGGATGAAAAATCCCAGGTGTTCACCATCGAAGCCAGCGAGCGCGAACCGCTTTTGAAGAAATACCGCGCGCTCATTGGACTTGAAGGCAAGAAGGGCGTGATCACAGCCAAAGTGCAAGTGGCGACCAACCACGGCTTTCTTTTCGAAATGGAGCCGGGCGCCATCGGCTTCTTGCGAGGAAACTCGGGCGTGACACGCAACCTCAAGGCCGGGCAAATGCTCGGCGTGCGAGTCAAAGAAATTGGTGCCGACGGGCTTCTCGTCCTGGCACCGAAGGACGCGTAGAGCGACCCACCTGAGGGGTCTTTGCAGCAAAGCTGCCCGACCCTCGCGCCACCATACGCTGAAGTTCTGCTATTCCGCAACACACACGCAGGGAGCTTTAAATGCGTGTCCCTTCAATCGAGGAAGTTACTGAAAAACTTTTCTCGCTGCCTGAAAACGTCGCCATCCCCCGGGACGAACTGGCGACGTTGGCCGGTGAATTCCTTGGCTTGATGAATCGATTGCCGCTCGGACAGCTCGAGAGCATCACACGACGCGGCAATGATTTCATCGCGCAGTCCAGTGCTCCGGCATTGGTACGGCACAACTTCATCGTCATTCATTCTGCGGCCACTGTGACCTTTACGGCGCGCAATGGCAGGCAAGAATTGCAGATGACGAAGATCAAAGGTCTCGATGTGGAGCTGCCGATTCCACTGATTCCGCGGATCGTACTCGACTGGGTGAACGTTTCCCTCGACGAGCGCCAGCAACTAGTGCTGTACACTCGCAAGGGATTCATCCCAATCACAGTGCGAATCGATTCCCAGACCGGTGCGATTTCGTTCTTCTAAGAACAGCGGGCTTTTGCCCGCCGCTACCATGCAACGCCATGGACCATGCAATAGCCTCGGAACATTACCCGAGGCTATTTCTACCAGCCTGAATTATTCATACATATAGTAGCGCGGCTGCGATCACCGTAAAGCGGCATGGCGTGCGAGCTAGCAGAATATTTTCTGCAGATCCAAAACCAATCCGACGGATAGATCGCCCAGCTACGATCATTGTCACGGAGCTGGTTTTGGTGGGCGCTAGTGGAACGGCACGGGCGTAATCGGCCGGTCAGATAGGTGATGAAGAAACGATAAGCAGCACAATGACCCAGACTTGGTCCGGGGCGCGAAGGTTAGAGGCCGGGACAATTAAGCGGCGTATTGGATGCGTATGGTCAGCGGCTTGATGAAGGCATTGAACACGGCGATCCAGTCGCGAGCGATGACAGCGGCAGAGGTGAGTCGCTGGCACAGCGCATGCATTTGCTTCTTGAAGGGAAAGGCGGATGGCCAGCTGAGCTCTGTGTCTCTGGCTTTCACCTGCACTATGCCGGGAATGCGAATGAAGTGCTCACGGATGGAAGCAAGCGACATGCGCTGGGCGGCGGGCGGGAGTAATCTCCGAAACGCTTGCAACAAGCGCTGTGCAAGTACATGCATGAGTAAGCGGAACTGGTTGGCGACAAACTGCTGGCAGCTCAGTTTGTCGCAGCGAAACTCTTTTGCGTCCTTGATGCGCAGCTCGGCTTCGCCGCGTGGGGAGTAGACTTTGTTGATCAGATGCGCAGGCTCCTCGCCTACGATGTTAGTCACCCAGAAAGTGCGGCGCGGTCCCCAGTCGTCGTAGATGCACTCGGCAAGGATACGGCGGGGTCTTCTCCACTGCTTCTTGTCTTTGCCGCCTTTGCCGGCCTGGTAGTGGAATTCGCCATATCTGCGCACCACGCGCTCAGCCAATTCCTTCAAATTCTTCTTGCGCTTTTTCTTATCCTTTTCCTGGCGGAGTTCCTTTTCTATTTCACATTTTTTCTTCTTCGGATTGAGATATTTAGCGGTGCCGAAGCGACTGCCGAAAGATTGCTTGCAATCACCTGCCATGTCATTCGAGTGGCTAAAGAGCCCGCTTCCTTTGCCGCCCGAATTGCGCAATTTGATCAGATAGAAGACGTTATTGTCTTCGCACCAGTCGTAGATCGCCGGATCGCTGAAAGCAGAATCCATGATCGTTTTGATGCGGACATTCGGCCAAGCTGTGTGGAAAGCACGAGCTAAGCGCTTTAGTATTGGTACCACCAGCTTTGCCTCGCCATGATGTCCTGGTCTGAGGACGGCTGTAATTAGCACTCCATCCTGGTCAAATACGAATAACGGGAAGTACATGTTCTCGTCGTAATAGCTGCGAAATGACGTCCCCTGTTGATTCCCGTAGGTCGGTATGCAAGAGCCGTCGAAATGAAGCGTAATGCTCTCCGGCAGCGATTTATGTCCGGCGATGTATGCATACAGCAGCCAGGCCGCCAGCCGGTAGCAATTGGCTTTGCCGAAGCTATTTTCAAAGCGACAGACAGTCGGCTGTGAAGCGATACCGGGATGTGGGCGCTGGTCCTCGTCGCCAATCAAGGAGAGCCACAGTCCTGGGTCATGAGACAGAAATTGCGCGTCGATAACATCCTCGTATCCGCAACAAATGAGGAGGACCCGCTGCCAGAGCAGATGATAGAGGCGGAAGTCGATCTGCCCGGGCGCGCGCCAATCGCGCAAGCAGGCAGCAGCGCCGGCGACCAGCTGCATTGTCAGTTCCAACTCAGCCAACAGTGGTGCGCCGCCGATTTTTGTTTGTTGCCGGTCACCGAATGAAGCCTTAATTACTTTTCCAAAGCCTGCACGCAAAGTGTGTTGCAGCTTTTGGGCTGGCGGTGTAGTCTGTATCTTCAAATTGACCTCGTTCTCCGCGAATTTCTGTGCTTCAACAACACCAGAATGAACGGTTTGCGGGGTCAGTTCCATTCTTGACACCGTATTTGGTACCGAATACGGTATTATATTTAGCTGATCTGTCGCTGGAAGATGCCAGCCACTCCAACAGCACGCGCCCAATCACTTGTCACAAAGAAAATCGCCAATCCCCAAATCGATCGCTCACCGTCTCTTCTCGAAAGCCAAGAGCAACACTCATGCAAAGCCAAGCGCTCGAGGTCGGCTTCCAAAGCCGACACCACAAATCCTGTGAATAATCCAGG
>DATNQY010000102.1:0-11906 GCA_036703785.1 Candidatus Obscuribacterales bacterium
TGGGTCTGGAAATACACAAGTCAACGTCACCGGACAAAGTGATACCATTGAATCCAGTTCGGGCTCCGGCAACGAAACTATCAACGTCGGCAGCAGTGCGAGCCAGCTCACTCTGCAGGAAGATCCGCAAAGCGGTGCGGCCGGTTATGGCACCGACACAGTCGTGATCGGCGGGCTGGCTGCGAATCAGACATTTACGTTCGACGGCTCGACGGGAACGTTAACCATGACTGATTCGGTGACCGGTCAGCAAGTAAACTTCGCGGACAGCAACCAGGCGTTCATCAAGCCTATTGAATTGAAGTTCAGCGATGGCACACAAATTTCGCTGCAAGACCTAGTGCAGCAAGCCGGCGTCTCGCTGAACATCGCTGAATTCGGATACTACGACGAAAGCCAATCCTCTGCCAACGAAAACATTACCATGGGCGCCTTCGCCGGCGTGGTGACTGGTTCGGGACATGACGTCATCACCGCAACCGGACAGAACGAGTTTGTGCAGATGGGCTCCGGCAACGATCAAATAACCATCAACGGCAATTTTTCATCGTTGAGCCCCGGAGGCGGTGACTATCAGGCGACCATAACCGGCGACTTCACCTTTATTAGTGGCGGTTCCGGCAACGCCCAACTCAATATCACGGGTGATCGGACTTTCATTCAAACTACAACCGGCACCTCTGACATCACAATCTCTGGAAGCAGTGCCTTCATTGAGGCTGGACCTGGGGACTCGACCATCAACGTCACCGGCGATGACGCCACCATCAGTCAATCGTCGGGAAACTCGACTGTCAACGTGGTTGGGGATTTTGCCAACATTGAGGCTGGGTCCGACAACGAGAACATAACTGTAGATGGTAACCATGCCTTCGTAGATTTGGGAAGTGGCAACGCGACTGTCTCTGTTCTTGGCGTTGGAACAGCCGACACGGTCGCGGCTGGGTCTGGAACCGCCGTGCTGACATTCCGAGCCGACACAACCCTGGACAATTCATCATTCCAGGAGGTGCTGACTGGAACGGGCTCCTTCGAGATGGGCAGTAATGCTCAGTCGCTCACATTTACGGGTGACAGCAATATCGCGCTTGCCAATGCTGCCGAGACGCTTATATTCGGATTGGGAAGCGGAAATGATGTGGTGGATACCACGAATGTAACCGCTAATTCAATCTTACAATTTGGACCAGGGGTTACTCTCAATAAGCTGAATGCCGTGCAGCAAGGAAACGACCTGATCATATCGATCGTCGGCACTAGCGATTCGATTACACTTACCGACGAAAATGCGACCAATGTGATCGGTAAATTCATGTTGGCCGACGGTACGGTGGTTACGCCTGCGCAGATGACTGCTACGAACTCCACTCTGGTCATTAATAGCAGCGAGTCGAATATAACATTTGACGAGAGTGCCATAAGTCAGAATGCACAAATCACCATCACCGGTACAAACGACGTCATCAATGCCACGCCGCTGACTAACACAATCAGCGCTACCGGCGGCGATGAAACCGTCAATGCCGGAGCCGGCAACGATACGATTACGACTGCCGGTGGCGGCAACACAATTCATGCTGGTGCAGGAACTGACACCATCAATGCGGGTTCGGGATCAAACGTCCTTTACGGCGGAGCTGGAACCGCAACATTCCAAATAAATCCAAGCTCCGACGGATCCAGCGTCAACGACACGATCTATGAACAGACGGCACCCAGTACACCGGGCACGACGGATGTAGTAGCGTTCGGCGCCGGAATCAACAGCAGCGATTTGGTGCTGACGTCGCAGGGCTGTGACCTGACGATTACCGATGCCGCCGCGAACGTTCAAGTAACGTTGTCGGACGAGTTCATGAATACAACCAAGCCCATCAATGAATTTACTTTCTCCGATGGCACGGTGCTCACACTCGCCGAACTAGCGGCTCGCGGCACCACGGTCACAAACACGCAAGCTAATGTCGTTATTGACAGAACCTGCTCGCCGTTTAACGAAACCATTTACGCGCAAGGCGTTAATGACACGGTTCTTGCCGGTTCGGGCAATGACACCATTTGGGCGACAGCGGCAAGCGCTACCGTTACCGACGGTACGGGCAACGACATCGTCGTGGCGGAGGGCGCCGGATCGACAGTTACAGCCGGTGCTGGCACCAATACTACCTACCTGTACGCGGACGATCTGACATTCAACGGCAATGGTGGCACTGACACAATTTACTCAGATGGAAGCCATTTGAGCGTGACAGCCGGCAGTGGAAGCACCACCGTCAATACAGCCAGCGGCAACAACAACACGTTTACCGGCAGTACCGGAACATTCACCGTCTATTCCACTGGCAGCAATGACACGTTCAATTCCGGTAGCGGCAACATGGACTTCAATGGCAGCGGCAATAATGATACGTTTATTGCTGGCGCCGGCAACGATGTGCTGTTCTCGACTGGCACTAACGCGACGTTGGTGAGCGGTACGGGTAATGACGCTCTGGTCGCTGAAGGCATAGGCGCCACAATCAAGGCCGGTACTGGGACTGAGATGGTGTATCTGTATGCGGATGGGCTGAGCTTCACCGGCGCTGGTGGCGCTGACACAATTTACTCCGATGGCAATAACCTGAATGTGACGGCAGGCAGTGGAAGTACCATCGTCAATACGGCCAGCGGAAGCAACGATACCTTTACTGGCAGCGCGGCAGCGTTCTCAGTCAGCTCGACCGGTAACAACGAAACCTTTAACTCTGGCAGCGGCACCATGAATTTCTGGGGCAGCGGCAACGATGATACGTTTATCGCCAGTACCGGTAACGATGAGTTGTTCTCGACTGGCACCAATGCCACGCTGATCAGTGGTACCGGCAATGATATCCTCGTCGCTGAAGGGGTGGGTACAACGATCACCGCAGGCACAGGGACAGAGACGGTTTACCTGTACGCCGACGGACTGAGCTTCACCGGTGTTGGTGGAACTGATTCGATTTATGCCGATGGAAACAATGTCAGCGTCACAGCGGGCAGTGGAAGCACCATTGTGAATACGGCCAGCGGCAACGACAACACCTTTACCGGCAGCACCGGATATTTCTCGGTAAGCTCGACCGGCAACAACCAAGTATTCACCGCCGGTAGTGGCGATGCTTACTTCAATGGTAGCGGCAGCGACGATGTCGTGAGCGCCGGGTCCGGCAACGATACGTTCTACACATACGGAACCAACGCCTCGATAACTGGCGGCTCCGGCAATGATGTCCTGGTCGGTTTTGCCGACAATGCGACCATAACAGGCGGCTCCGGCATAGAGGCGATCTACTTCAGAGGCGATGATTCCTCATTCACCGGCACTGATGGAACCGACTCTATCAACCTTACGACCAACAATGATTCGATTTCCATCGGGTCAGGAACCACGACCATAGCCGATTACGGCAACAATTCGACAATCACCCTTGAGGACGCGAATGGATCGATAACCGCTTCCGGGGCGAACGATGTTGTGCAGATTGCATCGTCGGTGCAGCTGGATGGACTAGCGCTGTTCGAGTCTAATGGCGTACTTCAAATCGGATTTGCCGACGATCAAAATATGATCACTGTTACTGATCAGGGAGTCGGATCTCCGGCGATCACAAAATACGAGCTGTCGAATGGCGAGTTTCTCAGTACTGCCGACATAAATGCACTTATCCAGCAGATGACCGCTTATGCCGCCCAGAACGGTATCACGATAAGCAGCGTGGCGGATGTCGAAGCAAATACAAACCTGATGAACATGCTTGCAGGCGCTTGGCATCGCTGAGCCCCTGGCGATGCGGCCTAAGGCATCGGATGTTTGCTCATTTGCTGATCGACAAATCCGACGAACGTGGATAACGGCTGGGTGTACTCGCCCGCATCGCCGGCCATGTACTCCTTGCGCCATTCGTCGTAGCCGTCGAGAGCGTGCTCCGGCAGCGCGACTTTCGAACGCACTATCGACACCGCATCTTTCGTCAATTGTTTTTCATCCATTGGCACGCGAGAGATGAAGGTGGCATATCCCTTTGGATGGGTGGCGTCGACTACGATCACGTCGGTAACGAAGACGTGCACAATCTTGTGCCCTTTGAGCTTATCGATCTTGGTAATGATGAACGTCGAGGCCGGATCTTGCGGTCTTGTTTTGTATCGCCAAACCTGACCGACTTCGAATACAACCTTGCCCGGCTTTGCATTTTGGCCTTTGCTGCCGGGCTTGTTCTTGTCCGCTAATTGCTGAAGCTCTTGCGCCGTCGGTGCTCGCCTGGCGCCCTTGGGCTCAGAGCACATCGTCAGCGAGCTCACCATTGTTATCAGGATGAAGGAGAAGACGAAAAAGCGCCCGACCATATTCCTACTTTCATCTGGCACGTTGCCGCGGTCCAGGTAAAGTATAGCAGTGAGCTAAACAGCGGGCTGAAGACCGCCGGTACCATGTTCGGAACGTCCCGCCGGCGCTCCCAGACCTAGCGAATGCTGGGGGTTTCCATGATGTCCCACTGCATTGTCGCCGCAGCACGGGCAGCAGCAGCCTTTTTGTACCATTTCAGCGCTGATTCATAGTCTTTCGGCACGCCGTTGCCATGCTCGTACATGAATCCGAGATCGCTTTGAGCGCCGGGCACGCCGTTGATGGCTGCCAGTTGATAAAGCTCGGAGGCTTTCTCGAAGCTCTTTGGTACCCCCGTTCCGGTTTGATAAAGATAGCCGAGGTTGTATTGAGCTGCAGGAGAGCCGTGCGCACTCGCGCGGTGATACCACTGCATGGCTTGGTCCATATCTTTTTCTACGCCGCGGCCGTTTTGATACATCCAGCCGAGATTGGATTGCGCATCGGAGTCGTGCGCTTCGGCAGAACTGCGGAATAGCGCGACGGCCTTTGCGTCGTCTCGGGGAACGCCTTTGCCCTGTACGTATAAATAGCCAAGGTTGTTTTGCGCTTCGGGTAGTCCTGCATCTGCTGCCTTTTGATATAGCACGGCAGCTTTAGCGTAATCCTGATCTACTCCGGCACCATGCTGGTAGCAAAAGCCGAGATCGTTGGCGGCCTGAACCTGTCCCTTGTCGGCTGCCTGTTTGAAGTAAAACGCAGCCTGCTTGAAGTCTCGCGGAACGCCATTGCCGCCTCGGAAATAACGCACGCCCAGAACCCAAAGAGCATCGACGTATCCATTTTGTGCGGCAGCTTCCAGCTCGGCGATCGAGCTTTTCTTATAGTGTCCTGACGGATACATGAGCTCTACGCTCAGCTTAGAGCCCTGTCCTAATTGGGCTGCGCTGCGATACCAGCGCAGCGCTTCCTGGTGGTTTTGCGGCACGCCATAGCCGAATTCGTACATTTCGGCGAGATTCGCCTCTGCCTGGCGATTGCCTTTCTCCGCCAACGGCTTCAAGTATTGTAAGGCAGTCGCGTAATCGCCTTTGATGAGCGCTGCGTGCCCCTTTTCGAAATCAACGGAATCAGTGCCTGCGCTCGTGGCCGGCAATGCCATAATCAAGCATACGGCCAGACACGTCCAGGCAGTGGCGGCCGCCTGGATTCCCAGATCACGGTTCATAGAAATAACTTCCTCAAAGCAATGGACGGCTTTTCTGTGGGCTCGTTGATGCCACGCATTGTCATGCCCGGTTTGAACTCCAAGCTGCTGCCTTCCCACTCGTGCCCGAGCAGTTTGCGCTGCTGTCCGTCCTCAATGGCGGACAGAGAATAGAGCTTGGAATTTTTTGCGTAGTCTTTCTCAACTCCCAGTCCGTACTGATACAAATAGCCGAGATTGTACCGCGCGGCGGTGAGTCCATGCGCTGCGGCGACGGTGAAGTAATGCGCTGCTTTCTTGTAGTCGCGATCGACGCCAAGACCGTGCTGATACATCCAGCCGAGGTTGGACATAGCATTTACATCGCCATGATCGGCTGCTGCTTGGAAAAGCTTTGCTGCTTTAGCGGAGTCCTTCGCCACTCCTTCTCCTTTATAGAAAAGAGCGCCGAGGTTGTTTTGAGCGGCGACACATCCGCTATCGGCGGCTGATTTGAAAAGTTCAACCGCTCGGTGCATGTCTCTTTCTACGCCGGACCCGCTCTCATAGAGCATAGCCAGAGCGTTTTGTGCTTCGGGAAGCTGTTCAGCTGCTGCTGCGAAACAGGCCGCGGCCTGCTTGTCGTCTTTGTCCACGCCGGCGCCATCGCGATAAATCAGTCCGGCGATAAACTTGTCTTTGGCTTGATTGGACTTCAGGACTAGAGAGCGATCTTTTACTTGCGCAATCAAATCGGCATCAGCAACGCGCAGATGCGTCGCCATAAATGCTGCTTTGGTGTAAAGCTCGTCGGCCTTCGCTTCGTCCTTCTCAACGCCCTTGCCTTGCTGGTAGCAGTCGGCGAGTTGGCAAATCGCATCACCGTCGCCATGTTGCGCCAGCGATTGAAGATCGGATAAGGACGTCACTCCGCTGCTGCTGCGTGAGGTCGCCAATGCAGGCAGACAAAGGGAAACCGTTGCTGCAATTGCCATCATTGAGATCGTTTGTTTATTGACCATAGGACACCTGTTACCTCACATTTGTTTGTCGTCATTCGCGCTGGCAACGCTTGTTGTTTGTAGTGTCTTCAATTGTTGTTCTGCTGATGCCTTATGCAGAATGGCATGCACACTTTGTTCTTCTTGTAACTGATCCTCGAGCGAATCGAGCGAAGTCAATCTTGCCTGTAGCATGGTGGCGGCAACGCTTCGTTTCGCTTTCAGCTGAGTGTGATGAGCAATCTCACCGTATGTGGTGTGAAGTAGATCGGCTTCTCTGATGCCGGTACCCACCACGTAGGGTATCGCTGCGATTCCGGTGAGCAATGAGTTGTGGTTGGCTACCCAGGCGTTGTGCGCTGTCGCGTGGGCGTTGAAATTTTTGGCAAGCGTGTTGAACGCATTATTAGGTGTATTGGTCGGCAAGTCGCGTTTGCCGGGCGGATGCAGCCAGAAACCGACGTAAATCAGCCAACTGCCCCGCGCCACTTTCGTTCCACCTGAGATGCTATGGATGATGATGGAATGAATGTCGTGCTCTTTGAGAGTTTCACGTTCTTTTGCCAACAGATAATTCATGTCATCGGCGACATTGCCCAGTTGTCCGTACAGTTCCGCGTGACTCGATGCCACACTGCCGAGCAACGGATAAGAGGTGCTGGGAATAGCGGCTAATGAATGAGCATAGCTCTCGCGATCTTTGGAAAAACGCTGGAGATCGATAGCAGCGCGCTCGTTGGCGATCTGCTCAATCTTCGGTATGTCTAATTTCGCTGAAATGTCATTGTGCGAACGACGTCTGGTGATGTTGCGCACAGCTATTTCGACTAGCGGATTGAGCACCGCCATCGATCCCGAGATGGTCGTGTTCATACTGGCGTACGGGTTCAACACACCGAGATGATTCACGGCGGCGACCACCCGTGTGACGTCGCTGCCCAAATCGCCGTCGGACTTCTTAATGATGGTGAGAGTGTTGGTCACACGATTCTCGTAAGCTTTGGCGACACAGCGCGCATGCAAGCGAGCATATTCGCCGGCGGCGACACGATAACCGTCGGATAGCAGAGGCGTGTCGGCCTGCACCATGTGCCGCTCTTGTTCAGGCATTGAAAGGCCGGCGGCACTGATCAAAGCATTGCGGCGTTGTATGAGATTACCGATGTCTTCCGTCAATGCGATGGCATGCTGATCCACCATCTTCACATTCCAACCGCGCTGTTTTTCAATGCCATGCTGGCGGGCTTCAATCCAAGATTCGTAGCCGGTGCCCAAAATGAGCACCGCTTTGCCTACCAGTCGTGGAAGCGTCGCGGATAATTGAGTGGCAACATGAACGTGCTGGGCATTGTTGCGGAAGTACAGGTTGTACGCCATGTTGACCACCATGCCGCCGAATGTGCCGGCATAGTTGACGTTTTTGTAGAAGAGAACGCGCCAACGCTTTCCGGGGCTGTCTTTGCCGTTCTCGATGCGGAAGTAAGTATTGAGGCGATAGAGGTCGATTTCTTTCTTGAGAATTTGATCGCTGAGAGCGTTGATTTGCATGAAGTCACCCGACGCGGGTGCAACCTGAGCCAGCGAAGGCGCATGCAACCTAGCGGGCTCCGTCGGTGCCGACGATGGAGCGGACACTTCAACGGGCAACGACGGGGTGACCGCAACCGATGATGGTGGCGGGGCTGCTTCAACAGGCGAGGATGGTGCGGCCGCAACCACTTGCACGTCGTCCGCGAATGCAGGACCACCGCTGTTTAGTAGCATTAGACCAAGGAGGCTGAAGACTATGGGATTCCGGCTGCCGGGCGCAAGGAGCACCTGCCGGGCAACGTTTTGCATACGCACAAATTGATTTTTTTAGCTGAACCGATGAGCTTATTAAACTACTCTCTTGTGATCGCAACGTGATCGGACACCGATCAAGTCTTAGAGTCCACATATGGTTGTGATAGGCGTGTGATCGTGCCTGTGGACAATTGCCTCGTTAAGTTTCGTGTGGTATCTGCGGCGACGTGCACGCGACGTCATTATTGGAAATACGAAAAGCTGAGGCGATGCACGCGAGAAACAACTTCCAACGATCGGGCGCCGTAATGAGCAGACGTGGAGGTAATGGAAATGTCGAGCCAGCTATGTGAAATATGCCACCAGCGCCCGGCGACCATGACCGTGCGCATGTCCGAAGACGGACGCGAACGTGCTCTCAACATTTGCGATTATGACTATCGCCGTTTGCGTCGTCGAGAGCGCCGCGCCTCGCCGTTTGAATCCATGTTCGGCAGTGATTTGTTCAACGACTTCTTCGGCTCGCAATTCGGCGATGAGTTTCCGTCGCCAGGCCAGAGGATAGGTGATCGCGGACGTGCTCGCGAGGAAACCATCGATCTCAACGATTATTTCAGCGAGCAGACGAAGGAGATTTTGCAGCATGCCGCGCAACGCACCGCCGAGCTTGGCAGGAAAGAAGTAGACACCGAGCAATTGCTATTCGCCCTGGCAGACAACGAAGTAGTGCAGACCATTCTGGATCAGTTCAAACTTTCGGCCGCCGACCTCAAGCGCTATATCGAAGAGAATTATTTCAAGCGCGAGCAAAGCGAACCGAGCAATGAGAGCGAGCAGGTTGGCGCTTCGCCCAGATTGAAGAGTGCTCTGCAATTGGCATTCCAGGCTTCGCGAGAGATGGGGCACAGCTACGTCGGTCCAGAGCATCTGCTGGTCGGGTTGGCTGAGGAAGAGGATGGAATTGCCGGGCAAATTTTGCGCAAGTTCGGATTAACGCCCCAGGCCCTCCGGCAACAAACGGTGAAGGTCGTCGGCAAAGGTGCCGAGGAAGGCAAAGTTCAGGCACCGACGAATACGCCCACTCTCGACAAATACAGCAGAGACCTTACTGATCTGGCGAAAAAAGGCAAGCTCGATCCGGTGATTGGAAGAGCGCAAGAGATTGAGACGACCATTGAGGTTCTGGCTCGACGGAAGAAAAACAACCCTGTACTCATCGGCGAGCCCGGCGTGGGGAAAACCGCCATCGTGGAAGGACTGGCGCAACGCATCGCGCGCAATGAAGTGCCTGAGGTACTGCGCGATAAACGCTTGATTGAGCTGAACGTCAATTCGATGGTGGCAGGGTCGAAATATAGAGGCGAATTTGAGGAGCGCATCAAATCCGTCCTCGACGAAGTGACTGAACATCAGAATGAGTTGATCATTTTTATCGACGAACTGCACACAATTGTCGGTGCAGGCTCGGCAGGCGGCGAAGGCGGACTCGATGTCGCCAACACATTCAAGCCGGCCCTTGCTCGCGGCGAATTGCACCTGATCGGTGCCACCACGCTCAACGAATATCAAAAACACATCGAGAAAGACGCCGCTCTCGAGCGCCGCTTCCAACCCGTCTTCGTGCCTGAGCCGACTGTCGATCAAACTATATTGATATTGCGCGGGTTGCGGGATCGCTTCGAGGCGCACCATAAAGTAACGGTGAGCGACGAGGCGATTGTGGCTGCCGCTCGCTTGTCGGATCGTTATATAACTAACCGCTATTTGCCCGACAAAGCGATCGACCTTATCGACCAGGCCGCTGCCCGCGTGCGCATCAGCATGACGTCGCGACCGGCTGCTCTGCAAGAGACGGAGGCGCAAGTCGAGCAGCTCAAGCGCGAATACGATTACGCTCGATCACGAAAGCAGGAAGAAAAGGCCAAAACCCTCGAGAGCGAGATCAAGCAGAAGCAGGATGAAGCGCAGAAGCAACTCGATCAGTGGAAGAGCTCAGTAGGCTCAGGCTCGTTCGAGGTGACGGTAGATAGCGTGGCCGAGATCGTGTCCAAGCTTACCGGCGTTCCTGTCAACGAGCTGACCACCGAAGAGCGTGAGCGTTTATTGGAAATGGAAAAACGTTTGCATGAGCGCGTGATTGGACAAGAAGAAGCCGTGCAAGCCGTAAGTGATGCGGTTCGGCTCGCACGCGCTGGGCTGCGGGAGGGCAGGCGCCCGATAGCCTCCTTCCTTTTCTTGGGACCCACCGGCGTTGGTAAGACCGAACTTGCCAAAGCGCTCGCCGACGTCGTTTTCGGCGACGAAGACGCGATGGTGCGCATCGATATGAGCGAATATTCAGAGCGACACACGGTGGCGCGCCTGATTGGAGCGCCGCCCGGATATGTCGGATACGAAGAAGGCGGACAACTCACCGAGCGCGTCCGCCGCCGGCCATATACAGTGATCTTGCTGGATGAAATCGAGAAAGCTCACCCGGAAGTGCACAACATCTTGCTTCAAGTCCTGGATGATGGACGGTTGACCGACGGCAAAGGACGAGTGGTCGATTTCACCAACACGATTGTGATTGCCACCAGCAACATCGGTGCCCGCATCATCCGCGACAACCTGCATGCTCAGGGCGCATCACGCAAAAGCTACGATCAGCTCAAAGACGAACTGATGCGTCAGCTCAATGATTATTTCCGTCCTGAGTTTATCAATCGTATCGATGACGTGATCGTGTTCGAAGCGCTCACGAAAGAAGAGATAGGCCAGATTGTGCGCCTGCAATTGGAGTCGCTGAAACGCACCGCTCATGGACAAGGCATTGTGCTCCAATGGGATCAATCGCTAATTGATTACATTGCCGAAGTGGGATTCCAGCCCGAATTCGGAGCCCGGGAGCTGAAGCGCAAGATTCGCTCTGAAGTGCAAACCAAGCTCGCCGCTGCCATGCTCAAGCAGGAGTTTGTCTCCGGTGACAAAGTGGTTGTGTCCTACGACCCGGAACAGCGCAAGGTCATTTTCAACAAAGAGAAGCAAAAGCCTTCCCGGCAAGTGGCGTAGTTAACGGCGGGCTTTCGCCCGCCGCCACCAACAAACTAGCGACTGGTAGCGGCGGGCGGAAGCCGGCTTCAGTAGCCGTACTTCTGCTCGAGCGGCTGGCGCAACCTTGCGGGCAACTGCGACAGCATGTATCGCGCAGCACGGTATTCGAAATATGACCTGTAGAACTTGTTGGACAGCACCGTCTCCAGGTGCTTGGCGCATTCGTCCTCTTTATGATCAGCGTAGCTGAGGATGGCGAGCGTTCCGTGCACTGTAGGGTCGTTTTCTTTGGCGACTTCTTCGTAAGTGCCTTTGCCCGCAAGGTATTTGATGAATGCCGAGGGCCATGCAGATTCTTTGTTGGCCACTTTGAACGCGGCATCAAGACATGCTTTGGCCTCATCATCTTTGCCGAGATACTTCAGGCATGCGTAGCGCCGTACCGAAGCGAATAGAAAGTGGTCGGTGTTGTCGGTGGCGCCTTTAGCCATGAACTGGCCGAGTAGGATTTGGGCTTGATCGAATTTGCCCTGGGCGAACGCTTCGCATCCAG
>DATNQY010000103.1:0-3741 GCA_036703785.1 Candidatus Obscuribacterales bacterium
AGCCGACGGCGGCGTTGCCATTGCTGCGTTCGGTAATCCATAATGAATCGCAATTTCCACAAAACAAACATTTGGGCTTGCGCGCTCGCATTGACCTTGCGATGGCATATTGGAAAATCAACCACGAATCACCCGCTTGCTTGAACACACCCGATGGACAAGAGCTTGCCCGCTTGCTGCGTGAAGTGGCAAAATATCCCGCGGCGGCCGGCTCCAAAGAGGCGCAGGACGTCCGCGAAGCGCAAGGCTACTTGCAAGCGCTGCATCTATCCCAATAAATCTACTGGAGCATCGTTTGGATCAAATTGTTGCAGGCGTCGATTTCAGCGGCGCGAAGACAGAGCCCAATGACACGTGGTTGACCGTGGCGAAAGTCGGCTCACTCGGTGTCGAAGTTCTCGACACGAAAAAAGTGGGCTCACATGCATTAGCAAAAACGCTGGTTGAGAATGCTTCGTTGAAAGCCGTCGGCATCGATTCTCCATTCTCGCTGCCTGCGGAATTTATTCAACATCTGGCGGCGCAGCGGCCGCGTGCGGATTACCAAAGCTGGCAGGAGATGGCTCAAGATCTCGCCTTCATGAGCTTCGATGAATTCCTGAAAATCGCCAAAGAATTCAAGAAAGAACCAAAGCGCTTCACCGACAAAAATTGCGTCGTGCCTGCGCAAAGTCCGTTGCACAGATCGAATCCGTCGATGATTCAGATGACGTTCCAGTGCATTCGCTTGCTGGCGATGCTCGATCCGAGTCGGTTCTTCGTCTTACCGCTGCAAGACAAAATTCCACTTGGCTGTGCAGTGCTCGAAATTTATCCACGCGCAACGCTCAACGCCCTCGCTCTCACCGAGACCGGATACAAGAGCCAGGAGAAAAGCGAGCAAGAACGTGTGCAAAACACGCGCGCGAACATGCTGAAAGGTCTTCTGACTCTTCGCGAAAAGAAAGGCATCAGCTATCACGACTATCCGCGATTGACGGTGCCAAAACGCTTCGAGAAAACGTACATTGAATCCGATCACGCGCTCGATTCGCTAATCGCCTGCTACACAACCGCGGTTTACTTAATCGCACCACAGTTGTTCGACGATCCGCTTGCATCCGACAATCTGGATGTGTTGCTCGAAGGATGGATCTATACGCTCAAACGCCCGGGCGGGTAAATTCAAGACAGAGCAGCTCCGTGCGCAGAGCCAAAGATGGTAGCAATAGCGGGCGAAAGCCCGCTATTGCTACGCATTTCTATTACGCAGCGACAGCCATCACGGCAATGCTCGAGCGAGCCGCCGCTTAGGAGCGCGCCAGTCAATAGGGAGGCATGAAGTGGTACAGATAACAACCAAATTCGTAGCAAAAGTTCCCCGTCCGAAGAAGGGGCAGATGTTCTATCGCGACCGTGAACTCAAAGGATTCGCATTGAGGGTCACTAGGCAATCGATTTCGTATGTCGTGGAAAAGCGTGTTAACGGCACGAATCGAAGAATCACTTTAGGATCGCATACATTGTTGACTCCAGAGATGGCTAGAAAAGAAGCCGAACGATTACTTGCGATGATGGCTGCCGGAATCGATCCACAGCTATTGAAACAACGCAAAAAAATCACCCTACGCCAGGTGTTCGACGACTATCTTCAGTCTCGTACATTACGGCGGAACACTATCAAAAATTACACAGCGCTGCTTAAGAGATGTTTCGCCGATTGGCTGGAGCTGCCCATTGCTGGCATTACAAAGGACATGGTCGAACTTCGTCATCGTGAGCTTACGAAAACGACCCGACAAGGAACGTCCGGGAAATGTCAAGCCAACGATGCCATGGTGCGTTTGTCCGTTTTGATAAATTTCGCCATGAGTAAATACGAGGTTGCAGGACAACCAATAATACTTAGGAATCCGGTGAAACGACTCAGCGAAATAAGGGCATGGCATCATTTGCCAGTGCGGCAGAACGTCATACCGAAGCACAAATTAGCCGAATGGTATCAAGCAGCCAAATCAGTGAGGGATCCAAAAATCCGAGACTATCTGCTATTGATCTTATTCACCGGACTGCGGAGGACGGAAGCCTCCAGCCTTAAGTGGAGCGACATAGATTTTGGCGGCAAGGTGTTGACTGTAAGAGCAGAAAATTCAAAAAACCACTGCGAACACAGACTGCCTCTGTCCGATTTCTTGTATCTGCTTCTCAAGGTTAGAAAACGCGCTGTAGGAGAGTCGGAGTTTGTCTTCCCCGGCAGATCTAGTGGGCACATCATCGATTCCGGTCATATAATAAACGGCGTAGCCGTAAAATGTGACCACCATTTCACTATTCATGACTTACGCCGAACTTTTCTGACGACGGCGGAAATGCTCGGAGTCCCACATTATGCCCTTAGAAAGATGGCAAACCATCGGTTTTCGAGAGGAGATCTGACGGGGCAATATGTGGTCATCGGTGTGGAGCGTCTGCGCGTAGAAATGAAAAAAATCTCCGAGCATCTTATCGAAGTGATGGGGATTGAGATTAGCGACTTCTTCTAGATGTTCCAAATCCGATTGATCCATCGGAGCGGTACCGAATGCGGTGGCGCCGGGACTTCGCGCGACTTTCTGCTTTTTCAGCAGAATCGGCACATCAAGGTTACTTATCCCGGAACCGGGAATAATTCGCAATTCACGTACGACCCGCTAGGTCGCTGCGTGAAAATCGTGGAAAATGGAAGTGGAACGCCAACCAGGCAATTTGTCTGGTGTGGCAATCAGCGGTGCGAATCGCGCGATGCAAGCGGAAATCTGCTTAGCCAGTATTTTAAGCTGGGCCAAGTTAACTTCAGCGGTAGCACTCCATCAAACTACTACTACACCAAGGACCATCTGGGCTCTGTCAGGGAGATGACAGACTCAGCGTGTACAGTCCAGAGTCAGTTTTCTTATGATCCATACGGAACCCCGACACAGATCGCCGGAACTGGCACGACACCTGATTTCGGGTTCGCCGGCATGTATCTTCATACGGTCACACTAAGTGGATCCGTATACAGCCAGAACTTGACTATGTTTCGTCCATATTCGCCGAAACTGGCAAGCTGGTTGAGCCGTGATCCACTCTATGTCGATAACTTGTATGGCTATGGCGCCAATGACCCAGTTGGTCTGGTCGATATTCTCGGGCTCTGTCCTGAAGATAGTCCGATATACCAAACGTTGAACAAAGTGGGTTTGGGTTGGCTTGCGCAGTCGCCGAATCACGTTCGGAATATCGGCATCGGCGTCGCGATCGGAGCTGGCACGCTTGGTGGAGGACTAGCAGCAGAGGGCTTTGGCTTCGGCGGCGGACCTGTCGCCTTAGCAGCGGAAGGAGCCGGAGGAGGAGCTGCAGGAGTTGGTGATGTGATCACTTGGTTCCGCGGGACAAATGCGATTGAAGCGGAAGGGGCGGTCGCGGATCAAGCATTCGATGCAGCAAAGCTGGCACAAATACAGGAAGAAACTGGGCTACCCGAAGGGCTGCACCTGACACAACAGCAATCCACCGCGGAGTCGTATATGCAACTTTATAATTCAGGTGCGCAAAACGGTCCCGCATTGCTGCGAGTTGAGGCGTCGGCTTCGGACTTTGAAGTGCGTATTGCGGACCAAATCGAATAACGAAAACGGCGGAAGTCGAATACAAAAAACGGCGCAAAGCGAATAGCAACATCGGAGCAAATCGAATGCCCGATAAAATGGCGGCGTCCACATAGTTGACGTTGGCTAACCC
>DATNQY010000104.1:0-4162 GCA_036703785.1 Candidatus Obscuribacterales bacterium
GGTGGACTCCAGTTGTCCCTTCTCGGTTTTGATGATTAGACATCTGAGTTTGCCTTCACCGATGGTACCGACTACGGTGCCGTGTGCTTCTTCGAGAGCTTTGTCGATATCATCATTATCGGCTTTTGCCTCCGGCATGACGAGCAGGATGTCTGGTGTGTACGTCATTCTTGTTCGTTGTTTAGGTGTGGGCGGATGCTCGGGGATGTGCAATTGTTTTTCCTGAGCGAGCGCGGGCGCGACGAGAAATTGCAGCGCAAGCAGTAATGACAGAGCCATTCCAGCAATTGATCTGGCGGGTGGCCGTCTCGAGGTGTTCATGGATAGCATTGGCAGCTCCTATGGATTCAGGGTCTGAGTGGCCCGCAGAAATGGGTGGATTGGACGGGCACGAAAGGCTAAACGCTCGCCGCTGAAATTTTAGGGCGGCTCCTAATTAATAGATTTCGTCCGTTAGTTAGTCGTTCACGTCCTGAGAGGAGTAGCCGATGACCAAACGTCACGCCGCCGGACAATCCTTTATAGAGCTAGGTGCCGCCATGATTGTGCTCGTGCCGATTCTGCTTCTTCTCATTGATCTGTCGATCATTGCGATCGCGGCCGGACTGAATGACTCCGTCTGCCGCGATAGCGCTCGGGCCGCCGCGTCCGGACCACCTGCCGGCACGCCGGTTGCCTACAATCAAGTGTTGCCGCCCGCCTCAGAGCCGTACAAACGGGCTCTGGCTGTCGTCAAATCGATCTATGCGACGCATATTCCGGCGAAAGTTCGAGACACGATTCAGGTCACCGAAAGCGTGGTGGACGTTCCACCTGCGCCGCAGGGCGGCTCGGTTACAGGCGACGTGGCTGTGCAAACGACTATCGATGTCTATCCGCCTTTTATTGTGAGGGCGATTACGCCTGGCGGAATCGCGCTTGCCTGCCGTCATAGCGTCGCTTACACGTACGTGGTCCCAAATACAACACCATAGATTTAAGTTGTCAAGCAAGGATCCGACAGCTAGACTGATGCTCGGATTCCCATTTTATTCTCCAATTTACTAACCGTTTCTCTACTTACTACCAATGGTCAGACTCGCTCATTCGAGCGACAGCCTGGCGCTCCCACAGGCCGTTGCCTGTTTCTTCCTTTTGTTCTCTATCGCCCAACCGGTTGCTCTGGCACAATATTTTGTGGATGGACGCACCTGGAAATACGGAGATCCTCTCAGCCCGGGGATTATTGTTGATCCCCCGAAGCAGGAGCAGGAATCTCAGGCGAAAAACAATCAACCGCAGGATGATGATGACGCCGACACTCCGTCGACGCCGCAGTCCAAACCGGGGAGCACCCGGCGACCTGGGACACATGTCCCTTCTCGCCAACACACGTACAGACAAACGCAGTTGCTGCAAGATGATAATGGAAATTATTTCTTGTGGCTGCGCGGACCTGGTGGCGCTCATGGTGCCTCCGAGCTGCCTCAGTCGTACAGCAATTTGACAGTCGTTGATCCGCCTGCAGCGCCGTTGCGGCCTCGTGCCTCTCCTGCGCACCGGCAGATGGCGTCTCGCCGTCCTTCCTATTACTACTATTACTACACAGTTCCGACGAATCCCTACTAACGTAGGACGACTCCGCATGCCGCCGCATGTGGTGCCGGCTAATCAAAACCAGGGGCAGCGCCTTGCGCCGCCCCTACGTTTGTTTTTTTGACGGTGCCTTGCCGGACATTTATTTCTTGTGCTTGCCGGTAAACTCGTCTTTGGTCAAAGTGGTGCCGACGAGATTCTTGGCGATAATTACCGTGTCGCCTACTTTCACCATGTTGAAGATTTTCATGATGTCCTTGTTGGAGTGCCGGATGCAACCGTGACTGACGTCATGGCGCAGGCTGTGCGGATCGTTCGTGCCATGCAAATTAATTCCAAATTTATTGAGCCCGATGCGTGCTACGCCTAACGGATTTTTGTGCGTCTTATTGTACGGCTGCACCGCCTTTTGTTTGGGATCAATGCTCTTAGGCGGAATCCAGCTTGGCCATTTGACTTTGTCCGCAACCTTGTACGGTCCATAAGGCGTCGGCGTATCATCTTTGCCGACAGCGTTGGATGCGCGATAGACCTCGGCGACTTTGTCGTTGTTTTGCAATTGAAAGACGTAAGTGTAGTGGCTGCCCTTGTCCACCACGATCACGACGGGTTCGCCTTTGTGATAACCATTCTTTGTGACATCTTTGCCGATTTCGTATTTCCCGTTGATGAACGAGCCCTCGGTTTTGCTGTTTGATTCTTCAGGTTGGTTGCTTGATTTGTTTGTTGTTGCGGTCGGCTTCGACGTCGCGGTGGCATGGCTTGCCGAGCCGCCGCCAACAGTGGCGAACGCCGCAGAACAAGATGCAGCAGCCAGGCAGAGAATCGTCAATGAAGTGTGCTTGGTCAACATTGATACACCTCCTCAGATGGACTCTAAAGTGTTTTGTGGTGGCACGGGAGACATGGGCTTGCCTGAGACGGCCGTGCCTTTGAAAACTTCATACGGATCGATGGCTGTCCCGGTCCACCAGCGGCCCGGGATAGTAAGAACAGCAATCGAGAAGTGCAAGTGCGGCGTATTGGGTGGTGCGTTGCCGGATGTTCCTACGTAGCCGATGACGTCCCCCCGTTTAACGTGCTGCTTCTCCTTGAGACCGTCTGCGTAGCGCGACAGGTGCGCATAGTAATAAACGTATTTGCCGCTGGGGTCGAATTCGTAAATTGTGGTGCCGCCGGCTTTGCTCAGCCATAGCTTGGCGATGACACCGTCCTCGGTGGCAAGGATGGGAGTATATCGAGGAGCCAGAATATCGACAGCTCCATGGATCTGATTGGCGCGCATTTCATAGAACGATCCGCGCAGCCGCTCCGGATCCACGCCTTGAATTGGCATTAAAAGATGTTTTCCGCGAAGCTCGGCGATAGCTGCACTCGTCTGAGCGTCCGTCAACTTCGGCTCTGCCGGAACCTTCGTAGCGGCCGGCGGAAGCCCGCTTTGGTGGACTGTGGTACCGGCGGGCGGAAGCCCGCTTTGGACGTTGGGTGAACCGCCAAATGCCAATAGCGCTATGCAAGCAAAACCATGCCACTTCATGTGTATGCCGACGCACTAGAGGCTGGTCAGTTCCATCGTTCAGATCGCTATTCTGGGCAAATTCTTCGCTGCGCTTTTCATTCTCTTAACATGAGTCGTTTATGTTGGTATTGCTGAGTCTTCAAACCGAACAGGGAGGACGCAACATGAAGCAAACTGAGGCTCACGAAGCGCTGATGGGGCTGAGCGCTGATGAGTTTCTGGAGGTGCTCGAAAAGGCGACACCTGAGCAATTACAAGCCATTGGCGCACTGAGCAAGCAAACGCGGGTTAACACCAAGTTGTTGCCGCGCTGGTTTGCCAACGCGCTCGCCGCGCCTGCGCACCACTCGAGTGTGTTTTCCATATTGCTCTGGTGGGAGCAACGGCGGTTGCATTACAACCTGATTGTTGGCTTGTGCGGTTTACCAACGCTTGCCGTAATGGGGTTGGTGTTTCACATGCCGCTCGCCTTGATTGCAGGGGGAACCATCGCCTACGGAGTAGCAGCCAACATCTGCTATTCGATTGGTTCGCCTGCCGAAATGGTGGCATGGCTGCTGTGGAAGGACAAGGCGTCGCATCTGGGTCCGGTTTTTCTGAGCTTGGGCACTATCTTTTCCCTCTGCCTGACTTTGTCAGCGGCATTTCTCTCATTGGCAGCCTGGGTCGCTTGTGCGATGGGCCCGTTGCTTTGATTCTATAAAAAGAACCGAGCACCATATTTGGTGCTCGGTTATAGTTATCTCCTGCGTTGTGCCGGTGCATCAGTACCGGCGGCCATATCTCCTGCCCGGATATCTGCCGTAGAACGTTGCTCCGCCCCAAGCCGGGTTGCCAAAGCCGCCCGTGGCGCCGCCTGCCGGATCGGCTCCGTTCCAGGAATATCCATTATTCGTGAATGAACCATCCGGGAACACCGTCGCCCCACCGTAACTCGGGTAGTTATAGCCGTAAGCGCCATACCCGTAGCCATAGTTGGGAACCACGGCACGGTACGTGTGGTGCTTCGCTTCAGCAGCCTGCGGCTGAGCTAACATGGCGAGCAAAGCAGCGGTCGCGGTCAGGATC
>DATNQY010000105.1:0-6152 GCA_036703785.1 Candidatus Obscuribacterales bacterium
AGACCGGAACCATGTTCAGACGCAGTCCGAATGGTTCGAACGTGACCGACTGAGCAGCGGTACCGGCTGTGGCAATTGATGACAGAATCGGAACTTCACCACCAACCAAGAACGATGCGCGCTCACCGGATATCGTGACGAGCGTCGGCTCAGCCAATACTCGGGCACGAGAGTGCGCAATGATCGCTTGAATTGAAGGGTTAAGCGTCCATGTCGCGCTCTTGCTGTTCTTGATCGTCGCAAGCGAGGTGAACAAGTTTTGCAGTCCTTGCGGGCTAAAACTCGCACCGCCGGGAATGCCAAACAGGTTGGACAAAGAGAGCAACGAAGGAGCAACCGGTAACGCCCCGGCGCCCAGTGCAGTAGGAATCGCGGTGAAAGTCGGGTTTCCGAGCGTGGCACCTACCGATTGTATGGCATTGAATGTATTCGGCGCGATAAACGCTGGGAAGTTCGTCGCACCGGCGGCTGAGCCGGCAATGCCACCATTGGTGAGCAGACTTTGGTTGCCACCATTCAGGATGGAATTATTACCACCCATTGCAAAGGAGAAGTTCTGGTTGGCAAAACTCAAGCCAAGCTGGGCACCGATTTCGCGGGCGGCTTGCGAGTTCATTTCCAAGAAAGTCACATGCAACACGATTAGAGGCGTCTTGCGAACACGGACCAAGCTGGTGACGCGGTTGCCGTCGCTGATGATGGTTTGTGCTTTGCTGACGTTGTTGTTCTGGTTGCCGAAGAAGGTGTAACGATCAGCGCTACCGATGGTGGAAAGTTGTCCACCGCCGCCACCGCCGCCAGTCTGCGTGCCGCCCTGTTCACCGATTCTCACTCCGAGGATGCGGTTGCCGGCGACGGTAATGTTCATTCCGCGATCGTCCATGAAGGCGTTGGAGATAGCAAACGCACGGACAACCGACTCGGGGTGATCGACGTCACCAGTCAGGATGACGCGATCGGTGCCGCCGACGGAGAAGGGACGAACGATAATACGCGGATCGACTTCACGCAACATAGCTTGCAGCTTGTTGAGGTCGTGGTCGACGTGCACATCAACAGCCAGGGAGTTGCCGGCATCATCCCATAGCACCAGCGTGGCAGTGCCGGGAGCCTTGCCGAGGAGAACCAGCTGGTTCTCTGCGACAACTACCGGCTCGGCGATCGAAGGATCGCTGATCGACGTGCGGATGACTTTATTGCGAAGTTTGAATGTCCGCGATTGCGATACCTTCAAATCGATGCTGTTGGTCGGCTTGAACTCTTCGAGATCAACGGTGCCGGATACGACAGGCGGAATCGGTGTGGCGTTAATCGGCTGATCGGTGGCTTGACCAATGATTTGATCGGGAGCCAACTGAGCCAGCAAATCTTTATTGTTGGCCAATGAGCTGCCGGTATCAGCTGCGCTTACCGGAACGGCCGGCGCATCTGTGTTGAGTGCCACCACAGGAGCCTGCTCGTTATCAGCGAGCAATTCCGGCAAGGTGGTGTGAATCGTCAACGCGGCTGCCGGGGCGGCGAGGCCTTGAGCACCGGCATCTTTGCCTTTGCCCATGAACAGCAAAATCTGCCCGTTCATGCTGCTTGCAGCAACATCACTGGCAGTGTAAGCAGCGCCGGCCGACGCCTTCTTAGCCGCTACGGTATGAACCGCATGTGGTGCCTTTTTGGCAACATGCTTTCCGGACTGTCCTTGCACGCTCGCCCCGGAGAGCTGCTGCCAGATCGCCGGGGAAGCAGGCGCGGCGCCGGCTTGTAGTAAGTTAGCCTGCAGGAGTGCGATTGTCGCACTAAGGGCTAAGCACAACGGGCGCTTCTTCATATTCCTTCCTCTTTCCTACCTCTTGTCCTTGTACGCAAACCCAGTACCAAATCCGTTTGTTAGCACAGCCATGAAGCTTAGCATGAGAGACCAGTTGACACAATTTGTTTGCTCACCAAACTTTTCCATGCTCTGATCCGCTTCATTTATGCGTTTTCAACCACTCTTTCTAGGACCGTTTTATATCCTTTGGATATCCATCACGCCGATCATCGCGCGTCTGCTGAAAAGCCGGGAACCATGAAGATTTTAGGCTTTTCGTTAATGGCGATCATTCTACCTCTCGTAAATGCTGACTGAAACCACATTTGGTGCCAAAGTTATTTAAGTGCGAGTTCATTGTCAAGCGAGTATTTGCCGCGCAATGAGGCTCGTGGCAGAATTATAACGGCATTTGATCATAAGGGATAGTACGTAATTTGTCCGCAGCATCGTTTGTTTGCTTATCCGCCAGTCAAGAGACTGACAACGAGCACCAAATCTGGTGGCACTCGAAACATGTCCGAACGTTCATAGCTTAAGCGGATTTCGTTTGGCGTTCGTCAAGGGATTTTTTCTTGCGACCTTATATAAGAGGTTCGTCAACCGGCTACATCATGGCAGCCCCATGGTTGCCAGAACGCCCGATATTCTCCAGTCAGTGGCGGATACACTCGAGTGATAGCAATTGCGCAGCAGAGCGGCCCGCCTCGGCCGATTGCATGTCAGGAGACAAACCAACCTTATTGTGCTACATAGTAAGGATTAGCCTGAGATACTTTTATCTTACTTGTGCTAATTGCAAAGCAAACTGGTTTTAGAATAACGTTGGGAAATCGAGCCCGGCAACACGAGGAGATTACAAGACAGTGGTTGAGACTCAAAACAGTCAAGAGAAAATTTTAGTCGTTGACGACGAGGCCTCGATCCGCCGCATCCTCGAAACACGTCTGAAGATGGCTGGTTACAACGTGGCGACCGCGGCGGATGGACAGGAGGCGCTGGAGCAATTCAATCAGTTTCAGCCCGACCTCGTGATTCTGGACGTCATGCTGCCCAAAATGGACGGCTACGAAGTTTGCCGTGAAATTAGAAAAACATCCGACACACCGATAATCATGCTCACAGCTGTGGCCGATGTTTCCAATCGCATTCAAGGTTTGGAAATCGGTGCCGATGATTATGTGGTTAAGCCTTTCAGCCCGAGTGAGTTGGAAGCACGTATCAAAGCGGTTTTGCGTAGAACCGTCGAGCGCACGCAAGACGCAACTCAAAGCAAAACAAGCAACGTAATTACTATCGGCAACTTGAAAATCGATCTCAACAAACGCCAAGTAACAAAGAAGAACGAGCGCATCCGTCTCACCGGGATGGAATTCAGCTTGCTCGAACTGCTGGTAACCAACTCCGGACGGCCATTCTCACGCAGTGAAATTCTGCAACAAGTGTGGGCCTATCCTCCGGATCACCGCATAGACACGCGCGTTGTCGACGTGCACATCAGCCGGCTTCGCTCCAAGTTAGAGGATGATTCGTCCAACCCGGATCTGATTTTGACCGCACGCGGCATCGGCTATATGTTCCAAAAGATCAACTAGCCTGCCGACCATTAATTTCGACATCGCCACCGTCGAAGCTTGTTAATAGAAATAGGCGAGGAATCATCCTCGCCTATTTCTATTACCGTTTTTATATATGGATTACGTGCCGCTCTTCCAGCTGGCCATGTATGCCAACATTTCTGGCGACAGCTTATCAATCTGAACGCCCATCGATTGCAACTTCAATGTGGCGATCTCTTGATCGATTGATTCCGGCAGAGTATGCACGCCCGGTGCAAGTTTGCCCTTGTTTTTGATCAGGTATTCGCATGCCAGTGCTTGGTTGGCGAAGCTCATGTCCATAACCGACGCCGGATGTCCCTCGGCGCATGCCAGGTTGACCAGTCGTCCGTCGGCCAGAACGAGCACGCGATTGCCGCTGGGCAATACATACTCTTCCATGAGCGGGCGAACATTGCGCTTGCTCTTGGACATCTTCTCTAATGCTTCGAGATTGAGCTCGAGGTCGAAGTGCCCGGAGTTGCAAACGATGGCGCCGTCGCGCATCTTCTCGAAATGCTGCTTGTCGATGACGTGGCGGTTGCCGGTTACTGTAATGAAAATATCACCGAGCGGCGCGGCTTCGGCGATCGTCATGACGCGGAAGCCATCCATGACCGCCTCAATGGCACGAATCGGATCGACTTCGGTAACGATGACGTTGGCGCCAAGACCTTTGGCGCGCATGGCAGAACCTTTGCCGCACCAGCCGTAGCCGAGAATGACGACGTTGCGTCCGGCGATCAGGCGGTTGGTGGCGCGGATGATACCATCGATGGTCGATTGCCCTGTGCCATACCGATTGTCGAACATGTGCTTGGTCAGTGAGTTATTGACCGCGACAGCCGGAAACTTCAGTTGTCCGTCTTTCTCCATCGCTTTCAGGCGAGTGATGCCGGTGGTCGTTTCTTCCGTGGTGCCGATTACTTCTTTGATTTGATCTTTGCGCTCGAGCAGCAAAGTTGCCACCAGATCCGATCCATCATCAATAATCAGTCCCGGCTTATGGTCGAGTGCGATTTGCACATGACGGTGATAGGTAGGAATGTCTTCGCCTTTAATGGCAAATACCGACATGCCATGATTTTTGACGAGAGCGGCAGCTACATCATCTTGTGTGGAGAGCGGGTTGGAAGCGATGAGTACGCAATCGGCGCCACCAGCTTTCAGAGTCAATGCCAGATTGGCGGTCTCGGTGGTGACATGTGCGCAAGCGCTCAATTTCAAGCCTTTGAGCGGCTGCTCTTTCTCAAAACGTTGGCGAATCATGCGCAGTACCGGCATATCTCTTTCAGCCCATTCGATGCGCTGATTGCCCTGATCTGCAAGGGCTAGATCCTTTACTTCACATTTCTCTGCAGTTTTGTTAGTCACTGGGTCAACCTCTCGTTTTTATTGCCGGGTCGATGCCACGCATCGGACGCGATCCTAACATGCGGCTTCGAGCCGGAAGCGGCGGGCAGAATCAGCCTTTTCATGTTCTTACGTAACTGCAACCAAAACCAAGATTCGATCAGGTTACTTAACCTTCCACATGACAAGCCGTAACGAAAGTTGTCTCTGCGCTTAAAAGCAGCCATCCGTCCGTTGTCAAGGAGTCATAAAGCCTACAGAAGGGGAACAAAGAAAGGGCAAGGTCTTGTCATTCCATGGCAACCCCAGCGGCTTCTAAACCAGACTCGGACAGCGGTCCTTGGAAACACAGAGGTCAACCATATGGCTACCCGTTCACAAGCAAAAAGACGCCTAAGAAAAGCCATCGTGCTCCGGTTGACCACCCACATTGTCAGATTCGTCCGCGGCCCTATTTTCATGTCCATCTTGTCGCTGGCCCTACTTGTTCTGCCGGCAGCACAAGCAACGCTTTTGAAGGGCTATATCAAAGCCGACGAAACCGCCCCGGCGTCGGCAGCAATTACGACACCCAGCGCTCCTCAGTCTGCGTCCGCTGCTCCTGTATATGGACCGCCGATTGCCGACGAGGACATGAGCGATCGTGCCTCGACGGCACCACTGCCGAGCCCTGCGGAAGCGGCTATGCATAAGCGCACCGCCCGGCTCGAAAAGGCTCTCGTCGACGCTGATTCCTTTCCTGCTTCATTTGCCGGCTCCTGGCGCGTCGTCACTGTCGTCACCGGCTCTGCCGTGCCGACGGTACCAGTTGGAGAACGCATCGTATCGCAAGTGAGTTTTGCCCGGCAAACTGACGGTCGTATTCTGGCCAGATGGCAACAACCAGGTTGGAACGACGCTCAAGAACGAGTCACGGCCATGAACGATCACGAGGCAGCGCTCGATCGAACCAATTATTTTGAGGAACAGGGCGTGTCCGGTGAATGGTCTGCCCGATCGCACGACCACTACCTACAAGTTGGCACAGACCGTATGGTCGCTTCCAGCGAAGTGGAGCAATTCATCGCCGGAACTTACATGGGCCGGTACCAGACGCGCTCGACCCTTTATCGCGTCAACAACAGCGTGGCGTTCGCTGCGGGCAACTAGCCCCCATTTTGTTTTACGGAATTACGTCTACCGTGCGTGACATGTTGAACTGTTGCACCAACCTCGTCGCTGCGTCATCAGCGCCGAGTCTGCGCAATACGGTCGCATAATCGCTGACCGCCTCGCCCATGAGTCCGCCTCGATCATTCTTGTATAAACGGAGGGCTTCTCGATAATAGGGCTGCGCCTTCGCATATTGATGCAAACCCAGATAGCATTTGCCTATATGTTGCGTTTGATCAGCAAGA
>DATNQY010000106.1:0-4969 GCA_036703785.1 Candidatus Obscuribacterales bacterium
CTTGCCGTCAAGCGCGCTGCCGTGCAGCACTTCTCTGATGTGTCTTCGATGCTGCGCGAAGCCGAAGAGTGGGACAAGGAGTGGCAGAAAATCGACGCATCCATGCGCGACCTCCGCCAGCTTGCCGTCAAGCGCGGCAGCGTCAACATCAATAAAGCGGTTCCTGCTCTGCAAAAGGTTATCGATTTCCTGGAGTGGAACCATTCCCGCGTCAACAGCTTCGTCACCAAGCTCAAGTCGCAGAATAAGCTGGTCGGCGACGATATGCGCGCCACCTCGTTGAGCGTGGATACGTTTCTCGAGAGCACCAAGCAGCTTCTGGTTATGCCTTGCGCCGTGTTGTTCGAGGTATTTCCCAAGATGGTGCGTGATGTCTCGCGCGACCTGGGCAAAGACGTGCAGTTCAGCATGCAAGGCACAGACATCGAATTGGACAAGCGCATTCTCGCTCAAATCCGCGATCCGCTTGTGCACTTGATTCGCAACAGTATCGATCACGGAATTGAAAATGCCGAGGCTCGCCGCCAAGCGGGCAAGCCGCCCAAAGCGACCGTCACACTCACCGTGAGCCATGGCGATGCCGGACGGGTAGAGATTTGCGTCGCCGATGACGGCGGCGGCATTAATCATGAGAACGTGAAAGCGGCTGCCATCAAACAGGGGCTGATCACTGAAAGTGAAGCGGCAGGTTTGAGCAAGGACGAGGCCATCGACCTCATCTTTCAATCGTCCCTTTCCACCAGTCCGATTATTACCGAGATATCCGGACGCGGACTCGGTCTGGCCATCGTCCGCGAGAACATCAATAATCTGGGCGGCAAGCTGAATGTGGAGACCGAACTGGGTGTCGGCACCAAGTTCCGCATGGTCCTGCCTGTTACCATCGCTACTTTCACTGTCATTCTGTTGAACGTTCACGGGCACGTAGTGGCCTTGCCAAAAGCCAGCCTGGCGCGTGTCTTGCGCTTGACCCGCTCCGAGATTAACACGGTCGAGGCACGTGACGTGTTTAATATGGACGGGCTGGTAGTACCATTGGTTGATCTGGCTGATTTGCTGGAAATTGCCGAAGTCGAAGGCGCAGAAGAGCCGGAGTTTCTCCTCATTTCCGTGATTGCGCTGGGCGATGAACATATCGGACTGATTGTCGATGACATTCTGGAAGAGCAGGAAGTCCTGATTAAATCGCTAAGCAGACCCCTCAACCGGGTCCGGAACGTCTCTGGGGTAACCGTGCTGCGCACGGGTGAGGCCGTTCCAATTCTTAATACCTCCGACCTCGCCAAGTCGGCCAGGCGCGTTTCCGGCAAGAAGATAAGCTCTGCCAACAAGCGCGACGCCCGCCAGAAGAAGAAAGTGTTAGTCGTGGACGACACGATGACTTCGCGCATGTTGATGAAAAACATCATGGAGGCCGCCGGGTATATTACGAGCACAGCCACCAACGGTGCAGAAGCGCTGGCCGCTCTTGGACAGGAAAATTTCGACCTGGTGTGCACGGACGTGGAGATGCCTCGCATGACCGGATTGGAGCTCACCAAACGCATCCGCCAGGACAACAAACTGTCCGATATCCCAGTAATTCTGCTTACCTCATTGGCCTCGAAAGAGGACAAGGAGCGCGGTGTGGAAGCGGGCGCCAATGCTTATTTCGTGAAGAGCAGTTCGTTCGATCAGGCGAACTTGCTGGAAGTGGTTAAACGGTTGATCTAGAGCAGAAATGATAAAGGTACTGATAGTCGAAGATTCCGCGACGGCACAAGTGCTGTTGAGCAATATTTTGACTTCCGATCCCAACATTCAGGTAATTGGCACCTGCTCGGGCGGCAAATCGGCTCTGGAATTTATCTCCAAGCACAAGCCCGATCTGATTACTATGGACTTGCACATGCCCGGCATGGACGGATTGGAAGTGACCAGACGCATTATGGAAACGCGTCCGGTGCCCATTATCATCGTCAGCAGCAGCTGGGAGAAAGATAATAAAGCTTCCATGTTCGATTACATGGGTGCCGGTGCCGTTGCCGCTCTGGAAAAACCGCAGCGCGTAGGCGATGCCGACTTTCAGCAACTATGCAGTCAGCTCATCCAGACCGTGAAGCTGATGTCCGAAATCAAAGTGGTGCGGCGCACCTCGGGCAAGTTGCCGGCGTACAAAAAGCCGGAAGATATGGCCGACGAAGTGTTCCCCACCAAAGATGTGGCCATCAAAGTGGTGGGTATCGGTGCTTCCACAGGCGGGCCGCCGGTGCTGCGCACGATTCTTTCCGGCTTTCCCAAAGACTTTCCAGTGCCCATTTGTGTGGTGCAACACATCGCCCAGGGATTTCTGCCCGGGCTGGCTACCTGGTTGAATGAGTCGTGCCAGCTTGATGTGCGCATCGCCGAAGCCGGCGAAGAGATTAAACCAGGACGCGTCTATCTGGCCCCCGACGGCATGGAGATGGGCATCACAAAACGATTGCGCGTCTATCTTACCGAACGCAAGACGCCGGGCTTGAGCCCATCAGTTTCCTTCCTGTTTGATACCTTGGCGAACAATTTCGGACCGGAATCGATTGGGGTTCTTTGCACCGGCATGGGCGATGACGGCGCCGAAGAAATGTATATGATGCGCCGTGTCGGTGCCGTCACCATCGCGCAGAACAAAGAATCATGCGTCGTCTTCGGCATGCCCGGCGAAGCGGTGAAATTGGGCGGCGCCACCTACGTGTTGCCGCCGGACAAGATAGCAGCCACCGTGCAAAGCACAGTCAATTACCGCTTGCGAATGGCATCAGGCAAGAAAACCCCGGTTACCGAAGCGTAAACCGGCATAATTTGTAGCGGCGCGCTGCCGCTGCTCCGCGTGCCACCAAATGCGGTGCCAAGTCAGGGCATCGCCCCTATTTGGGTTGATGTTCGTCCAGATATTTCTTCAGCGCTTCGCGCGTTTTTGTCAGGGAGCCTTGCAATTGTTCGTAAGTTCCGCCCGCTTTATCCCAGGAATTATCATCGCCGAGATCTTCAAGCCAGCGGCAGAGCTGGTTGGTTTCCTTATCCATAATCGATGCGGAGACACCGAGCAATTTGTGTGTGAGCTGGCGCAAGCCGGCGGCGTCTTGTTTTTTGACGCAGTCGCCGATTGTTTCCAGCATGCCGTCAGTGTCATCGAGAAATGCCATGGCCAAGGCGACAGCTATCTTCTCACCTAGCTTCTGCTGGATTTGCAGTATACCGGTTAGTTCGGGCGCGGTTTCAACCATTAGCCACCTCAAGAGAATGTCGGGACGGCAGGCTGCCGCCCTTTCGTACTAGCGGTCTCCCAGGGCGCCGGATTCGGCCGCGCGTCCTTCCCAAAGCTCGTAGCGGTCTACCAAATGTTTCAATCTGCCACCGATGTCGCTCAAGCGGTTAGCCGCCGACTCCACGTGGCGGATTGCCACCAGGTGTTCGCCGCAAGCATCGCGAATGGAGGCCATAGCTGTTGCCACCTGGTCTACTCCGGCCAATTGCTGTTGGTTAGAAACTGCAATTTGGGCGGCAGCCTGGGCGGATTCGACTACGCTGTTGGCCAGCACGGCAATGGATTCGCCGGCTTGTCCGGATTGTTGCATGGCTGCGTCTACGGCCTTGCCACCAAGTTCGGTGGCCATCGCGGCGGCGTTGGTGGCTTGTTGAATCTCGGCAATGATGCTGCGGACTTGAGCGGTAGACTGTTTGGATTGTTCAGCCATGCTCTTCACTTCTTGTGCCACCACACCGAAGCCCTTGCCGAACTCGCCGGCGCGCGCTGCTTCAATAGAGGCGTTCACCGCCAGCAAGTTGGATTGCTTAGCAAGATCGTCGACGGTGGCGATGATGCTGGAGATCGATTGACTCTTTTCGCTCAAGCGCACCATGGCTTCGGCGATCAGGTCTACCTGCTCGCGAATGCGGTTCATGCCCTCGATAATGTCTTCAGTGGCTTTACGTCCGACGGCGGTAATCTGCGCCGTCTTCTGCGCGCCTTCGGAGACTTGCTTAGCTTTCTGGCTGGCCACGTGTGAAGTTTGGCGAACCTCTTCCACAATGGCTGTGGTTTGCGTAGCGGCGGTCGCTGTCTGGGTGGCGCCGGCGGCGGATTCTTTGACGGAAACCAGGATCTCTTCCGAGGCCGCACCGACTACGGATACCGCCTCGCGGAACTGAGCCGTAATCACGCCGACGCTTTCGATCAAAGAATTGAATGCATCGGCGAACACATCTTTATCAGACCGATGCTTGAGGCTGACGGTAAGATCGCCGTCGGAAACGCGCTTGGCCACGCCGGCCATGGATTTCCACGAAGTGACCATACGGCGGAAAGAGCGGGTTAAAGAGCCGACTTCGTCGTTGGAATCATTAACGGGAAGCTCAACATCGACATCACCCAGGGCCAGGCGCTCGGAAGCTTGCTTCAACTGACGAATCGGTTCGGCAATCACATTGGTGAGCAACCAGCACATAACCACAGCAATGGCCACGACGCCGGCGACTGTGCTCTGGAATAAAAACATCAGACGATCGGCGCGATCTTTAGATATGCTGTTGGCGCGCTCGGCGATTTGGAATGCCAACTTGCGCATCTTCTCGAAGCGTTCGCCTTGAATGCTGATCGAAATCTCGCGTACGTGGGCGACATCGCCTCGCAAAATAGCGGGGATCTGTTCGTTTTTGCTGGTGTCGGCGTATTCTTGCGTGACGGTATTGAGCTCAGTCACCAGGTCGCTGGCTGCCTTGTCGTCTTTGAAGTGGGCTTTGAGCTTTTCCAGACGTTGCAGTGAATCGGTAATCGCCTCCTGGCGCTCATCGATTTCCGGCTTCAGCACATCCGGATTGGTGGAGTTGGCAAGCTCCATAGTCAGCATGGCCAGCCGCATGCGGTTGGCGTTGTTTCTCAGGCTGCGTGCGCTCAAGGCGTAATCGCCTTCCCGTTCGTTTTGCTTGATGATGCCGTTTATCCAGAAGG
>DATNQY010000107.1:0-17001 GCA_036703785.1 Candidatus Obscuribacterales bacterium
CCCAAGATGGCCACAGATAACAGCAAGCCACAAGCGGCAAACCAGACGCGCTTGCTGCGCGAGAGACGCGTTTCAGCCAGCTGCCGCAGTTTCAAGCACAAGATAAGTGACGCCGCCGCGCAGCAGGCGGCAACGCCGCTCATAGCACCCAGTGCCAATGGATAACCATCTATAAATCCGATCGCGGAAAAAGCGGCAGCCATGATGCCGGTGCCGCATGCTAATCCGTTGAGCAAGCAAAGGCGCATTCCATGACCCTTGTCACCGTTACAGAAGGCCCGCCACGCCAGCAAGTTAGCCAAGGGCACCACTATCACCGCCACGCATTCAATTAATGTTTCGATCGGATGCTTGAAAAATAAACGGACAATGCGCTCGAAACACGCTATGGAATAGGATGCAATTAACAGTGACGGCAGCCAAACCCCGAAAATCATTATCGCAAAACCGAGCGAACCCCGCCAAAGCCCGGCGGGAGACTTCTTAGAGCCGTCCTCCGGCTCGCCATCGGCTTGCGGCGGCGGATCATCTAAAGGCACAGAGGGTGGTTGCAAAATCGCTTCGGTCATGATTGCGCACCTGTTTTTTTAGAGCAGCAATCGCAATATACAAACGCAAGCGGCATCGACACATCCGACAAACGTCACCAAAGTTGCATGACTTTAGTCATCTTGAAACATTGCTGAAACACTTCTGAAGCGTCGCTGAAACGAACGTTGCCATAGGATTAACCCATCGCACACCGCCGGGGGGCAAGGTATGCTGGAAAGATCTTTTGAAACTGATTTTGATCTCGCTGAACTTTTAGTTATTACCGGATTCGTCAAACCACACGATCTCGACCGCGCTTATGCCGCGTGCCGCGACGACATGACACCACTGCGCAATATTCTCCTGCAAAACCGCATGGTCGAGCCCGAGATTCTCGTCGCCGCAGTGCAAGTGATAAATGAGATCAAAGAAGGACATTTGCCGCCATCTTTAGCGCGGTCGGTTCTTTTCCTAATGGGTAATTGCCAAATTCCGGTGCAGGAAGCAATGGCAAAACTCGGTATCGTCGGAATGCGAAATCCCTGGCATACTCGTCTTACTGAAATGCAGCAACAAACAGTTTAATCGAGAACGCCCAAAAGCAACCTAACGTTTTCGAAATCAGACGAAGCATCACTCCCCTGATGCTTCGTTCTTCTTTTTTGCCTTAATGCAGCATTCGTCTATAGGGAATCTTTCGTGCTTCGATCTCCTGCAGGATCGGACGCAATTCCTCAACGGAAATGATATTTCCTACGCCATGATCCTTCGCGTGATTGACTCCAACTACTTTGTGATCCACGGCTCGCGCTGGTCCGCCGGACATGCCCTTCTCCGCGTCATATGTTCCAATAATTATGCCTGGCGCCGTATCTCCCATGTCCTTCCACTGCTGCAATCCCTGAATTGGCCCGGACGCGGTTTTCTTCGCACCGACCATGGTAAGCTGATCGCCATCTTTTAAAGGTGTCGTTTCAAATTCCTGATTGTGCCCGATGTGCGCCTGCTGATCCGGCGTCAAACCGCTGAGGCGAACGACGGCCAAATCCGTTCCTGGATCGCGATCGGCAATGCTGCCGGAAAAGCTCCCGGCTGCCGTTTCCGCATCAATCTTTGTATGCTCGCGGCGATACTCGGCAAGTCCTTCCTCAGTAATGCCTTTTGCACCCGGATTGACTTGGGCACTCACTTTTGAGATATCTTTGAAATGGTCGCGGATGTAATCCATTTCGTAGCCCATCTCGTCACGTTTGGATGGCGCTACGCCAAGCGGGCCCTTGTATGCATCCTGCTGGCTGAGCAATTCCGAACTGCGAGCAAAAAAATCCTTCATCGATAAATCGGATTTCTTGTCGAAGAGATTGTGCCCCGTCTTGTAGATCTCACCGTTGCGATCTTCAACCACATGATCTGCCGTCGCCACCAATTGTTCGCCTGGTTTGGATGGTCCGGCATCACCTTTGGTGTTCACCAAAAATCCCGAGCCTTCCGCCTTCACCTCAAAACCGGGGGCGGAGCTTCCAGGCAGAGTCACATGCAGTTTGACGACGCCGTCTTTCAGGTCTTTATCTTGACCGCCAGGCGTTAGCGCCTGCTGTTGATCAAAGGCAGAGCGCTGCTGGTCGTTGCCGGTTGGGGGTTGTCCGTCGGTGCCGGGAGCCTGCTGCGCGCGGGGCGTCAATGTCATCGAAATTTCCGTACGCCCGCCGTTTGCCTGGGCGAAGGGGTCAGTCATCACCAGGTGCTGCGAGTCATTTCCGCCCCTGGTATGCGTGTTCCAATTGGACAACATGTCCCTCTGAGCATCAGGGGATTCCGGTTTTCGGTAGGTATTTTGAGCGGTGGATTCGCTCTGAGGTTCCGGTCTCGCTTCAGCGCGATCTGAACCGGATCGCTGAACTTCGGTGTTGGGCATATTTTGGTAAGGCAAGAAACGGCTGGCGTATCGCCGCAGCGGCGATGCATGGAAACAAACTTGGCGCAGACTATAGTATCGCCCGCGCGTGGAATTCTTGTGACTCAGTTTAGGGCGCGCAGATATTGCGGCGGCGCCGCGAAATTCGCGCCGAGTTCGCGCGCGGCATGTAGCGCCCAATACGGATCCCGCAAGAACTCCCGTGCCAACAAAACGATGTCCGCCTGCTGCGCTTCGATTATCTTGTTTGCCTGATCAGCCTTGGTAATTAAGCCAACCGCCCCGGTCAAAAGCCCGGTATCGCGCTTTATGGCCTCGGCAAAGGGCACCTGATAGCCGGGTCCAAGCGGAATTTTGGCTTTCGGCAGCGTACCGCCCGAGGAGCAGTCGATTAAATCGACGCCCAGCAGCTTGAGCCTTTTGCACAGTTCAATCGATTGCTCGAGGTCCCAACCGCCGCTCTGCGCCCAATCGGTAGCGGAAATTCGCACGAATAAGGGCATGCTGGCATCCATGTGAGCGCGCACGGCTTCAGCCACCATGAGCATTAAGCGCAGGCGATTTTCCAAGCTGCCGCCGAAGCGATCATCGCGATGATTGCTGATCGGTGAGAGAAACTCATGCAATAGGTAGCCGTGCGCGGCATGGATCTCAATGCATTGAAAACCGGCACGCACTGAGCGTTTCGTCGCTTCGGCAAATGCCTCCACCAGTCCCTCGATCTCTTCTTGCGTAAGCGCATGCGGCGCCGAGAATCCCTCATCGAACGGAATTGCACTGGGAGCCACGGCTTGCCATTGGCCTTCGCCGATAATCGGTTTACCGCCTTTCCACGGCGCTGCCGTGCAGGCTTTGCGTCCAGCATGCGCCAGTTGGATTGCCGGAACGGAGTTTTGTCCGGCCACGAACTCGGCAATGCGGGCCAGCGGCGGCACATGCCGATCGGCCCAGATTCCCATATCCTCGGGGCTGATGCGGCCCTCAGGCAGAACAGCGGTCGCTTCAACCATCACTAGAGCCGCACCGCCCACGGCTCGACTTCCCAGGTGCACAAGATGCCAGTCCTCAGCCATGCCGTCAATCGAAGAATACTGGCACATCGGCGATACCGCGATGCGATTCTTCATTGTGACACCACGAATGGTGAGAGGCTGAATTAGGGCCGGTTGCACGTTGAACCAATCAGTGAGAAACGCAGATTACCGCCTCGGCACCGGCAGTAGTGGCAAAGCCGAGAAGTTGATCGCCCCCTACATAAAATTGGCGCACGCGCTGGATGCTATTTAATTCCCGCCGCGCGCCGGCGACGTCCACGCGCAAAGTAGTGCCGCCGCTGAGCTCATAGACTGTTTCCTCGGCGACACCGGCTATCAAAGTGGTGGTCACCGAGGCTACATTTTTCAAAGTCATAAGCTTGCCCTTGATCGGCACCGTCAAAGTGATATCGCGTTGGTCGTTCATCGGGTTGCGGAAGCAATATTTTGCCCTTGTCAGCATGCCGTTGGACCAGCTTTCTTCCAGTCTCACAACATAGGAAAGCGGTTGCACGCCGGCAGGCGTCGCCGCTTCGCAGCGCATAGCCTTAAAGTAGCTCTGGCTGCGGAACGAAAGCTTTCCGTTCATCCACATTTCAAACAGCTCTCTGTCCTCATCAGTTTCACGTTTCCACAGCTCACCATTCGATTGGCGCACGATCTCGCAGCGATTAACGTGATCCGTTTGAATCATGACACCGGTTTTCTGATTGATGTGCACATGCACACCATTCAACTTCTCTTGAATTTCGACATCTCCGCGCCGGTAGAAAAGCGTGCCGTCGTCGTACACAGCGGCGTCATCCGGCTTTGTCCATGCACCCATGCGGCGCACCATCAGCCGCCGGCTGATCGCCTCGCGGGTGAAATCACGCTTGACCCCGAGCGCGTCGCACGTCTGCACGACTTCGCCGCTGCCATTACGCACTATCCACGCATTCAGCGGCAATTGCTCTTTGTGCAGGTCTCGCTCGCTTAGCGGATCGATCGATGTGCTTCTGTATTGCATGCTTATATGACCTGTAGGGTGTACTGGGGCATTAAAGATTAGCCGATAGTTTATCGCCATGGGATAAGCCGCACTGTAACTGCGCCGTAATCTTAATTGACCGTAACCTATTGCGCGATCACATACGTACTAACCGGGGCCGGTTTGCCGGAATTTTGCCAAAAACGGGCGATAGGATGCCCCCAACTCGTTCAGGTAACCGCGGGCACCGCCCGCATCCAAGGCAGGGAATATGAAGAACAAACAAACAGCAGTCGCCCAGATGAGCGCCGCGCGCCACACACTCAACGACGATTCTCAACTGATTCTTCAACTAATAGCAGACGGCAGCCAGCAATCCGATTTGTTGCAAAACGGGCTGTCTCAGCAACAGATAGTAGCCGCCGCTCGCCAGGCACTTGCACTCAACTCCGCGCTGCATCAACACAATCAGCGCCTGTGCAAATTACAGCGGCTATATCCACGCGCCTACGATCAATGGTGCACGGATGAAGAACAGCGAGTGGTGGCGTTGCACCAGGTGGGCAAGACCCTGCGCGAAATCGCCGCTGTAGTGAAGCGCAAGCCCACCGCCATCAAAGACAAGCTGTTGAAGCTGGGAGCGTTCGACTAAAGCTGCTTGGCTTTCGCCTTCATGACACGGTTGCGTCCGCCGCTCTTCGCTGATTTCAAGGCCAATTTGGCATTGTTCAGCCAGGCTTTGATGTTATTGTCTAGATCAAGCGAAGCAGCGCCGGCGCTAATCGTGGCTCTGAATTCCTGACCATTGGTGACGTGCGCCATGTTCTCGAATTCTTTGACGATTTGCGTCGCGATTTCGGCCAGCTCACGATCATCGAGGCCTTCGATGACCACCGCGAAGTCGTCGCCACCAAGCCTGGCGAAAATTTCCGCGTTGCGCAGCTTTTCCTTGAGCATGCGCGCCAGAGAGGCGAGCACGCGATCGCCGGCGGCAAAGCCATAGCGGTCGTTTATCAGCTCCATATGATCGACGTCGATGAGCAGCAGAACAAGCTCACCGGTGCCGCTGTATCGCCTCGACAACAGCTTGTTTGCCGACTCCATGAAGGTGCCCAGCGTAAGAAACTGAGTGAGTCCGTCGCGACCAATCAGCCTCTTCAACATGCGATAACGCTCGAGGCGTCCCGCCACAGCCGCGATGAGCAGCGGAGGCGCCACCGGCTTGATTAAGTGCTCGTCGCCACCCACGCGCGCGCTTTCGACGTGAGCATTGAGTTGATTTTGCGTGGTCAAAAAGATAATCGGCGTCGCCAGAAACCGGTCGTCAGCGCGCACATAACGCGCCAACTCGAAACCGCTGACGGCCCCAAGCATGACGTCCAGCAGCAGCAAATCCGGCTGCACAGAAAGAAATGCTTCCTCAAACTGCTGTGGATCGTTGACTACCACGACGTTGTAGCCTACTGATTCGAGGATTCCTTTGATGAAGTCGGACTGGCTGATATCATCTTCGACCGAAAGAATCGTGTAGTTGCTTGCCTTGTCGCGCTCGAGCAGGCTATTCAACTTCTGGACGATCACTTGCGGCTCGCTCACGTCGTCGAAGAAAGCGTCGGCCCCGCAGCGTATGGCCATCACCTTGTCGAGGAAGCCAATCTGGCGGCTGAGGATTAGTATGGGCGGCACATTGCCGTCAGGAAGCTGGCGCAAATGGTGCGCTACGTCGTAGCCCGGTCCATCGATTAACGGCACGCTTAGAATCAGCGCATCCGGCAAGCGCTCCTGAATGGATTTTTTGGCACCATCGGTGGTGCGAAATCCGCGCACGTGCATACCTGAATCTTCGAGCGCGCGGCTGATCGTCATCATGCTGCCTTGATCGCCGTCGACAATGACGATGTCTTTCGGTTTTTCATACGCAGGCGCTGCGGTTACGTAGGAAACAGCATTGCTCGCCCAATTGCCGCTCGAACGTTGCACTTCTCTGGCCACGGCCCTTGGATTGGCGGCCGGAACCGCCTCCATTTCCTGAGCAGGGGGAGCCGCATGGGCCGCCGCAACCGTGGCTGCGTGGCGTGGATCGTTTTGCATGTCGGGATGCTGCGAGCAGACGAATCTCATGCTTTCGATTGTGTCCTTGAGCATCTTCCATTCGGGCTTCTGAATTTCGCCATTACGCAGGGCGGTCAAGCAAACCTTTTCGGCATCGGATGCCACTTGTCCGAGCTTGTCGAGCTCATATATGGCGCTTGATCCAGCTAACTGGTGAAAGTGCTGCGAGAGATCGCGAACCGGATTGAGATTTTGCGGATTCTGAGCGATCGCAGCCAGGATCGAATCCATGCTCTGCAGGCGTTCCAACGTCCTAACTACGTAATCTTTGCGCTGCGTTGCGAATTGAGACGTCCAATCAAACATGCTTACCCTTTGCTTTGTACCGTCTCCCCGAGCATCTTGCTCAAGGTCTTGTCGAGTTGATCCAGCTTGAAAGGTTTAGGCAAGAATCCTGTGGCACCAGCTTCGGTGGCTTTGGCGATTTCTTTGGGATCCGAGCGTCCGGTCAGCATCAATATGGGCACTGCTCCGCCGCCCTGGCGGTAGTTCTGGCAGACGTCGGGACCGTCCATCCCCGGCAATTGCCAATCGAGAATGATCAGGTCGTACTTGCCGAATTTCATTTTCTCGAGCGCTTCGGGACCCTCGAAGGCACGGTCGACTTCGTATTGCTTGAATTCGAGATACGACTTGACGGTATCCGACAAAAAGCGGTCATCTTCAACGAGCAAAATAATCGACATCGTAAATTTCCAATGGCAACACTACCGTCCCAAGTACTAGGTTCCCCGCCGGCAGATGCTTAAACCTAGCCTCAAACCTATGCCTAGTGGCGTTTTCTAGGGTTATCCCTTGCCAAGTAAAGGGAAGCATGTCAGACACGCTTCTAGAATAGGTGGCCGGAGGATGCAGACCAATGAATAAAACAGCTACATTTACCCTTTTGAGCGCTTCAGCGCTGATTCTTATGTCCGGTTCGGCTCAAGCCGCCGGAACAGCCACCGTTAGCCCAGCCGACAAAAAATTTATCGAGACGTCGGCGATGGTCAACTTGACCGAAATCAAATTAGGCGAGCTTGCGCAGCAAAAAAGCGAAAGCAATGACGTGAAGTCTTTTGGACAGCGTATGGTCACCGATCACACTGCCGCCCAAAACGCGTTGACGCCAATCGCGCAGAAATACGGCATTCAAATCCCGACTAAACTTGATGCAGAAGGACAACAAAACTACGACAAGCTCAGCAAGATGAGCGGCCACAAGTTTGACGTCGCTTACATGGACGCCATGGTGGCTGGTCATACCAAGGTCGCCAACAACATGAAGCACGAAGAGACTGCGCTCAAAGAGTCGGATGTGAAAGGCTACGATACCAACACGCTGAAAACCGTCGAAGAGCACAAGAAACTTGCAGTCGAGACCGACAAGACGGTGGACAAGACGACGGCCGAAAACGGCAAAGTGAAAAGCGGCGGCGCCAGCTCGCACTATTAAAACGCGATTTGTCGATATTCAATGCACGCTCGCGCCGGCTCTTTCGAGCCGGCGCTTTCTTCTGTAAATCACAATGTGGGAAGGACAATGACGTTGCTCATAGCCTGGCGATTGCTCTCATTCCAATAAGCCATGCCCAACTCGGTCCCGATCCGCCCGGCGGCCGCCTTAACGTTGTCAGAGCCGCCGCCTTCGCACATATCGACAAGAAGCGGCCGCGGATTGCGGCGCCGTCGAACTATGCAATGGATTTTCCAGATCGGTTCTGTCCGACATGGCTCGTCTGTATTCACGGGAACGCGTCTCATTCTAGGCTGCTGGCCCGGATGTGTAAGTGGGAAAACTACGCAGCTTAGGCTAGATTGGCGTATTTGCCACATAGCATGTCGCCATATACGGATTTAAACTGCGACGTACTCAGCTAACGCCCGAGAGAAGATGTCCTCAGACTTCGTCGACCAAGACAAACCACGAGTAGGTGCGCCCGACGAGCGCACGCAAGTTCGCTTGAATTGGGGCGATACGTTCTGGCATCTCGCCGAGGTCAAATACAACGGCAGGCACCCGATCAAGGCAATTCTGGAAGCAAACCATCTGTCCGGCACGGTAGGCCAGCGCAATGGCAAGGAAGAACTAATCGCCGAAACTTACTACGCGGGCAAGACGTACGTTCTGCCGGCGGCAAGAGAAATTCCACGCCTGACGCGGCAATTCGATCAGCACAACGGCGGGGGTACCTGGAACGCGCCCCCGAGTAATGACCGTACTCCGCCGCAACAAGACCGTCCATCGTGGCCTAATCCCGATCCCGACAATCCGCTGCTCAATCCATACATCCATCCTCCGATCGAGCTGCCGCCGGGCTGGTGGTGGAAAGATGGAAAGCCGGTGCCGCCTAGTCCAGAGCCCACGACACCCGAGAAGCCGGCACCGACTACACCCGAGAAGCCGGCACCGACCACGCCCGAGAAGCCGGCACCGACCACGCCCGACAAGCCCGGGCCCACAGACAAACCCAATTCACTCATATCGGTAGTCGAAGCGCTCGAAAAGCAGCATCAAACGCTAGACAAATCGTTCCAGCAGGAATCCGGACACGAAGGATTCATCGGATCTCTTGTTGACGGCGCAAAAAATTACCTCGGTAGCACCAGCGAAAACCGCGACTGGTGCAACCCGAAAGCACTATGGTCGCACGTCCTCGACTACAACTCAGGCTCGCAGCACACCGGCCAGCAACTCAACCGCGAAGCGGATGGCTTGAAACAACTGCGGCAAGCCGCCGAAAAAAATGACGTCCCAGCATTCAGCGCCAAATATAAAGAGCTTACTGGAAAAGAATTCGATCCTAAATCCATAGATGCAGCAAAGCTCAAAGCCGACGGAGACACCAAGCGATTCCATCAATCACAAGCCAACGGCGTCGAATTTGTAACTGATTTGGGCGCCGGCGCCGTAGCCGGAGTCGCCGCTCTGCGCACCGGCGGATTGAGCTTGGCGGCGCCTCTTCTTTTCGGCGCCGCCGCCGGCAGCATCACCAAGGCCGGCTTGAAGCAGGCGGACGGGCAGTATGCCAATTTGCGTAATGATCTGTTGACCGGCGGCTTAGTCGGTCTAGCCGTTCCCACAGGCGAGTTCGCCGGAGCCGCAGCCAGTCGCGCTATTGGCGCGAAGTTGGGGTTGACCGTCACCGGCGAGGGGCTGGCCGCACGCATCGAAACGCAGGGACTCGGCCTGGGCAACCGCGTACTCAGCGCCTCCGCCAAAGCCGGCACCGCCGGCGCCACTTATGGCGCAATCGACAGTCCGATGCGTGAAGTTCTGGCAGCACATGATGAGGGACGCTCCGTTACGGTCGGCGATCTGACCACGCGCACTCTGGCCGGAGCGGCGTTTGGCTTCGTCGGCGGCACCATCCTCGGTCTGGCTTTCGACGGCGCGGCGGATGGATTCAAGCGAAACAACCCGGAACCGATCAAGCCGATTGCCCCCAAGGAAATTAACGGCGTTCAAATACCAAGCTCCAACGTCGTCACGATGGATCAAGCAGCAAAGATTATGGGCTACGATCCGGCCGCGTTCGCAAAGATAGCAACCGACGATCCGTACGCCGCCACGAAGTTGGCCGCCCAATTGTTCAAGAAACACGGAGTGAACATTCAACGCTTCAGTCCGGAAACAGGCAAAGTAGCAGTCCCTTCCGGATTCGCCGACGCCTTAGGCAATGCACAAGCAGTCGACGCCCTCACCGCCGACAGCGCATTGCCGCTCGCTCGCAAGGTGGATGCCGTCAGAGCGGCCGATAACTATTTGCAGCGCAATTCTGCTGAGGTGAATGAATCGCTGCGCAGAATCAGATCTGATATGAATTACAAGGAAGTGCTGTATCAGAAGGCGCAAGAAGGCGGAGATGCAGCCCGCAACTTCGAAGACAAATTCACCGACGGTTTCAAACGCGACCTCACTGTCCGCAGTGCTGTCGAACGCATTAAGAATGGTGGCTCCCAAGCGGACGCTTTCACGAGAGCGAAGAATTCCACAGAAGACGCGTACGTAGCCAAAGCAAACGACTACTTCCTCGACATAGCCGATCCGGCGCGGCGGGCGCGTTTGAACGATCTGGTCGAGCAGGTATATCAAAAGTTCACACCTGAGTATTTGACTCGCCAGCAAGTTTCAGACATTATTTCGGCTTTTCCGGAAGAAGATAGAAGCCTCGCCCAGGCATTCATGATGCGCTCTGCCTCCAACTCGTCCGATGTTGGACTGCGCGTCAAGCTGCAACAGATCCGTCCGGAAGTAAAAGCGCAGCTGGGCACCTCGGCGCCCGACAATGTATTCACTTTGGGTGCGGATTCCTCGGGCAATGCCGTCGGTTATCTCTATAGAAAGAGCAACAGCTTGGGCATGAGCATGAGAAACATCGATCAGTTGGCCGGCGGCCCGCTGCCCGATTCGATCGTGCTGTTCGATGATCTTTCGACCGTGAGATTACCGGAATCGGCAAAGATGCCGCTGCCAATAAAGTCCAATGCCGAGGCTGCTTTCAACCCGAAAGCACCGATCGAACACGAATTCGCCTTCGAAAAAACGCTGCCGCCAGAGTTGCCCACCGGTTCGGCTGCATTGGCCAGGATTGATGGAACGCTAACCGAGATGGTAAAAGGCGGAGAAGTCAGCGAGTTGCAAGCGACAATGATGCGCTCTCAACTCGAGCGCAATGAACACTTCGTCAAAGCGGCGAACATTGCCTCGTTGAGCCCGAGCGCCATCGATAAGCTTCTGGCAGCATTGCGTGTTCCGCAACGATCGCCTTACGAGGGTATTCCCGCCGCCCAGGCTCAACCGCTCAATCTCAGCAAACCGCAACTCGATTTGCTGCGTAAGATTCCCAACGTTTACGTCGTCGATCTCAACGCATTCGAAAAAGGCATAAACGTAGTCGATCTGGCGCGCGGACCGGAAGCAGTCACCGCCAAGCTGAAAGCACTGGTCGCTGAAGCGAAGCAAAATGGAACAGCGAAGCTGCTGGCACCGGGGGTGGTGCAAGAAACGCTCGACGGATCCGTCGACAGAGCGGCAGCGGCAATCGGTGCAAACGTAAAAATCATTCGTGCACCGGACAACTATCAGATGTCCAATGCGCCATCGCAAGCCGAGCTGGCAGCAATGGATCCCGTCGATGCTATCCATAAACAACTGACCATACCGAAGACAACCAGATCAGAAATCGCCGGGTTTCTATCCGACTATGCCGGCCAGGACAGAGAGCTGGCAGCGCAGATGCTCGCAAACGGCGCCGTCAACAATTCCTTCTCAGTGATGGCACGCAAATCCATCGATGTGAATAATCAGATTCAGCAAATTCTCAGGCAAAATAAGGGCGCGTTGAACGATCTCTCAATCGTCACCGACATTGATCCAGGCGGCAGTACGCATCTGATTTCGTATTACCTTGGCAGAGTGGCTGGTTTGCCCTCAGACAATTTCATTTCGACTAAAGCTCTCAATCGCATGGTGGTTGACGGCGCTGCCAAAGACAAATTTCTCGCCAGACTCGACGACACGGTGTACTCGGGCGACCAAACAGTATCCGCACTGAACAGCAACATCTCCGGGTTCATGCCCTTCAAGAAAGTCGTAATCGGAACACTGGGCGCGTACGACAAAGGCATCAACAAGATTGAGAACACGCATCTAGGCTACCTGGGCAAAGTGGCGACAGCGTATTCCGAGCGCTATCACCCCTTCTACTCGCCCGCCAATCCGTTCTACGGCCCGCTCAGCTTGTCGCAAAGAGCGCGCGTAGAAAGCATAGGCGGATACTCGGGATGGGGCAAAGTGCAGGGTTCGCTAGTCTGGCCCTACATGTATCCCGACAATAACGTCGATTTCTTCGGTCCAAAATTCAGCGGAACCGTATTGCACCTGCCCGGACCGTAGCGGCACGCAAGCCGGCTTCAAATCGGCGGCACTAGTATGCAAACGTTGGGAAAGAAGCCGATTGAGGCTCCGACATCATAATTCAGCCGCTTCAGACAACGGTTGAACAATTCCTCGTTCGAGCGACTTACTTCCAGCACCCCGTCGTCCGTGACGTCGCGCCAACCGACGCCATCCCAGGTGAGAACCATGTCCGGTTCGCCCTTGCTCAACAGCTTTTGACCCGGTTTGAGAAAGTCGATATCCAAAACGCCGAAATAGCGGAAAGAACAGACAAACCCGTTCATCCCGAACTCAGCGAACTCATCCTGCTCGCGGACTTCGTACCCGAGTTCGCGCAGTGCTCGAGCCAGTTTTTTGAAGGCTTGAAATGCCGTTGCCCCGCCGATCATCTGCTTGCAACCCGTAACTAAATGCAAGCCGTAAGTCAGATCACGTCGGGGTTTGGTTCCCACAACCCGGGCGGGTTGGCGAACTTTTAATGCGTGGAGTAGCGGGCTTGCGCCCGCCGCTACGATTCCTGCGGCTTGCCCCAGATGCCTTCAAGAGCCACCATCTGTTTCTGCAACTGGTGGCGTTGACGCTTGTTCGGACAAGAATTTGCTTCCCAGTAAAGCTGCCACCACTTACGGTGCGCTTTTTTCTTGCCTTCGGTAGCTTCTTCCTCGCAGACTTGATAGAGGCGATCCAGTAATTCTTCAGCTTCCTCAGCGCCCTCTTCGGCCTTGAGATCTTCCTGATTGTCGAAATCACCGGGCACTGTATTTTGCCGATGCTCAGCAAAGCACCAGCGCAGCACCGTCACCACTGACGGCGCCAGGCGTTCCAAACGGCCATCAAAACCGTCATTGCGTCTGGCAATGCGGGAAGGGAAAAATTTGACGGTGCCTGTTTCGGGCCAGTCAGTTTCGGTATCGGCAGCATTGCCCAAACTGTCGAAAACCTCGAAGTGTCCGGCGAAGGAAGAGATGAGGTTGTTGAATAAGCTGTCCCGAACGCGCGACCATGCATCCGTGCACAAGCTCATCGGTATGGGCGAATCTTCTTGTCCGGCCAGCGCCAGGTCTAGAGTACGAATCGCGTTGCATAGCTTGTACAACTGCGGCGGCTCGGCTTTCGTCTCGAGCCAGCGACAGTAGTTAAATGCGTCGTCGAGTGCTACGGCACTCCTGCGTTCGTGATTGGACATGATCGGACACCTCTTGGGCTTATATGCCCAAAAGGCGGCGTTTTCCTACATAGCGGGCTTGCCAAAGCGGGCTTTCGCCCGCCGCTACCGAACAATTTACGCCCGCTCGAATTCTTCCTGGCTGATGCCGCATTGGCGAAGAATACTGGCGGTTACGGCAGCAGTAAGCTCGGTGTAGTGCGGCAAAATCGCGGTTCGCGTGCCCGTTTTATCTTGGCGGATGAACTTGGCGTGGTTGCCCTTCTGGGAGATGCCGCGAAAACCGAGCGCTTCCAGCTTGAACCGCACGTGACGAAAACTGAGGGCTTGGTCAGACGGCAACGGCGATCTCCATAAACTTGGCTGCGGCAGGCGGCTGAAAGTCGCTGACGGCAAGCAGCGGGGCCGCCGGCGTCTGGAAATGCAACGCCAGCGCTTCCTGCATGTTCGCCACCGCCTCCGGTTCTGAACCGCCCTGAGTGGCAACATCCACATCAAGACACTGGACGACGGTCCAGTTTCTCTCTTGGAACAGGCAGACGCGAAAAATGCCCATCAGCCAAATAGCTTTCGGTAAGCATCTTCGTTGAAGCCGACGATTAGCTTGCGCCCTTGCCGAATTGCCGGCGCGCGTAAATTGCCCGTCGGCCCGAGAAGCAGAGCGGCCAGCTCTTCGCTTTTCGGCTTTTCTTTGCGCAGATCTATGTGCACCACTTTCGACCCTTTGGCGGCATATATCTCATCGACATCAGCGGCGAGCTTCAACGCCTCCTGCTTGCCGTAGCCTGTCTTGCGCGCATCGACTACGGTGGCAGCCTCTAATTTCCTGCGCTCAAGAAACTCTTGAGCCCGCGTGCAACTCGTTCAACCACGACGGTGATAAAGCCAATCGAGCTTTGCCATGTTCATACTCCTGCATCCAAGATTCAATCGAATTCGGTTGGTAACGTGGTGATTAATATATGACAAACGGCAGCCGCTCGGCATTTCAGCAGTTTAAGCTTCACTGCTTGCAGTGGCTTAATTCAGCCGGTGACAGCGTTTGCTATAACCAATGCCGATGAAGCGCCTTTACCTGGCATTGATGCTTGCCCTCTCGTTGAGCGGATTCCCCTGGCAAAGGGGAGAACAACCTGCACACGCGCGCGGCAATTTTTCGCCGTCCACCGTTGATACGAAGCGCAATGCCTTCGTCGTCCACAATCTCATCTATTGCCAGAAACACCCCTCTATCGAGCAGACGATGGACCTTTATCTGCCGGCTTTCACCAAGCCGCCATTGCCGGTGGTGATCTGGGTGCACGGCGGCACCTGGATGTATGGCGATAAGAATCTCGATTGCCTGGCTTGCGATCAGCTGTTGCCGAAGTTCGCCGTGGCCAGCGTCAACTACCGGCTGGATACCGAATCCAGCTTCCCGTCGCAGATTAAAGACCTCAAGGCAGCGGTGCGGTTTTTGAGGGCGCACGCTAAGACATACAAGCTTGATCCCGATCGCATCGGCGTTTGGGGCGAGTCCGCGGGCGCCCATCTGGCGGCGCTTTTGGGAACCTCGGGCGACGCCGCCGAACTTGAAGGCGATGAAGGCTGGTCTAAATATTCGAGCAAAGTCCAGGCCGTATGCGACTGGTCGGGCCCCACCGATTTCAACAGCGCACAATCGCAAAGAACACCAAACTCGAAAATCCAGTTCACAGGTCAATCTTCGCCGATTTGGGTTTTGATGGGCGGAAAAATGGACAAAAAGAGTCTCGCCGCGGCCAGCCCCGTGACTTATGTTTCGAAGAATTGCCCACCTTTTTTGATCATGCATGGCGATGACGATGATGCCATTCCGCCCTTACAGAGTAAGGAGTTGTACGAGGCCCTCAAAACTGCAGGGTGCGATGTTCAATACATCCCGATCAAGGGAGCGGGGCACTACCTGCGGGGTCCAGAACATGACAAAATCGCTCGCGAGTTCTTCGAAATAAAACTAGGTTCGCCGAAAGCCAGGTGAGCTGCCCGGTTCCAGCTTCACGAAGGCTATTGACATGCCACCGGGAATGGTATTAAACTAAAGTTAAGCATGTTGAGATAGTACGAGGAGAATTAGCTCCCCGGCTGCTTCTGCACGCACCCATGGGTACGCTTTTATGAAACACATTAACCTGATTGCCATGATTTTGATGCTTATCGGCGCCATAAACTGGGGCCTGGTGGGCGTTTTCAACTATAACCTGGTCACCGCCGTTCTCGGAGATGGCAGCATGATGACCAAGATTGTCTACGGATTGGTCGGATTGTGCGGCCTTTACGAGGCCTATCAATTCCTCCAGAAGAAGGACGCTTCGGCATAAGCGGAAGACAGACAATCAAGGTGGCGATCGCGACGCTGCCGCACAAGTTCAACTGAGACCAGTAAAGTGGCACGCAAGGCTCACACCGGGCGTGCCCTTTACTTATGAGATAATTTGCCAATCCCGGCAGGAGCCTCAGGCACATGCGCGGCCCTTTGGCCAAATGGTTAATCACCCTTACCATATTTTTCGGTGTGCCGGCAGCGCTCGTTTGGGGGTTCATGCCGTTTCTGGACATGTCCCATGCCACCTACCTGTCCGCTCAAGGTGATTATCACGACGCCTTGCGAGCAGTCAATCGAGCGATCTCCTTCAACGGCAATCTGGGATCGGCATACGATCGCCGCGGATTTCTGTATTACAAACTAAACCAATACGACAAGGCGCTTGCCGACTTCGATCGCGCGCTGGCTCTCAACGACTCGGATTGGGAAGCGTACAACAATCGGGCCTGGGTGTATGCGCATATGCCCGGCGGAGAGCTCGCGCGCGCCCTCAGTGAGGCTAATCGCGCCGTCAGTCTGCGCAGCGATGCGGCCTCGGCTTATGACACGCGTGGATATGTCGAATTGAAAATGGGAGATCTCGATAAAGCACGCATCGATTTCAATCGGGCGATCGAGCTCGACGGCAGGCTGGCGGAGTGTTATTCTCACCGCGCGGAAGTGTATGACGCCCTCAATCAGCCGGATCTCGCCCGTGCCGATCGCCGCCAGGCAAAGCGGCTCGGATACTTCGGCGACGACCTCTCGTCGCCTGCCAGCTCAGGCTCGACTTAAGCGAGTCGCTTTTTAGTAGCCACCATCGATGGTGACATCCAGACTGACGCTCGGCGTGCCGGTGTCGGGCAACAGGGTGTTGCCCCCCGGCGACCAGTTTTGTCCCTGCGGATCGAGCATGCCTGGTCCGGTTACTCCTTTCGGCGGCGGAAATCCCAGGTCGTAAGCCCACTTGAACGACCGCGAATCACCAAATTGCATGGTAGACAAAGGTGCCAACAAGCCGGTTCGCGTACGCACGCTGTTGGTGATGTCCTGGTACGAATGCTGTCTGG
>DATNQY010000108.1:0-2644 GCA_036703785.1 Candidatus Obscuribacterales bacterium
TTCCTTCAACACACGCCAGCAACGGTCGCAGTAATACAAATAAACCCCGCCCTGGCTGAGTTCGAAATGAACGACGGCCAAGGCAGCCGGGACAAATAGCGGTGTTCCATCGACCAAGCGCTTGGTGCTGCCGCTCGGGCGGCAAGCGGCGGCGGCAATCGCGTACCTCATCACCTTCGCGTGCTTCAGTTTGCTTGGCGGCTGATTCACGCTTCCAATTGTAGAACCGATGAGAGCAAAACGCCCGCGTGCATGCGCGATGCGAATCAGGGCATCATCTTCATTCGAAGCGTGATCAAATCGTGGTTGATCCGCTCTAGCCGCCGTTGAGCAATGTCGACCTTATCCAGGCGTAGCGCAATTGCGCGCTTTAGCTGGTCGACATCCTGCTTCAATCGATCTTCTTCACGCAACAATTGCTTTTCCTGATCTTGAAGATCAAGCCGCTGACGTTCGGCATACGGGTCGTCGTTTGAACTGTCCGCGATAGCTGCATGACCAAGCGAAGCGACCGTTGAGATCACTATGGCAAACATTCCGAGAATCCATCGGCGCTTCATTTAGGATGAAACTCCAAATCGGGAGCGGTGCGGCTGGAATCGGAAGGCAGCGGCATCGGAGCAACTGGTGGGGCTGTTACCGGTATGCTGTTGTCGACAACAGTGAAGGCGCAACTATTCATCCACGACTTACCCGAGCCGGCGAGCATAAATCCTAAACGTATGCGGGTTGCGTTCGATGGAACATCGAGCACAATCGAGCATGGTGCCCAGCCGCTATCACCCTTGATCGGGCGGTCCTCCATGTTGTCGAAGGCGAGGACTTTGTTGCCGCCATCTACTCGCAGCCATAGCGCAGTCCAGTCGGTTACGCCCTTGGTCTTCACGAAAGCCGAGAGTTTCACGCGCTTGCCGGCATAATCGGCAGCACTGATGTCCTGATACGAGGACACAAAATCGGTCGGATCTTTCGATTGTTGCTCGACAAAGGCGCTCGGTTTGCCGTTGTACACCATTGCCCGGTCGATTCCGCACTTGCCGGGCGATGGGCTCGTATGGCACGCCCATTCCATCAGCTCTTCCTCGTCAGGCGCGTTTTCGCTGAAATCCAAATTCGACGGCTTGGATTTGAGTTCATTCGCGAACTGCCAATATTTTTTCGCATCCCAAGGCTGGACCGTCGTAGGAACGTCGTTGTTGACCGCATTGATTCCCAGGTCACTAAACCAAACTTTGCCACCACCAAACAAATAAACCCCTATCGTAAGCAGATCCGCTGATTCCGGCACGTCCATAGTCGCGGAATATTTTTTCCAATCGTTAGTCCCGCTGATGCCATCGACAGCGGTGACTTGGTTGGCACCACGCAGCTCACCGGCACCACGCACCTCACCGGCACCACGCACCTCACCGGCCGCCGAATTCGTAAATGCAACCACCTGGTTGCCGTTCTTCGCTTTGAACCACAAGCCCGCAGCGCCCGTGACGTTGCTCGTCTTGAGAAACGCAGAAAACTGAACGCGTTTTTCTCTAAATTTGTCGGCCCTGAAATTCTGATGTGGAGCAGCGTAAAACTTCTTCGGATCCTGTTGCTCGCGCTGCGACTGCAGATATGCTGCAGGCTGTCCTTTAAACGTAATCTCTTTATCTACACCAAGCTTGTACCCGTTCTGCTTATCCCAAGCCGATTGAAAGCTCCAATTGGCCAACTGATTGTCCATGTTGGCTGTGATATTCGGACGCGCCGGCTCGGCAGCGACAGTTGGCCCGGCAACAAATCCCGCGCAAACAATCGCCACGACACCGAAGGCTGCGCAGCAGCCTTCGATCGAAGCAATGATTTTTCGTCCAAGCGCCCATTTCATCACGCGCCATTATCGGTCCAAGCTCGTCCTTCCGACAAGTGCTGGGATGGAATCACCTGGATTCTTGCGAAGGAGCCGCAACTGAGTTGCCGCGGAGCCACCGAGAGGTGGCTCCTCCTTTTCTGAAGACGCATGCTAAGATCGAAGTGCTTGCGAAAGCGCAACTCAACTGAGTTACCGAAAAGCCGCCCGTTTGGCGGCTTTTCTTTTTTGAAGGGCGTGAGCGGTGCGGGAAGGAATCGAACCTTCGTCCACGCTTGCGAAAACGCTGCTCTATCCACTGAGCTACCGCACCTACTCACATAAGTGGAAACGTTGCGGTAGCTCAAAAAGTTCAAACGCTTGACTTTAGAAAGATCCCATCTGAATCGGTGAACCCTTGACCTGATTTTTGCGTTTATCCATTAATGAGATACGCAGAGGTCCGCCATGTCTAGTGTCATCAACAATAGAGCTCGCAAGCCTCGGCTGCGACAGAAGCCGTTTTCCACGCCGTCACCGGTGAGCACTATAGAAGATTTCACCGCGTTCAACGAACGAGCTTTCTTCGACGCGCTGATTGTCGATATTGAAAATGGAATTGAGGAAATGAAACTGCAGAGTCCGTGGGTAACCCACCGTCGGCTCGATGCGCTATTACCGGTGTTGGAAGCGGCGGTAAAACGCGGAATGACGTTGTGCTGTTTTCTCCGGGAACCCGATTTCTGGCCTCATAGAGGCAATCCTGACTTAGATGTCGAGACGAAGCGAGAGCACGCGGATTGCGAGGAGCTCTTCAAC
>DATNQY010000109.1:0-20694 GCA_036703785.1 Candidatus Obscuribacterales bacterium
GCGTCCGATGCACTCGATGCAAACTTGAGCATTGAATTCATCGATGTGATGACTGCCTTCGTGATACTTGGTCGACGCGTAGAACACCGCGTCCGGACGCGAGTAAATCGTCGCCTTGTCGACATTCGGCGGCTCGTCATATTTCGGCGCCACGAAGCTCGGCACGATGTGCTTGTAGTCTGGGGTGTACTTTATCGGACCAATGTCCTTGCCGCGCTCCATCAGGCTGAGGGCGTTCCACGCATCGAGGGCGGCTGAAAATGGGTTGGGCAATCCGGCGGAAATAATTCCTGAGAAAGGTCTGCCACTGTCGACGCCGCGAGCGACTTTCGGCAGGTATTGTCCGAGCAGCTTCGGATTTTTTTGGAACGTATAGCGGAAATAGCGATCGCGGAAAGCATCCCTGATCACGAAGCTCTGCGAAAGCCGATCTTGATAAGGCTTCAATGCCGCAGGCGAAACATCACCTTTGACAAACGCCTCGTGCAGCACTTCAGCTGCAATTCGTCCGCACTCCATAGCGCGGTCGATGCCGGCGAGCGTTTTTACGTTGAGCGTCCCGAGCGCGTCACCGAGCAAGATGGCTCCCGGCACATAGTACTGTTTCGGCAGACTGAAATATCCGCCCTCAGGCAGCAAGGCCGCTCCGTACTTCAGCAGTTTGCCGCCCTTGATCATCGACTGAATCCAGGGATGTTTCTTGTATTCCTGCAGTTTGTTCTGCGGATTCATGTTGGGATCGTGACTGTCGAGGCTGATCACCATGCCGATGGTCAGCTTTTTGTCCTTCATGCCATAGACAAAGCCACCGCCGAAAGTGCCGTCCAGCAGCGGCCAACCAAGTGTGTGCCACACCTTGCCCGAGTAATCCTCGGTGCACTGCCACACTTCTTTTACGCCCACCGACCAGATTTGCGGGTTATCCCGCAGCTTGAAATGGTCGATCACGTCACGGGAGATAAAGCCTTTGTCACCAAATGCGGTGACCTTCGCGTAGACGTAATCCTCATCGGACTTCGGCTGCTCAACTACTGAAACACCGGCCACGCGCCCGTCTTCAAAGACGACACCATGCGCGGAAAAGCCGGTGAACAGATCAATCGCCACATTGGGCACTTCTTTCGCTTTTTCCTGAAGCTGCTTCGCCATCCAGGCGACAACGTGACTCAAGGTCAGCACCAGGTACCCGCTCTTATCGAAAGACTTCGGATAAAACTTGGGCGGCATGTCCCACTTGCCGGTGACGCCGAGCACCGACATGTTGCTCTCGCTGCAAACGGCCTCGATAGGGAAATTCAAATCCTTGTAATTCGGCCAGACCTTTTCCAACACATGCGGATGCGACACGGCTCCGCTGAGGACGTGACTGCCGAATTCCTTGCCCTTTTCCAGAATGGCAATGGTCAGCTCTTTGCCGCTGTCCTTCGCAAGCTCAAGCAATCGATATGCAAGTGTGAGATTCGAAGGACTGCCGCCGACTAAAAGAAGATCGTACTCAATGCGAGTGGACAACTGCCTCAACCCCCGGCTTTTTATCGGAAGACATTGTTTTTTTGAATTGCCTGATCATCTCAGGCACAACTTGATAAACGTCGCCAACGATTCCGAAGTGCGCGAACTTGAAAATCGGCGCGTCGGGATCTTTGTTGATCGCGATGATTGTAGCGGATTTCGACATGCCGACGCGGTGCTGAATGGCCCCTGATATCCCGCAGGCGATATACAGTTTCGGGCGTACGGTTTTACCCGTTTGACCCACTTGGTGCGCGTAGGGAATCCAACCGAGGTCAACCACCTTGCGCGAGGCGCCGATGGCCGAGTTTTCAAAGCAACCGGCCAGCTCTTCCAGAATTTTGAAACCGTCGGCGCTTCCCAGCCCGTATCCGCCGGAAACAATCACATCGGCTTCCGTCAGCTTGACGCCTTTGGAAACTTCGCGGACGACATCACGCACTTGCAGGCGCCAGTCTCTTTCCTGCATTTTCGGCTCAATGCGAATGATCTCGCCTTCACGTTTAGCATCCATCTTGAGAGGCGCCATTACGCCCGGACGCGTGGTGGCCATCTGCGGATTCTTCCACGGTCCCAAAATGCGCGCTTTCAAACTTTCGCCGAAGCTTGGACGGATGGCGTACAAGCAATCAGGATAAAGCCCGAGTTTGCTCGGGTCCATCTTGTTCTTGTGCTCGTATGGTCCGATATCGAGCTCGGTGCAATCGGCTGTCAGTCCGGTCTCGAAGTGAGCGGCGATACGCGGCGCGAGATCGCGTCCTGTCGTTGTCGACCCCAGCAAACAAACGTGGGGCGGCTCGGGCAAGGACTCGAGAAGGTCGACGATTACCCGCCGATACGGCAGCGTTCGATAAACTTGCAGAGACTCAGCATCGGCATAATAAACAACATCGGCGCCGTGATGGATAAGTTTCTGGGCAGTCTCTTCCATCTTGTAGCCGACTAGAACGGCAATCACTTTCGTGCCGAGCTTTTCGACCAACATACGAGCAGCGCCCAGTAATTCCAGCGTCACCGGCTGTAAGTCGCCCATGATGTGCTCGGCTATCACCATCACGTTGCCGCGTGGTGTCTCGTGAACGGGCATCACTTCCGGCTCGGCTGCAGGTGATTTCGCAGCTTCAGGCTGCTGCGGTGCAGGTTTTTGCTCGTCTGTCATACTCTCAGGAATTCCTTGACGTCGCTTGATTTCAATACTTCAGTCACCATCGATTCCGGCGAATGGCCTTCGTACATCTTGCAGTTGCCGCCGATGTCGCCGACCTTTTCCGTCGCCGCCACGATGGTGGGCGATCCCTTCAGTCCGCAACGATCGCAGTCGGCGCCTATCTTGTCGAGATCTACAGTCGTGATTATCTGAGCCAGCTCATCCGGATGACGCTGCAAATTTTGAACTTTCCAGGTTCCGCGGAAAGACTTGTATTCCAAAGGATGGTAGGAATTCGCCACAGTGACCAGAGCCGGCAATTGGCTAATAACATGCTGGCAGCCGCCTTCAATGATGCGGCGGGCCTCCAGCTTGTCATCTTTGATGGCGAAATCTTCGCAGTAAGTGACTTGCGGCAAATCCAGACGCTCGGCTATCTGCGGACCGACCTGGGCAGTGTCACCATCGGTGGTTTGCAGTCCGCAAAAGATCAGATCGAAACGCCCGCACCACTGGATGGTTTTGTGCAGAGCATAAGCGGTGGCTAGGGTGTCGGAAGCCGCAAGTCGGCGGTCCGATAGCAGCACGCAGCGGTCGACGCCATGTTCGAGAGCTTCGAGCAAAATCTCGACTGCCGGCGGCGGCCCCATCGATATGCACGTTACTCTTCCACCATAAGCCTTTTTGGTGTGCAGAGCCGCTTGCAACGCGTAACGATCAAACGGGTTGAGCATGCGCTTGGCTTTAGCGCGGTCAATTGTGCCGTCCGGATTGATTCCTGCCTTAGAACCCTGATCCGGAACTTGCTTGACCAGAACAAAAATATCGTAAGGACCGGCCATTCAAGATACCTGAAAAGAGACACCTTACATATTATCTTCAAACGTTCGCTGGCTTGCCCAATGTTAAAGATAAGTCCCTTTTGTGCTTGACGTAGCTTCACGCGGCCATTTAGAGCAGTATGCCCTGACATCACATGTCAAGCCCTCGACTCCAGCAGCTAAGGTTGGCAGCGGGGCTTTTCTGTATGATGAGCGCTTGTACTGATTGAGCGTTCGCGTCGTGTAACGGCGTCCGCAACCTAGCTTTAACGCCGGGCGTAAGCCGGCTGACGGGGGAAAGAAAGATGCACGGACATAGACGATTTGCAGCTTATACGTGTGTTCTAGCCGCCACTTTGCAGCTAGGCGCTCCGCTATTTGCGCAGAGCGGCAAACCAATCTCCTCCGTGCCGCGCGCGGCCCAAGCGCAGTCGTCGATGGAACAGCACCAGTCGGCAGCTCAGGCTGCTTTCAACAAGCTGGTCGACGAATATTTTTTGGCTTCCTGGAAAGCTTATCCCAACAGCGCCACCGACGAAGGGATTCATGACTACGACGACAAGATGCCGGACCCTTCGGCGGCGGGCGTCTCGCGCCGCATCGCGGAGGAAAAGCAGTTCTTGCATCGGTTTGAAGCAGTAGATCCCTCGCAACTGAACAAAACCAGCCGCATCGATTTGAAAATGCTAATTGCTGATGCAGAATCAGAATTGCTGGAATTGCAAGACATTCAAGGATGGCAACGCAACCCAGACCACTACAGCTCGATCATCTTCAATTCGGTATTCAGTTTGATCAAGCGCAACTTCGCGCCGCTCGAGACTAGATTGAAAGCTGTGATTGCCCGCGAAAAGGCGGCTCCGAGCATAATTGCAGCCGCGAAAGCCAATCTGCAGAAAACACCAAAGATCTACACGGAGATAGCCCTCGAGCAACTTCCCGACACTATCGACTTTTTCAAAACGACGTTGCCGCCGGAATTTGCTGACGTCAAAAATGAACAACTGAAAAGCGAGTTTGAAACGGCAAACAACAACGTAATCGCTCAACTGAAGGATTACCAAACATTCCTCAAGCAGGACGTATTGCCGAATTCGGTGGCTGACTTTGCCATCGGCAAAGAAAACTTCCGCAAGAAATTGCTCTACAACGAAATGGTGGATGAGCCGCTCGATAAAGTGCTCGCGGACGGCTACACAGAGCTGCATCGCCTGCAAAAAGAGTTCGTCCAAACGGCGGCAAAGATTGATCCCAGCAAGCCGGCGCCGGAAGTATATCGCACCATATCCCTCGAGCACTGCGCGCCGGATCAACTGTTCAACCAAGTGCAAAAGGTGCTCGATAATCTCCACGACCAGTGCCGCGCGGTGGTGACCATCCCCGCAGAGGACGTGCTGAAGGTCGAGGAAACTCCGCCTTGCGAACGTGCCACCACGTTCGCTTCGATGGATGCACCAGGACCTTTTGAAAAGAAAGCGAAGGAAGCCTACTACTTCGTCACCCTGCCGGAGAAAGGCTGGGATGCAAAACGGGTCGAAGAGCACATGCGCTTCTATTGCACGCTGGACTTAATCAATACCAGCGTGCACGAGGCATATCCCGGGCATTACATCCAGGGCTTGTGGGTGAAACAAGCTCCTTCCAAAACGCGTAAGCTCCTCGGGTGCGGCTCCAACATCGAAGGCTGGGCGCATTACTGCGAACAGATGATGGTGGAAGAGCAACCGGACAACCAGAAGTTGAAGTTGGTTCAATTGCATGACGCACTGCTGCGTGCCTGCCGGTACATCGTCGGAATTCAGATGCATACAGCCGGCATGACCATGGATCAGGGCAAACAGTTCTTCGTTAGCGAAGGCTACCAGGAACCAGCCAACGCCGACCGCGAAGCCAAACGTGGAACCTCGGATCCGACCTATTTAATTTACACTCTCGGCAAGCTGCAAATCCTTTCCCTGCGTGATGACTACAAGAAAGCCAAGGGAAATCAATTTAGTCTCAAGCAGTTCCACGATGATTTTCTATCGCAGGGAATGGCTCCCGTGAAGCTCATCCGTGAAGCGCTCCTTTCACCCGACGAAAAGTCATTGTAAGGGCAGGCCTAAGCCCGCTGTAAATAGTATTGTTGGAATAAGCACACGAGTCAGAGGAATCAAACGATGAAAAAATCAGTTATCGCCTTTTCCGGCGCTTTGGCGGTGGTCGCAATTGTCGGCACGTCAATCCAAGCGCAATCCAGCAATGACACAACTGCCGCCAAGCAAGCACCACAACAGATCGCTTGGGGCGGGCACAAGAAGAAAAGCCAGGATGCAAGCGAAACGCGGACAGAGCGAGCAACTGCGCGCGAGGGTGGTTCCGGTGAATCAGCAAAAGCAGTGTGGAATGACGTGCCCACAGGATTCGCGCTAGCCAAGAAACAACACAAGCCGATCATCACGGATTTCTACACTGACTGGTGCGGCTGGTGCAAAGTCATGGAAAAAAAGACCTTCGAAAATCCGGATGTCGAAAAGCTCATGGCGGACAACTTCGTTCTGGTGCGCGCCAATGCCGAGGACCATGGCAGCGGACAGCACTTGTCGCAGGCCAATAGAATCGACGGCTATCCGACGATCATAATTTTTGACGAGTCCGGTACGCCGAGAGCAACGATGGTCGGCTATCAGAAAGCGGAGCCCTTCATGGATAAGTTGCACGCATTTCTAGCCGGCAAGCCGATCCCCGCAGACCAGTAACCGTTCACTGCTGTAAATTCGTTGGCAGCAGCGCGCTCAAGCGCGCCGTTTTACTGCATTTTCGCGAAAGCGTCGACCGTTTTCGCGATCCCTTCCGGGGCAAAAATGGGCAGCGAGCAGCGCTTGAACGCGCACCCGAATGCGGCGGCTCTGTCGAGATCAGGAAACTCCGCCGCGCCGCTCGGTAAGGGCCCCTCTTTCTTGTCGTACCACTCCAACTCTTTATATGACACCGGATATTTCTGCGCTTGTTTGAACAACACCAGGGCAGCGGGATCTTCCTTGCGGCCTACGACTGTGATGTGTATTGGATCTGAATTTAGCTCTTTATCGGCAAGCAAAATGCCGGCGACGAAGATTTTGTGTTTCGCAGCAATGGCAGGTGTCGCCACGTAGCGCATTGCCGTTTCGGCCATGGTTTTATATTTCGCATTAGCGTCATACCTGCTGAGCATATTCAGAAATCTCACGGCGGCAACGTTCTCGTCCAGAAGCGGCTCGGGCTGAGCGACGGCACTGCCGGTCGATCTGGCCGTCACAAAGCCGGGTGCGCTGTCTGCCTGCTTGAAGGTGCTTTCGATAAAATTACCGGCGTCTTCTGCGCGCTTAAGCCATTGCCTGTCGGCTGTGGCAGCGTACAACGAAAGCAGTGCTTGCCCGAAGTAAAGTGTGTCACCGAGGTAGGGACCAGCTACGTCCTTTTCGTCGTGACGATACCCGCCTCCTTCGATGGCGCGATGGGCGATGATCCAATTTGCCGCGCGAACGGCGGAATCTAAATATTGCTTGTCGCCGCTTGCTTCGTACAATGCGATGAGCCCGTTGATTGCCCAGCCGTTTTCGCGCGCGTAGATATGTGTATCAATCCGGGGAATCCCTTGCTTACGCCTTCCAAGATCGTTCAATTTAAAATAGGCATCGCTATGCTTGCCCTGAATGACGTCGGCGTCCATGCTGGTGTAAAACGCCCCTTCGGGGCTGAGCATGAACTTATTGAGAAAACTATCGATTGATTTAGCAGTCGCGAGATATTTCGAATCTCCGAACAGCAAGTAACCAAGCGAGTACACCCGCATATTATCCGCCTGAACATTCATGATCTTTTCGAAGTGCGGATGTTTCCAATCGTCGTGCGTTGAATATTGATACATGCCGCCCCAGACCGGATCAAGCAAATTGAGTTGCACATCTAGAGTCTGCTTTGCCATCTGCCGCTCTTTCGCGCTGCCTTCCTTCGCTCTGGTGAGAGCGTATTCGACGCTGTCCGGCTCGAGAAATTTCTGCCCGTTACTCCATGCACCATTAACGGTGTCATATCCATTGATGTGGTTGGCAACAAGTTGCTTCCGGAGAAGGGCGGATAGCGAGCCGGCAGCGGAGAATTGTATGGCCGGCTTTTTTGCCGCTTCTTCCGGCTTTCTAGTCTTGATCAGATCTTGCAATAGTCCGACCATTTCGTCGGGCTCGATGAATCCGGCACGTTTAGCCAACTCCGTTCCATCCGAGTTAAAAATGATGGTCGCCGGCCAGCCGTAATCGGAATACTGATTCGAAAGATCCGGACGAGAATCCTGATCGACCTTTACGGCAATAACGCTGCTGTTCATCAGCCGCTCGACCGCCGGATTGCTATAGGTGCGCTCTTCCATTACATGGCACCAGTGGCACCACACCGCTTGGAGATCGAGTACAACAATTTTATTTTCCGCGCGCGCCTTCTCGAAGACCTGATCGGACCACGCTTGCCATTGAATCTTTGGGGTATTGCTCGAGTCGGACTTGGTTTCGACAGCGAACGCAGTCGGCATCAGCAACGCAAATACAATCAGAATCACACACGCACGCAGCATTTACCCACTCCAGCAAGGTCTTCGGCTTTATGATATCACCGACGTGCTCAGCTTTATGATAGCCGGACACCCTATTTCGCTTCGACCACGCCGGCTTTGCCGATAAGACTCGTTAATCCGCCATGCTCGAGCGTCGCACGCGCAGAGTCGTCACCTTTGAGGTAGGCATCGAGAAACATGGTGCTCGCTTTTTCCACCAGTCGTCGATGTGCCTCGTCGTCCCCATAGCCCGGCTGTACAGCTCGTTCCGCGAGCATATCGAACATCTTGGCGCCGTTGTGTTGTTGCTTTGAAAGCTGGTTTGTCGACTCGTCCTGCGCGCGTCCGGAAAAGGTCATGTGATTCGCGCCAAAAAGAGAGACGAAAAATTTGGACCCCGCGATAGTGTATTTGAAAGCTTCAGCGCGCGAGGCAGGCGTATTCCAGCCGGTTTGATCGCGATCTCCTGTTAGATACAGCGATGGAATCTTGATCGTGTACGAACCTTTATCGTCGAATCCGACATCGTTGTCTCTTGCGCGGATACCCTGCGGGGACATGGCCACAATTGCTTTTACGCGCGGATCGGCAAGACTCTCGATTTTAGGCGCAAGTTCTTTCCGCGGCACCCGCGCGCCGCCAATCAGCAGCGAAGTGTAAGCACCATAAGAGTGCCCGGCGACGGCGATCCTCGCGGTATCAAACTTACCGGCGAAATCCGGATCGAGCGGCAGAGAATCAATAATGAATGTGATGTCGCCAACGCGATTAATCCATGCCGACTTGTCGTAAGGCTGATCTCTGAGCATCTGGCGCAATCGCACCGATTTGCCTCTTTCCCGCATCCAGCGAATGGAATCATCATGCGATGGCTGAATACAGGCGTAGCCGTGCTCTGCCCAATACTTTGCCAGATAGGTGTAACCGTCACGCGATCCAAACAGTCCATGCGAAAAAATGATTACCGGAAACGGGCCGGCGCCTTCCGGGAAAGTGACCCGCAGCGGAACCGTTTTTTGCCGGCGAGAATCTTCCAGGTAGAGCTCTCTCGTGGCAATCGAGACTTGCTGTTCGGGCCTGTCTGCCACAGCGGCCAACCTATCTGCCGCTGCGGCAGTTGACGAAACTGCAGAGTTCAAGCCGAGCAAGCTCAGTAGTGCAATCGCGATCAACAGTTTTTCCAAAAAACACTCCGTTAGCTCGACTGCAGGACAGCCGCGTGCGCCGCGCTCCTATGAGTATCCCAGTGTACGCGCGAAAAAAGTTTCATCAGATTAAACTGCCATAACGTACAGCCTTTTACTAAAGCTGGCTCCAGGCGGCATTTGTGGCATAATCAACGATTCTGTCTCCAGTCTTATGGTGGAATGATGATCATCAAGCCTCGAATTCGCGGATTTATCTGTGTAACAACCCACCCGGTGGGCTGCGCCGAAAACGTTCGCCAGCAAATCGAATACGTCAAGAAGCACGGCGAAATCAAGGGCGCGCCTAAAAAAGTATTGGTGATCGGCGCCTCTACCGGATACGGATTGGCAAGCCGCATTACAGCCGCTTTCGGTGGCAAAGCCGACACAGTGGGCGTCTTTTTCGAGCGGCCGCCGGAAGCCGAAAAGCCTGCCACCGCCGGCTGGTACAACACGGCCGAGTTCGAGAAGCAAGCTCATGCAGCCGGACTCTATGCCAAGAGCATCAACGGCGATGCTTTCTCCAACGAAATCCGCAACGCCACCGTCGAGCTCATCAAAAAGGATCTCGGCAAAGTCGATTTGGTCATCTACAGTCTTGCCTCTCCGAAACGCAAGCACCCGACGACCGGTGTCGTCTATGACTCCGTATTGAAGCCGATTGGTCAGGACTTCAAAGCCAAGACTCTCAATACGGATAAAGAAATGGTGACTGAAGTCCAAATCGGGCCAGCCAACGAAGAAGAAATCAAAAACACCATCGAAGTAATGGGCGGCGAAGACTGGGAGCTGTGGATGGATGCCCTGCTCAAAGGCGAAGTGCTCGCCGAAGGCGCGAAGACTATCGCTTACTCCTACATCGGACCAGAGCTGACGCATGCTGTATATCGCAATGGAACGATCGGCAAAGCCAAGGAAGATCTGGAGAAGAAAGCCAAAACAATTACGCAGAAACTCGGTGGTATCAAAGGCAGTGCCCTGGTTTCGGTGAACAAAGCCGTGGTCACTCAAGCAAGCTCCGCCATCCCGGTAGTGCCCCTGTACATTTCTTTGTTGTTCAAAGTCATGAAAGAGAAAGGCACGCACGAAGGCTGCATCGAACAGATTTATCGCATGTTCAAAGACCAGCTGTACAACGGACACACCCCGAAGCTCGATCAGGGTGGTCGCATTCGCATGGATGATTGGGAAATGGATCCAGACACCCAGAAGAAGGTGATGGAGCTATGGCCGAAGGTCAATACCGAGAATCTCAAAGAGATTTCGGATTACGACAGCTATAAGAGCGAGTTTCTGCGTCTATTCGGATTTGGCTTGCCGAAAATTGACTACGAAGCGGACGTCAGCCCGGTCGTCGAGATCGATTTGGCGAAACTTCCGCAGCACGCTTAGTCGAGTTGCGCGCGTTGGATCTCCGCGCGTTGGATCTCCGCGCATCGGATCTCCGCGCATCGGATTTTGGCCGGGTCGGTGGGTGTCCGGAGCAGGAATTATCACGCATCACGTGACGCGTGATACCAAGGGATTGGCAACCCCACAGGGTGGGCGTTTCAGCGGTCAAAAACAGCCTCTTATCACGCCTCACGTGATGCGTGAGGTTTTGCGCTGGATAGGTACCGGCGCCGCATCGCGCTAGAAAATCTTTCGCCACGGCGGCAGCGGCACGGTTAGTCGCCTTTGAATTTCGGAGTAGACGCCCTGTTAATCAACGCGCGCACCAACGTCAGCATTCCGGCAACCAGCGCGATGCCGCCGGCAAAGACAATGGCAATCCCCGCGTTGAGGACGGCAAATAGAGTGGGCATGTCCTCGCCTGGAGGTCGTCCTGCAATCGGCTGGAGACTGTGTCGCGCAGCATAAAAGATCAATGCTGTCGGGATAGCCATGCAAAAGAAGGAGAGCACGAAAAACAGCGCAGAGTTCATTGGTTTCTTGTGGTTCGGATGGTTGCTCATGTTTGAACCTCTGCCGAAATTATTCCCAAAATAAATTGCAGCCTGATGGGTGTTCATCAGGCTACTCTGTACAAACTGGTTTACAGAACGACTCGCCGGTAGAATTACGCGGCTTGCTGGTCAGTGACGCGGTTCATTGTTTGCAGTGCCGGGCTGGCACCTCCGCAGTAGCGGATGAACTGCCGCGCCAATTCCTGGATCGTTTGCAAATCTTTGAAGTTGGGCAAGAACCCAAACCGTGTGGAGCGAGAGATAGACAACAGATAGCGAATGAATCGCAAACCATCTTCGGTAAACTCGGTGTTATCCGGCCCGCCGCTGCCGTCGATGATGATTTGTACAATCGACTGCTCAGCCATGGAGCGCATGAAAAGCTCCATGTCGTAAGCCGGATCAAAATTCATTTCCTGGGAACCCTTATCAGTAGCCATTTTCGAACCCCGCACACAAAGCTAAAGAAATTGTTGAATCGGACAGTTCAGCCTACGGCCGCGATCCAGGCTTGGCAACTAAACAAACGCTAAGGCTCGCCATCCTCTCGGCTTTTGCAGCGCCTGAAAACCCGATGCCATGCGGTTCTTCAGACTGATATTCCAGCTAAGATCACCTGTTGATTACGTTTATTTCTGTTACAACCCAGATAGAGAGCGCATATCCAGCCGCTATCCAGGAAATCAATGACGCTGGAAGTACAATAAAACGCAGCGTCAAAAGCGGGCTTCCGCCCGCCGCGAAGTGGAGGCGTGATGCAAACGCAAATCAAGCCGGTGGTAGTACAGGAGTCACAGCGAAATCTGATGAAGTGTCTCGTTAAAGAGGACCTCGACAAAGACGGACTAAGCCTGGTTGGAGATAGAAAGCTGCCAACCGTCGGCGTTGGCGAAGTGCGCATCAAGGTGCTGGCGACAGCCGTGTGCGGCACGGACAAAAGCATCTATAACAGTGCCCGCAGCACGGGCATTCGCAACGAGATGCGGCGGTATCTGTCGAACGGTAGTTATAGACCCATCGTTGTCGGCCATGAGTTTTGCGGCATCGTCGAAGAAGTAGGCCCAGGCGTCAGCGCTGATGAAATCGAAATCTCGCCGGAGCTGCGCATTGAAACTGGAGACTACGTAACTGCTGAGATGCACCTCTCTTGTGGGCATTGCACTCTGTGCCGGACGGGCAACGAGCACATCTGCGTCAATGTTCGCGTGAAAGGCGTGCACCTGGATGGCTGCTTTGCGCAAGAAGTTGTGGTTCCATACAAGAACGTCATCTTGCTCGGCAAGCGCGGCGACACATCACATATTCCCCTGCGTATCGGCGCCATGTTGGACGCCTTCGGCAATGCCGTGCACACGGTTTCTGAAGCCGACGTGGCAGGCAAGTCCGTCGCCATCCTCGGCGCCGGACCGCTGGGCTTGATGTCCGTTTTCCTATGTCGCGCTTTTGGTGCCACGCGCATTTATTTGACGGAAGCGGCAGATGTCGATCGACGCTTTGGACTGGCCAAGGACTTCGGTGCTGATTCCTGCATTAATGTAGGCAAGGGATCGGACGAGCTCTATCGTCAGGTGCAGAAGTTCGAGACAGGGTCCAATGGGGTGGATGTTGTCCTGGAGATGTCCGGCTCGCTACCTGCATATAAGGACGCTTTCCGCATCGTTCGCAACGGCGGCAACGTGATGTTGCTCGGCATTGCACGAGAGCCCCTGCCCGAGTTCGACATCGCCAATGGCGTCATCTGGAAGGGCGTTACGGTCAAGGGCATCTTCGGTCGCAAGATGTTTGCCACATGGGAAACGATGTTAGCCTTGATTCGCTCAGATCGCCTCGACGTGAAGAGCAAACTCGAGCGCATTCTGGCAAGCAAGATGTACAAGCTGGATGAGTACAAAGAAGCATTCGAAACGCTGAGTTCCGGCAAAGAACTCAAGCTCGTCTTCAGTCCGGAAAACAACTAAGAGGTGAACATGGTCGCAGCCAGTGAAACGGCACATTTGCAATCGCTTTATGCGGATATCAAAAACGAAATCGATAAAGCGCACGCCGAGAAAACCTATAAATACGAAGTGCCCATCGAAGACGAACAAGGCGGAACAGTCACCGTCAACGGCAAGACAGTTGTTATGCTCGCATCCAACAACTACCTTGGGCTGGCGAATCATCCACGCGTTCTTAAAGCTGCCAAAGAAGGGCTGGAGAAATATGGTTACGGACTGGCGTCAGTACGTTTTATATGCGGCACGCAACCGATTCACCGCAAGTTAGAGGAAGCGATTGCCGGCTTTTTCGGTACCGAGGACGCGATTCTGCATTCCTCATGTTTCGCCGCTAACGAAGCGTTCTTCACCGCGCTTGTCTCGGGAGACATGGGGCACAAAGACTACCGCGACATGATTTACAGCGATCAACTCAATCACGCCAGCATCATCGACGGCATCCGGTTGTCTCGCATCGCGGTTAAGACTACTGATCTAAGAGCTTATCCGCATAATGACCTGAAACAGCTCGAAACGTGGTTGGAAGAAGACAAAGACAAGAATATTCGCATCCGCATCATTGCGACGGACGGCGTTTTCAGCATGGAAGGCGACATGGCTCCTTTGCCGAAGCTGTACGAGCTTTCGCAAAAATACAACGCGCTTTTGTTCGTCGACGAGTCGCATGCCACGGGCGCGCTCGGTAAGCGCGGTCGGGGAACTCCGGAAGAGCAAGGACTGCACGGCAAGATTGATGTGATATCGGGAACGTTAGGTAAGGCTCTCGGCGGCGCTTGCGGCGGTTTCCTGACGGGCAAAAAAGTGCTGATCGATTACATGCGACAGAAGTCGCGTCCGTACACTTTCTCCAACACGCTGCCGCCTGTGGTGGCATCGGCTTCGCTGGAAGCGATCAAGATGCTCGAAGAAGATACTTCCATCGTAGACAAGCTGCATGAGAATACTGCTTACTTCAGGAAACAAATCAAGGCGCTCGGCTTCAAAATCCTTGAAGGCATACATCCGATCGTTCCGGTCATGGTCGGCGAAGCCGCAGTCGCTCAAGACATGAGCGCGCTGATGCTCGAGCACGGCGTCTACGTCCGCGGCTTGTGGTACCCGGTCGTTCCCAAAGGCGAAGCACGCTTGCGCGTGCAAATCTCGGCCGCCCATACCCGCGAAGACCTCGACAAATCGCTCGACGCTTTCAGCAAAGCCGGCAAAAAACTCGGCGTGATTACATAGGGCGACGCCATGCGCCGTCCGTGGTACCGGCGGGCGGAAGCCCGCCCGGATCGCAGACGTAGCGGCGGGCGGAAGCCCGCTCGGATCGCAGAACGTAGCGGCGGGCGGAAGCCCGCTCGGATCGCAGAACGTAGCGGCGGGCGGAAGCCCGCTTTCGGGAAATACACACATGCCACTCCACGTCCAACTGATCGAACACAACTCACCCGCCTACCACGACACCGTGAAACTGCGCGACGAAATCCTGCGCAAGCCGCTCGGTCTCAACTTGGATCCAGGCGAACTCGACAAGGAATCGTCGCTATTTCACATCGCATGCTACATCGACAAGGGTCTCGCCGGCTGCTTGATCCTCCAACCGGATGGCAGCGACTCACTCAAAATGCGCCAGGTCGCCGTTTCACAAAAGCACCAAGGCACCGGTGTAGGTCGCGCGATGGTAGAGTTTTCCGAACAATTCGCACGCGAACGCGGCTTTAAGAGAATAACGATGCATGCCAGAGACACGGCGGTGCCCTTCTACCTCAAACTCGGTTACTCCATCGAAGGCGAACCATTCGAAGAGGTTACCATCCCTCACCGGTCGATGTTCAAAAGCATATAGCTTGAGTGCCGGATACTGGCTGTATGATGTTAATGGTTGGACAGGGCAATGAGCGATCTTCTCAAGGCTTATAGCGTGCTGGGCGTCGAGCCCGGCTGCTCAAAAGAAACGATCCAGACGCGCTACAAGCGAATGGTCGTAGCCTGGCATCCGGATCGGTTTCCGACGGACGAAGGCAAGGCTGATGCCGAGGAGGAAATGAAGAAGATCCTCAATGCGCGTGATTTGTTGCTCAAACATTTTGAAAATTCAGAGCACCGATCACAACGGTGCGAGTGTTATGGCAAGGCCGCGGCGACGGGCGGCGCCCTCCCTGAGCAGGGCAAACAACCGCAGTCGTCCCCACCACAGGCAGCACCGAGGCCGCAACCACAGGCACCAGGCAACCCGAAGCCTCCACCGCCTACAGCCGCACCGTCCAAACCGAGACCGCGAGACGCCTACGACGAGCTTGATGCGGTTCTGGCGCGAGAGCAACGAGAGAAACAAGTGCGGCAGCAAGAAACATTGGTCAACAGCTATATCAAGCAAAAGGCTGAACAGCAAGCCGCTGCAGCGAAACCGAAAAGGCAGACGAGCAGCAATTTCTGGCTCCAATTGTTCGCCGATTGGAAAATGGCGTTGTTGTCGCCCGTCGAATTTTTCAAGGAAATGCCACCAGCAGGTGGCTTTGGCGAGCCGTTCGCATTGGTCTGCATATTGGCCTTCTCCAATGGGTTGGGCACACTGCTTTTCGGCATTTCATATCCATTGCATGCAGTCGAACGAGCATTGATCGCATTGATAGTTTTGTCAGTCGGCAGTTTTGCTTGGGCGTATGTCACCTTCCGGCTCAGTAAAGGTTTGTCCGGTGGCGGAGATTTCGAAGCCAGCTATCGCGCTTGCGCTTACGCAATGGCGCCGCTGCTGCTCCTCTGGATACCGTTTGTTGGTATCATTTGCTACCTATATTCGCTTTTCTTGTTGTATCTGGCCCTGGAAACCGCACACGAGCTCAAACCACGCTCGTGCTCGCTGGTGGTTTTCATTGATGCCATTCTCGCCGCGCTCCTCGTCACCGCGCTTGCGCTGAGCGGAGTGCTCAATGGATTGAGTGGATAGAATAGCGGGGTTTCGGCCGCGGGTACCATTGATTTTTCCGTTACAGCGAAGTCCCGGTCTGGGCGATTCCGCTTGTGACAACGCTGCGACCGAAAACCTTTTTGACGGTCGAACGACCCGCCATGTGCTCGACCAAGGATTCGGTGCCGGCAAGCAAGACAACGTTGTGCGTGAGCAGTCCAACTTCGTAGTTCTCGACTGCCAGGTGCGCTTGCTCGTTGAGACATTTCCAGCGGCTGTCGAAACGTTTGTCCAGATACAGCTCCTTCAGCAACTTGCACTGCTCCGGTCCACCGGTTGACATAACGTATGCCACCAGGGCGGCTTTCGCGGCGGGTCCAATAAAGTCCGGCGTCAACGAAGCTACGCCAAGAGTGCTCTGAATTATGTGTGAGGAGGCGCGCTGAAGTTTGCTGTGCTGGTTGTACTTATGGACGCGTTTGGTGATATCGTCCAACACGGGATCTACTTTCACGGCCTCGGCAACGATCTGTTGTATCTTTGCTCGCTTCGAGGACACATCCCAAACCGGCTGCGTGAACACGGCTTCCGGAATGCGCACAGTCTGACTCCACTGGGTGAGCATCGAAAGTGTTCTCTCGGCCTGCTCATCGCCGACCATCTCCTTTAAAGATGCCATTCCTGCATCAATCATCGGACGGCTGTTCGCAGCATCGAGCATGCCCAAACCCATCGATATTTGAATTACATCTGAAGTGATGCGCAGATGCACTTCATCGACGTGCCTTTGCCGCGCATACTCGGATGACGCACGACTCTTTATCTTCACCTGTTCACCAAGAATCACGTCGCCTGCTTCGCTCGACGGGCCGTTGCCACGGAATGGCACGATGTAATCCGCCGTGTCTTTACTTTGCGCGATAGCGCGCTGCTTCGACGTGCGATAGTGCTCCACAGCTTGATCGAGCTTCTTGCCCTGCGCATCTTTGTCCCACGCAGTGTCCATGAGCTGCTCGACCTGAGCGCCGAGCGGATTGTCGCCACAGGAGAGATCCACCGATGCATCGTACTGTTTTGGTGGCTTGGTTGCGGTCGACTTCGCACCACTGGTGATGGCGATCCTGCCTTCGAACGGGAGGTGCCATGCCGCAGCAGGCTCTCGCCCGCCGCTGCCATCATCGGACGAAGCGGGCTGAAGCCCGGCGGTACCATCCATGGTTGCTTGACCCACGGCCGGGGAGCTCGTTATTAGAGCGGCCAGAGCACTAACCGCGAACGAAACAGGAAGATTGAAGGGCTTCATAAGGTTGCCTAATGAAAACCGTTCTAAAGTAGCAGATAGTAGCCAGTAACAGACAACGATTCGGATTCGTGTGACTTAAAGCTTTCTCAAATGAACGAAAACTCAGTGGGCGACGAAACTAGCCGCCCATGGGCTACCGGACTGCGTTTCACCACGCAAACTCGGCCCCGGACCCACCACCGCATGCACCGTTAAATCTCGATCTTTATTCGCATGCACACCTTTTTGGTAGTGGAACGTAAGTAGCATGCGTGGTGCCTTCTCAGGCGGCGTAGTAATGACCCCTTTCGATATCACGAAATACTCATGCGTGTTCGTATCGGTGCCGTCGCCCGTGATTTTGCCTGTGTCTTTGTCTTGCTTCAGCCACAGTCGCGTCTCGACCGGATGGAAGTTGAATTCATACCGTGCCGTGTAAGTCCCGGTGACGTCGTCGGGAATATCCGCTGATTGAGCGCCACCGCCATTGGTGTCAGCTTGCTGCTGCTCACCGCCGCTCGCTTGCTCCGGCTGTTGGTGCTGGTCGGCCGGAGGCTGCTGCGCCTGCTGGTCCGGCGGCGGTTGGGCGGGTTGTTGCGCAGGTTGTTGTGGCTGCGCTGGCTGCTGAGATTGCTCGGTAGCCTGGCTGACTGCCACCCACTTATCGTCCACGGATTGTCCGTTTACATTAGTCTTGTAGTGCCCGCCAATCGACCAACCTTTGAAGTCTTGATCGTTTTGATAACTGAGCTCGCCGTTGTATTCGATCATCGGCTTGCTGGGATCGGCATCTGTGTATTTTTTGAAGAAGTGCACTTTTTTGCCGTCGACGGTTCCATTGACCAGCACGAATCCATGTCCGTCGCCGTCTTGTCCGCTACCCATCAACGTTTTTCCGTTTTGCGAAAAATCGATGGTACTGTCCTGCGGCTGTCCCCGGACGACGAAGGTGACGTTCCACTTCCCATTAACCGGTGGGGGCGGGTTAAACAGCGTCCCGAAGTCGGGCAAACTAAAGCCGCCGCCTCCTCCTGCGGCAGGGGCAGCCGTTCCGCCGCCGCCCGTCGTGGCAGCCATGCCGGCACCGCCGGTAGCTCCCGCGCCCATTCCAGCATCACTTTTGGGCTCTATGTGAATGCGAGCGCATGCCGCGCAGAGGACAGCAGAAACAGCCAGGGAGAGGATTTGCGCAGCTCTTTTCATCGATTCCGCACGCAGGAGTCAAGGTTCATGATATCAGAATCACTCAGGCTGGAGATTGTTGGCCGCCAGCCATCTGCGAACGCGCTCGCGAACGGCGTCACGGCGCCAGTTTTCCCACCTCTGCAGCTGATCGGGGTGCGCCGAAAGAACTTTCTTGCAGGCTTGCATTTTATTGGGTGCCTCGTAAGCGACCGATAACAGTTCTTTGAGATGAGCATCGCCTACAGTGAAGATGAAATCGCTGAGATCCAGCTCCGGCTGGTCCGGATTCGGTTTTGCGACATACAGATAGCGACTTGGCTGCAGCTCGATTTCGTCTCTCAGTTCATCGACGTCATCGAGATCTCTCTGCACCAAAAGCACGCTACCGGTATCGGTATCGAGGTAATAAGCAGTGTCGGGAGAATCGTCCTGCCAGGCAAACAGCAAATAGTCCATGTCGATGCGCAGCTTGTTCATGGCTGAAGCGACCAACCGGTACGATACTTGCCTGTAACCAGACAATATACGTCGTCACTGAAATTGCCGATCGGGTGGTGTTTTTCATTGACGGCCACCGCGCGCAAACTGTACACGCCCGGCACGGGGAATTTCGCAATTGGTATCCCGTAACTGCCTTTCACACCGTCTATCGACATAACCGAAGTTGCCACGCCGCTTTGATCGGCTCCATTTTGGTTAGGGAAGAGCTTATTCGGCATCGAGATTTCGATCATGACGCCCGATGCGCCTTCCATATTTTCGCAAGAATGCGAGATATCTATAGCGTCCGCATTCAGGGGGACGCGGATTAATCCCAGTCCGGGCTCGGTGGGAAAACGGAAGAAGGGTGGCTGGAATGCCGTTCCAGTTGCCGGTTTAGCAACGGCGGAAAATAGCGGCATCAGGCTCGTCTTATCAACGCCGCTTATGCTGCGCAACAATACTCTTGCGCCTGCCGGAAAACCGAGAGTCAGCAAATCCGCAGGACCGGCCGTCACCCAACCAATGGTGCGCAACGGCAAATAGTATCGATGATATTCGTTATCACTCACGAATGCCGGCGTGGTGACGCGCCTTATGTGGTTTTGATATTGGGGATCCTCCCGCGTCGTCCAATAAAGTTCTATATCCGGTTTGATGCCCGTGCTGGGCGCATCTATCTTCGCCTCTACACACAAGAAATCCGGTGCCAGCGGGCTAAAGCCCTCCGCACGCAGCTTGATGGCCGGCCCTGTTGTGGTATTCGACTCCAATACAAGCTCCCGGCTTTGTTCATCCAGGCGCGCGTTTTTGTAGAATTCGATGCCCGGCACCATCCGCTGCGCTATCTCGCCGGCCGACAAGGTTGTAGGCGCTTGCGCGGTTGTCCCGAGATCCAGAGGCACCAGGCTCTGCATATCTTTGTCCCATCGCAAGGCAACGTCAGTGAAATGCCCTTGTTTCAGTTCGTCCTTCAGCCTGCCGCCCGAGATGGTGCCGGCAGCCAGCAAACCGGTCGGCGCGTCGAACACGATCATGCCGGCCGTCGAATATGCAGGCATGATCGCGATTGAGGACGGCAAATCGCGCGCCAGAATCAATGGCGCGTGCAGGCGATCGTTGAGAATCTTGATTGATTTTTGCACTTTTGCCAGCGCCCGACCGCCGGCCGCATAAGCGGAGTTTTGCTTGCCTGTATGCACGATGAAGAAGGCTAACAGCGCGCAGAACGCAACGACACTCAGCCATGACGCCTGCCCACGCCAGCGTGGAAGCAGGGAGGGGATGGAAAACAACATAGCGGCCAGCAAACAGGCAATCGGTGCCGAAGCCGCATAAAGAAGGTGGCTTCCGTACATGGTGCCGCGCACATCAATGTGTCCAAACAGCGGCTGCAGCAGAAGCGCAAGCCAAACGATGGACAATCCGACGAAAGCGCGAAGTTTTGCATCGCGAGTCATAGCCACTGCGAGGCATCCGGCAAGTGGACCCATGAGCGCATAGAGAAACCGATAATGCCTGACGTAATGAGAAAAGATAGATTCATTGATGGGCAGGAAGCAAGCGCGCAAAGTCTGAAAGACGGTTTTCCAATGCAAATCGGGGGCAGCCAGGGTCATGAACTGCGCGAGTAAGCCGGTACCTGCTATGTACGCCGCAGTGAGAACAAGAAAGCCGAGT
>DATNQY010000110.1:0-19562 GCA_036703785.1 Candidatus Obscuribacterales bacterium
CCTACAGATTTGTTCAATGTTTCTGTTTCTTAGACGCTGCGGCCGGTTTGGCGGGTGCTACTCTCATATCAGCCAGCAGGCTGTTGAATTCGGCGGTCGCACTGTATGCATTTTTGTACGGAGTGAGTAGGTTTAACTGAATCGTGTAAGCACCGCTTTCAAACACGATCAACTGAATGTATTCGCTTAACTGAGAGGCGGCCGTGCCCTCGCCGCCATGCTCACGGTACATCAAAGGCGTGGCGCAATATCCGCGCTGCAGGCATTTCACCGTCTTCCCGACACCGAGGCTCACTGAGGCTGGAAGACTGACGGCCTGGTATATAGATGTGTGATACTCGCGCCCGGTTCTTTGCTTGTATTGCTCTTTGAACTTGCGCATCCTTTCATCCCGCTCGGCGGCTTCGTGCGCTTCGTGCCTTTGAAACACCTCGGCCCATTCGCTCGGTAGACCGGAGGAAACACTCTTGGTCCAGGCATTAGTCCATGACACTCGGAACATGTCTTCCGGGTTGGCATCAACTACGTCTTGCGGTTTAACTTCATTTCGCGAGTAAACGCGCATCTCCACTGTGGATTTATCCGGCATGAAGAAGCGCAGCAATGTATTGCCCTGCCTGGGGTAATCGACGCTCCAAGTTGTCGGATAGCTCAAGCTTACGCCGTAGTTCGAATAAACGCTGTTGCCGTGGTTGCCGGCAGACGGCGCAGGAGTAGCAATGGCGATTTTCTTTTCGCCGGACGCCTGTTTATCCGGGGAAGACTTCATGGCCTCCATGAGCGTCTGCAGATCCTGCTTTTGATCGCTCGCATCGCGCGACTGCTCCTTAGAGCTGGTGGCGGCTGGTAACTCCGGCGCAGAGTGGTTAATCAGTTTCAATCCGGAAAGCAATTGTGCTTGAGTAATCTGTCCACTTTTAAATGCCGCCACCTCGCCGAGACTGACGGGGACTTCGAAAAAGTTCTGCGGAATGCGCTCATCATAGAATAGAACCGTTATGCGCGACAGGCTGGAATCGGCTTCAAAAGCCGCTTTGGCGGCAAGGGTTGCATCAATTTTGCAATCTTGCTCAGTGGACTCAGGCGTTCTGAAGGTAGAGATCGTCAGCTCTGTTCCGTTGAGTGCGCTGGTGAACTTCCTCTGCGCATCAAAGACGTGCGCCTTGGTGACCGCCGCTTGCAATTCGTCCGACGTCAAAGCGGCATGCGCAGCCGGCGTCACACTAATGATGAGCGTCAGCGCAAGAATAATTTTTTCATGCAACCTAGGAAACACCGTTTGTTACCACTAATCGATTGTTTTCTAATCTCGTTATCTATACCCGGCGTATACCGGTCCTACGCCAGGATAATAGCCTACACTCAAACCAGAGATCGATGTTTAAGCGGTTGCTTGGCAGCTCGCGGTGCTACAATCTCACACCGTCGCTGCCAAGAATTGTGCAGGCAATATAATGCAAACTATCGACGGACAAATTCTGACCATTAGCATCGGAAGATACCTCGCGGATCCTGGCGTTCCGACGATTAATCTTCCCGATCGGTTTATCCCGGTGATGAACCCGAGCAATCTGGCTGATGTGTTGGAGCGCCTTTTGCACTCCGATGATGCGCAGACAGAAACGTTCGCCAATTTAAAGTTGCAGCGCGAAGATGGCTGCACAGTATTTTTTATCCTGACTCCCGATACGGAAGAAGAGAACCCGGGGTACTCCCTCGACGATCACAACGCCAACCGACTGGTGAGTGAACTGCGAGCCATTGCCGGGTTGAGCGATACGGTGTCGATGACGGCATTTGTAGAAGAGCCGCACAGATAAATCGAGCTGCGCACAGATAATTCCAGATGCCGGCCGGCAATTTCCCGCCGGCTGGCGTTTTCAGAAGATTTTGCGTTACCGTGTCCAAATTCTCGAGCGGTCGGATAGACAATCGTTGCCCCCCGAACACGGTAATCGAAGTCTTGCAAGACTGGCGATAAAAACGCCGCACTGCGCTCTGAACGATGCCGGTTTCTCCGTCCCTGATTCGGACATTCGTCCGGAAGGAGTTTTCTCATGGTTGCTAATGAACAAGCCGAAGTCTTGGTAAAAGGTCACGCGCAAGGACATGCCGAGCAAGTCGAACAAACATCCAAAGCGCTGCAAGGCGCAATCGAAACGCAAATGTCCGGTCCAGGAGCGGTCGGCAGACTCGCCGCTGGAGATGATGGCGGGCAGAAGACTGGCCATGATGGCCCATACGGCCAAGCAAAGGACAAAGATCTTACCGGCAAGTTTAGTTCGGACCGCCAATTCTCCGATTCGGACAGATTACCCAAGTGCGACATTATCGAGGACAAATGCTGGAATAAGCCGATTGTCAGTCCCTCACCTGAGGACGTGAAAAAGGCGCAGGAATCGGTGGACGGACAGATTAGCAAGTTGCTGGCGCCTGAAGATCAAAAGGCGCTGAAAACGGCACAAGACAGCATACTCGCCGGAGATGCGAAGGGATTTGCAGGCGCGATGGCCAACATGGATCCCGAGCGTCGCAGAGCATTCGTCGAGGAGATCAACAAAAACCTCAACGAATCGCAGTCTGGAATGCACATGGTGATGGATCACGCCGGCAATGTCGTCACGTATAACGACGGCAATAGGGGCGTTGAAATCTCGCCCCAGGGTGATATCACAGTCCGCGCGATCGAGCACGGAGTCGACGGCAGCATCATCATGAAGGGCGAAGTGCTTGGCGCCGACGGTGGCAAAGCTCTCAGAGGACTAGCCAATGAAGCGGTCAACTCGATCAATAACGGCGGTGATCAGTACGGCGATATTTTGAAGAAGCTCTTCCCGGAAAAGCCGTTTTATCCATTCGAGAGAAAGGAGGAGTACCCGATTATGGACTCTCCAGGACAACATAAATTGCCTGAACTTTATGAGGATGGCAAACGTGGCGCCAACCCGCTCAAGCAGAAGTAGGTTGAGCGAAGTTGAGTTAATTAGGTGAACCTCGGGAACGCCCGGCGAGCTACAAAAGCCGCCGGGCGTTTTAGATTTAATGTTCTAGATTCTTGCACGTTTGTTCTAGTTATTAGTACACTTGTACTACAATTCAGATCAATGTCGCTCCGGCGACCGCCCAAAGCCACGGGACCATCCTATGTACAAAGCTCTCTTTGGAAACGAAGTCGCCGAACACTGCCTGCTCTACATAGTCAACTATGGCGAGGGCCACATTCGCGGCATTGCCACAACTTTTGATTTATCGCCGGGACAGGTAAAACCTCAGCTGGAAAAACTCGAACGCGGCGGTATCCTCGTCAGCCAATTCGCAGGCAACACCAAGCTCTTCCGTATCAATCCGCGCCTGGCGATAAGAAAAGAATTGGTGGCACTGATGGAAAAGATCCTCAGCGTGTTGCCCGAGGATGACATCGAGCAATATTATCGCGAGCGCCGTCGTCCGCGGCGAACAGGTAAAGCGCTGTGAGCGAGATCACATCGAAAACGACGCGTCAGCAACTGGCCGCAATTGTTGTGGACAAATTGCGCCACCACAAAATCGACGCGGTTTTAGTGGGCGGCTCTGTGGTGAGCATCTACACCGACAACAAATACGAATCCAACGATCTAGACTTCATCAGCCCTGCATCTCATAAAAAGATCGTAGACGCCATGACGGAATTGGGATTTATGGCGAATGGCAAAGACTTCGTTCATCCAGGCACCAAATTCACTGTCGAATTTCCGACAGGACCTATCGGCATCGGCGACGACCAACCAGTGCAGCCCGAGGGAAAAATCACCGTCGATGGTGTTGATGTGAAACTGCTGTCGCCCACTCAATCGGTAATGGATAGGCTCATATCGTTCTTTGTTTTCAACGATCGCCAGTGCCTCGATCAAGCAGTCTGGATCGCGGACAAACATCCGATCAATTTGGATCAAGTAAAAGCCTGGGCAAAACGTGAGAATCAAGAAGAAAAACTCACCGTCTTTCTCGCGCGCATCGGAAGAAAAAGCTGATGCCCCGTACGGTTCTTGTAAGAAAAACTGCGAGCGGCGGCATGGACACCTTCCCAGAGCAAAATATCTCGCATCTCGAGATGCGAGATCGTCAAGAGACGCCAGTCTCAGAAACGCACAGAGCATGAGCCTCTGCGCGAGTTGTCAAATTCAGATTTCTCGTTTCTCGAGATCCGAGACATTTTGCGCTGGGGATACCCACTCAACCCGATTCGTGAGTATTAATTTGCTCCGACCAACTCCGAATCGCGGCTACGGTTGCACCGAGATCAATATCCGTTGTATCAAGCAATGTCATCTTCGGCTGTGTTTGCTCAGCATTTTCTATCAACCACTGATTGAAGTTAAGCATATTTTGCACATTCTGCTCTGAGCCTGACTTACGCCAGCCAGGACGATCTTTTAGTCGGCGTTGGAGTTCATTGGGACTGCAGACAAGCGAAAGATAATGAATCGCGCTGAAATAGCGGCGCTCCGTGCAAGTTTCGTACTGTTGCGGAATCGCGCTCCCGAAAAGCAAAACCGATCTGCCTGCCTGGTGAATGTTTTTTGCCAAGCGCAACCATGTGTTGCGAAATAGCCTGTAATCATTGTCCGGTGCGTTGAAGCAATCGTTCCACAGGACGTCTTGATCGAGCACAACAAAGTCAGACGGCTTGCTGGTCAATTCGAGAGCGGCCGTCGTTTTGCCCGAGCCGCTGGCACCGGTGATGACGAAGAGCGGCAATGAGAAGAACGGGCGTTCGTACTTACACTCGGGGCAGACGGCGCGCGTCGGCGACAACAGAATTTCCTTCGCGTCACTATATTCGCCGCAGCCCGGACAAACATTGAACATGCAAGCACTACTTGGTCGAGCAATATTTGCAAGGCGGATAGTCGCGCCCGTACGGCGGCTGTTTCATGTATTCATCCGGCTTGTAATTGAAGAATTGCGAAACGAGCGGATAGGTATAAACCACCGTGTTTTGCAACTTGCCCTTCACGCGATCGACTCTCGTAATATAGACGTTGTCGATGGACGATCCGTATGCGTCGATTTTGACAGGACCGCGGGGCGCGTCTTTCAATTCCACCTTGCGCAGTGCCGCCAGCATCTTTTCCTTGTCTTCTACATCGCCGTGAATAGAATCGATGGCTTTGTGCATGAACATCATCGCGGTATATCCATGCTCGGCCACGTAGCTGGGATCTTCTCCGTACTTTGCTCGGTAATCGCGCACGAATTTTTTGTTCGCCGGGTTGTCCAGCACCGTGCTGTACAGCGTAGCTCCGATGCCGCCGGTCATTTCATCGCCCATCTTGGGAAATAAATAGGAATCGAATGTGTTGGTAGTGCCGAGTACCGGCAGTTTCGGACCAAGCTCTTTGTATTGCTTGTGGATGGTTTCCACCTGCTGACCGACGGTTATCATCACGACCGCCTCAACATCCTTGCGAATTTGTTGAATCAAGGGCGCAAAATCTTTGAAGCCCAGCGGCGCCCATTGCTTCTGCATTACTTTGCCGCCAAGTTCTTCGAATGTATGTTGGAATGCCCCTACTACTTCCCAGCCGAAACCATAGTCGGCACCGATAGTGGACACGCTTCGCAAATTCATTTTCTTGTAGGCGTAGTCGCCCAGCGGAAAACCAAGCTGAGTGGAAGCATAGCAAGTACGCACAATCCATTTCTTACGCTGGCGTTGCGTTACGTCGGCAGCTCCTGATGACACCACGACAAACGGTATCTGATAATTTTCCACTACCGGCGCCACTGCATAGAGGCAATTGGTCAAGTACAGACCGCTCAATACCGGCACCTTGTCCTGGTCTACCAATTTGCGGACTTTCTCCACAGCTTTGGGTGGACTGCTCTCGTCATTCTCCAAAACAATTTGTACCTTGCGCCCGGCCATTTGGTGGTGAATTTGCTCCAGATAAAGATTCATGCCGTCGACAATCTTTTGACCAGGCTCGGCCGACTGCCCGCTCAGCGATACCACGTAGCCTATCCGTATCGGCCCTTTGGCCGGCGCCGACGTTTCCGCCGAGGCATTTGGTATGAACAACCCAAACGAGAAAATGATGCCCAACAACAAGGCCTTGATTTTGTTTGTCGATTTATACATTGGCATCCCCTCATTCGCCAACCGCTGCGTTCACTTTGCAAGATGCAGAGCATGATTAGTATAGCCGTTTCTAAACATAGGACGATCAATCCGTTGGTCCGGGCTTGCCGCCTGGCACACAAAAATGGGGCGATGCTTATGCATCGCCCCCTGCGCATGAAGTATGGATTTACGCGTTCTCTCGAGCTGCAAATTCCGGCCCAAAAAACGGAACCTGCACCTACTTCTTCATGCACATACCTCGCATTCGTAATGTACCGGCGGGCGGGCAGCAGTGCGTGCTTGCGCAGCAAGCCGCAATGCGCCCACAGCATGTAAGCCCGCTCTTATGCCGGACACAACACCTTCTCCTGAAGAAATTGCTCCTCTTCAGTCGATCCCTTGAGCGCTGAAGTGGAGGCCTTACCGCCGCTCACCGTCATCAGCACCTGGTCGAAATATCCGGTGCCCACCTCCTGCTGGTGGCGCACTGCCGTATAGCCAAGTTGTTGGCTGGCAAATTCTTCTTCCTGCAGACGAACGTAGGCCGGCATCCCCTCGCGCGCATAAGCATGCGAAAGTTGGAACGCACTGAGGTTGGTGGCATGCCATCCGGCCAGCGTGATGAATTGATATTTGAAGCCCATCTCTGCCAATTGCCTATTGAAAGCGGCGATCGTCTTGTCGTCCAGATGCTGTTTCCAATTGAATGAAGGCGAGCAGTTGTAAGCAAGCAGCTTGCCCGGAAACTTCGCGTGAATCGCCTCGGCAAACTTCCGCGCTTCCTCGAGATCCGGCTTCGAACTTTCAAACCAGAGCAAATCCGCGTACGGCGCATAAGCAAGCCCGCGCGCAATTACAGGCTCGATGCCTTTTTTCACGTGGAAGTATCCTTCACTTGTGCGCTCGCCGGTAACGAACTGCCGATCAGCAGGGTCGATGTCGCAGATGAGAAGTGTTGCGTCGAGAGCATCGGTGCGCGCGACAATGATAGTGGCCACATCGAGAACATCGGCCGCCAGGCGCGCCGCTTTCAATGTGCGTATGAATTGCGATGTCGGCACCAGTACCTTGCCACCAAGATGCCCGCATTTTTTCTCCGAGGCCAGCTGATCTTCGAAGTGCACGCCGCTGGCGCCTGCCTCGATCATATTTTTCATCAGCTCGAAAGCATGCACCGGCCCGCCGAATCCGGCCTCGGCATCGGCCATAATCGGCGCGTACCAATTGCGCGAACGCACGCCTTCGCTGGCATCGATTTGATCGGCGCGCATGAGAGCGTTGTTCAAACGACGAACGAGATCCGGAACGCTATTAGAAGGATAAAGGCTTTGATCGGGGTACGTTTGACGCGAGAGGTTGGCGTCGGCGGCAACTTGCCAGCCGCTTAGATATATTGATTTCAGCCCGCCGCGCACCATCTGCACTGCTTGGGAGCCATTCATCGCTCCGAGCGCCACGATGAAATCTTCGTTGTGGAGAAGCTCCCAGAATCTTTGGGCGCCCACTTTTGCCAGTGTATGCTCAACCTTTATAGAAGGACGAAGTCTGACCACATCTTGGGCAGAATAGTCGCGAGTGACGCCTGCCCAACGCGGATTGTGCAACCAGGAAAGTCGCAGCTGCTCTGCGGCATCAGGCTGCGCCGGGCTGTCGAACTTCATGGCGGCATCCACATCGGGAGCACCGGATTCTATAGCGGCGAATTGCAGGGGCTTAGGCGATCTAGGCATGGTGTCCTAACCTCATTAACCGGGTGGGAAGTCGTTCACCCAATATATTGATATATTGACGGCCGAGAATCAATACATCATTCAATTAATTTGACAGCATTGATCACAAGATGCTTCGGCCGTATCTTGAATGGTAGCGGCGGGCGACAGCCCGCTAAAAACCGCAGGTCCGGGCATCGCCCCGCCCGGTATCCGGAGATCCCTTTGACCGACAGCAGCGACAAATTCCTAACGGGAGCCCAGGCGGCGGAATTCCTCGGCGTCAAGGCAGCAACTCTTTATGCCTACGCCAGCCGCGGGCTGATCGAAAGCATGCCTGCCGGTGGGCGCGAACGCATTTATCGGCTGAGCGACCTGATAAAAATGCGCCAGTCTTCCCGGGGCTTCAAAACTGCGAAGGACACCGACGCCGCCGTTTGGACGGGACCAGTCATCAAATCCGGCATTACCGAAATTCGCGAAACCGGTCACTACTATCGCGGCGAAAACGCCCTCGAGCTTGCTGCACGGCGCACTTCGTTCGAGCAAACAGTCGAGCTGCTCTGGGAAACACAAAGCGCCGCACCGGATTGGCGCGCCATTCGCCCTTTGACTTTGCCCAAACAATTAAAAGGCATCTCCGGCAGCGAAGTGGACTTTCTCGACCTGCTCAAGCTGCTGCTCGTGTCCATTGAAATGACCGATCCGGTTTGCCGAAAGCTCACTGGCGACGACGTTTTCGATACCGCGCGGCGCTTGATCGTCACCATGGCCACTGTGCTCGGCTCGGGCAGCGAACGCGATAAATACTTGCAGGACGCCGAGTTCGCCATTGCTTCAACTGTCTTGTACGCGCTGTCCGGTCGCCGCTCGCACGACCAGGCCGGCTTAATCAACCTGGCCCTTGTGCTCTGCGCCGATCACGAGCTCAATGCCTCGGCCCTTGCCGCGCGCATCGCCGCCTCTTGCGACGCATCGCTCTATTCTTGCCTGCTCAGCGCGCTCGGCAGCTTCAGCGGTACCCTGCACGGCTCTGCCAGTCGCCGCGCCGAGGACATCGTCACCACCTCGATGAAGTTCAAAACCGCTACCGCCTGGTTGAAAGATTATCTGCGCCAGTTCGAAACCATCCCTGGCTTCGGCACGGAACTCTATCGCAAGGGCGACCCGCGCGCCAAGCTTTTAATAGAATCAGCGCTGGAGATAGGATCACGCAACCCTCACCTGCGCCGATTGGTAGAGCTGGTCACCTGCGTGCGCGAGCAGCTCGGTGCAGAACCCAACTTGGACGTCGGTCTGGCCGCCGTTTCCTATGCGCTTTCGCTACCGCCGGGCGCCGGATCCACTATCTTCGCCATCAGCCGCACCTCCGGCTGGATCGCCCACTCCCGCGAGCAAAGGCTCTACGGCGGCCAAATTCGCCCCCGCGCCCGCTACATCGGCAAAGTCTAGGGCGTTACGCCGCGTCCCAGGCGGGCAGCGCAACGCGCCGCCCGCTAGGTTAAACCACAGTCTCGACGTATTTTCACCATTGTTGTCCATTGGCAGCGTCGGTTTAATTATTGGTGCACCTGTCCCGTACCTTAATTGAAATGTCGCAACCCGATGTTCCTGCTGGCCGCAATTCGGCGGACGATAACAAACGTTCGTTCGATGCGAATTTGTTCGACAACACCGAGATGGGCCAAATTGCCGCCTCGGTGGCGCAACGATTCCGCCAGGAAAGCTTCGACGCTCCTGCTTCCCCCCAGGCACCGGCTTCCAACAACACGCGGTTTGTCGTGAGCCCGGGCAATCCACTCGATCAGATTCATATCGGCGTGCCCGCTCAAGCATCACCACAGAGCACTGAGGCGCCGAAAGGCGATCAGCGGCCTTCAAAACAAACCGATGCAACCACCCCCAACTTGGCAGACCAAACAGCGCAGCAGGAGGTAAACGTCGAGGCGCAGAGACAAGCACTGGCTGCGAATTTCACGCAATTTGGCGACCAAAAGCATCAACAATACGCAACGCAATGGATGATCAAGGCTGAGCAAAGGGTCACCAGCGGTCAGCTATCAGCTCAAGAACTCGGTGGCACCTACGAACAAATCAACAGATTGCTCACCACGGATTCACCGTATCTGACAAAAGACGAGCGCACCACCGTCGGTGCCGAAATTTTGTATCACGTGGCCACCCCGCGTATTGACCAGGGACTCCACCAAACTTGCAATGCTACGGTACTGGAAAACATTGCCTTCGAAAAAAATCCGTCCATGGCCGCGAAGATTATCGCGGATGCCGCGCTTACAGCCAGTATCACCGGTGCCGACGGCAAGCGGATCAAATTGGATGCAGGCAGCCTGAAACCCGGCTGGGAAGAAAGAACATTTTTTCCTCCGGAAGACATGCTTCGCACGCACGCCTCGCAGCTTTTCCAGGTAGCGGTACTCAACGATGTCGGGCAGCGCGACAAAGAGTCGCCTTCTGCCTTCGTGCAAAAACCCGAGGGAGATGCCAGCCTTTTATTCAAACTGGGTTCGGCGTTGCCCTTCTCTGAATACTGGATGCCGACTGGCTACGATGTATGGAGAGAACGCAAGACCGGAGCCGAAAGCGACTTTTCGGGATTGAGCCCGGGGCAAATTGCGGACGAATCCAAACGCCTGTTTGGCAACAAATATGATGTTCTCGAATACGACGCTATGCCCAGTATGAAATACAGTCACCCCTGGGCATGGGCACAAACCGGAACCGCAGAATTGAACGGAATTCACGGATACGGCGACTCCAAGAAAATGGATAGCGAGAATACTCTACGCAAAACCTTGGCAAACTTGAAGTCACAAGACAGACTGCCCGTTATCGTCGGCGTTAACGCACTCAACCCGAAAATTGACAAATCGGAAACCAGTTGGCTGGATGTGTTTACCAAAGTTATAAGGCCTGTTCGCAGCCTCCATGATTACATCGACATGAAACTTGGAATGATCAACCATGTTGTGACGATCAAACAATTTGATCCGCAAAAGGATCGCGTCTACGTCAGCAATTCAGCTGGCAAAGACCAAGATGGCTGGATTTCCGTCGGCGATCTGTGGAATGCGATGTAATTAATCGATGTCCAATCCGAGGCGCCTGAACGTATCCGGGGTCGCCAGAATGTTCACCTTGAGCGGCGTACGTCCGAATGCGGCGAGCACCACCGGCTTACGCGACGGCGAATGGCGATCATTTCGTTTATCGGAATCTCGATTTTTGTTCTGTCCGTCACGATCGTCTCGATCCCGCCTGTCGTCGCGTTTACGGTCGTCGCGGTTGCGCTGTCCGTCGCGCTTGCCGAATCGCCCATGCTGATCTTTCTCGCGTGTGTCTTCGCTGAGAACCGAGGCTCCGACCAGCGGCCTCTTCGCAAAGCGATCGAACAGCGCTTTCGCATTCTGGAACTGCCCCAGCGGAACGCGCGCAGTGCGCTGCCGATCTCGCCCGTGTTGGAGAATCTCCAGTTTTCCGGATTCCCCTTGCACAAACAAAATAACTGTGACATCGCGCGTGCGGAATTCGCCGGTCGAAAGCTCGTAAAGCCCTTTGAGCACTTCGTGCTGACTGACGAAGTCGACGTACGGCTGTTCCACCGCCTGCCATGACGCCTGCAGCAATGCATCGATCGGCGATTGATTGTCCGACGGTTGAGGCACGTTTCCGATCACATGCAGCAGTTCCTTCTCGCGAATCACAGCCGCTCCGAGCACCGGTGGCTTGTCGCGGAAATTCTCGAATAGCTTATGCCTGATCGCAAAATCAGACGGCCAAAAGCGGCTGAGCACTTTTCCGTCTTGCCCTTGCTTGATGACGATCTTCAAGGGCGGAACATCGCCTACAGCGGCGGGCGGCAGCCCGCTGTCTGGTAACGGTTCCTGCGTCTCCTCATCCGTAGCGGCGGGCGGCAGCCCGCTCTCTGCTAACGGTTCCTGCGCTTCAACATCATCCGTAGCGGCGGGCGGCAGCCCGCTCTCTGCTAACGGTTCCTGCGTCTCCTCATCTGTAGCGGCGGGCGGCAGCCCGCTCTCTGCTAACGGTTCCTGCGCTTCGACCCCGCTGTCGTCTTGCTCATCCAGCGGGCTTCCGCCCGCCGCTACGGAATCTTCGGCGCCTGCTGCTAGGTTATCCTCAGCCGCCTCGAACAACAACACATAACTTTCCTTCGGCATCTTGCGCGTGCGGGCGAGATCGTGCAATGCATTGAGCACTTCATTGGACTCGACGAATTGTCGCGCCGGGCGACCGGCCGCTTCACTCGACACGCTCAACAACGCTCGAAGCTGATCCTTAGTCTCCGTCGGTGGTGGCACCTGCCCGATCACCGCCACGAGCTCCTTCTCGGCAATTACCGCCGCGCCAACAATCGTTGCCTTGTTATACGTTTTGTGTAAGTGCAGGTCATCGCGAAATTCTTGGGGGCGCATGCGCGTGAAAACGCGACCATCCTCACTTTTGTGCGTGATCAGCTCCGGCTCGCCGTTTTCGCCTTGGCGGAACAGCAGAATGTAAGCCGTCTTGGGCAATTGCTTGGTCAATGAAGCCTTTAGTTGTCCGAACACGGGATGCGCGGCGACTGAATCTTGCACGGCTTTCGTTTTTTCCTGGTCATGCTCTTTGACCAATTGCTTTATGTGCTGATGAATCAGCCCGAGCTGCCCTTCCGCCAGCTTGCGCGTGTGCAGCTTGTTCACCGACGACTTGTCACCAACCATGGGGCGGAAAGTCGGCAGTTCGGCAAGCACGTCGTGCAAATCACGAACAATGCGCTGCGCGCATCCTTTGTCGTCCTGCGAGTGCTCGTCAATATACTTGCGACAATGCGACATCGCAGCCAGCAAGGCGCGCATCGTCTTTTCCTCGTTGCCTTTCTGGTCGGGCCGATAATCGGCAACGATCTTCTTTATTCGCTCAACGGCTTCTTCCATATCTTAAATGTTAGCTGTTTAGGCGACGGGTGTCCCCTTCCTTGGGGGAATATGATGTAAACCTACTGCAATGCTCTTTATAACGCATGAAAAAATCCACACACATGACCCTCCTGGCTCTCATATTCGCGCTTTGCATGGGCTGTCCAACAGCTGCCAGAGAGGACGGGCACCAGGCACCAGACCGCCATCCGAGCGCCGATGCTGAGTTGCAACAAATCGCTAAACTCATCGAAGCCAATTCGTCATCGCAAGCGGAAGAGCGCTTGAAGACATACTTGAGTATGCATCCTGATTCGGTCGACGGTCGCCTGCAGTACGCGGGCTTACTCTACGGTCAAGCTCGTTATTTCGCTTGCATCGACCAGTGTCGGAAGGTGGTCGCCGCCGATTCGCATGCCGCTGAAGCTTGGCACCATCTCGGCAATGCCTACCAGCAAGTGCACAAACCTGAGAATGCGCTCGATGCCTACCAAAAATATCTGGCACTATCGACAACAGCTCAGCCGCAGTATCAAACGCTGATCAATTTGCTCGCTGAACAGGTGAAAGACAAGCAGACCACAATCGCGCAAGAATCAAAAACCGATAATTATTTGAACGCCGTCACTGAACACGGGTTGTTCCGCTGGTCTCACACTAGTCCAATAACGGTGTTCATCAATCCGGGCGACAATATTCCTTCTTACAGACCGGAATTCGAAGAAGCGCTGAGACAAGCATTCGAAGATTGGTGCGAAGCCACAGATCACAAATTCGCCTTCACGATTCAAGAGCAAGAGAACAAGCCGGACATAACCGTAACCTGGACCAACGACTTGCACGCACCGGAATTCACGGCAGAGGCAGGCGACTGCAGACTTAGCGCCGGACCAAATGGTTTAGATTCGGCGAAGATCCGCTTGCTCACAGTCGATCCCTTCAAAGAAGCACCGCTTGGGAAGGAAGCATTGCATGCCGTATGTTTGCATGAAATCGGACATGCGCTCGGTTTGCAGGGGCACAGCGGCGCCGAAAGCGACATCATGTTTCCGATCCTCAGAGAGGATTCCGTATCTCCTCGCGACAGACAAACTCTGTTCGCGCTTTATTCTCCGGACTTGAAGATCTCATCCCAATTGCGCGCGATAGATGCATACGGACGGCAATTGCCAAAACCGCAATTAGCACAACGGTATGTCATGGATGGCAGCACTGCTTGCGTTGGTGGGGATTTCAAAAACGGCAAAGAGCTGCTCGAAAAGGCGCTGCAACTCGAGCCGTCGAATCAGCTGGCGCGTTCCAACCTCGCCGTATGCGCCAACAATCTCGCTATTGCTGAAGGCACGACGCCGGAAGACTCTCTGCGATTGCTTTATGAGGCGTTGTACTGGCAGCCTGATTATGCAATGGCGAAGTCAAATCTCGTGAGCCTGTTTCCCAATCGTGAACAGCCAAAATCGTTCGCCGATCACGTGAAAGCGGCGGAAGAACGCGCGCACTCAGGCGACATGCGTGGTGCCGTAGTCGAGTATCGCCTGGCGCTGCAAACAAAAACAGATCCAAGCATCCAGAATAAAATCAGCCAATGTGAGCACCAACTAGCCAGCGGTGGCAAATAGCTAAGACTGACCGCGCAGCAGTTTCAAATTCGGTTTATCGGCGCTGTACGTCCAGCGCAGCAAGATACGGCGCAACTCTTCTGGGTCGAATGGTTTGGCCAAATAATCGTCAAATCCGGCCTGAATGCACGCGGCACGATCTTCTTTTTCTGCCCTGGCGGTAACCGCAATGATCGGCAAACGCCTATTGCTTTTTAACTCTCGCACCCTAATCTCACGGGCGCACGAATAGCCGCTCATTCCCGGCAAACTTATGTCCAACAACAGCGCTGCAACCGGTGTGGATTCCAAAATCTGAAGGGCTTCTTCCGCGGAGGACACGAAAAGTCCCTCATAGTCAAAACGCGAAAGCAACGCTTTCAGTACAAACTGATCGGCTTGTTTATCTTCAACTACAAGAATGATGGAACCCGGGTGCGGCACCAATTTCAACCTTCGAAGCAGACTCGTTAGATCGAGCATACCAATTAAGTTTCACCACCGTAAAGTCACGAACACAATTCGGCTGGTCGGACAAAACCGACGTGCAGGCAGTGTACATGCGTGTTTCGGGGGAAAGTCACCATTGTCCTAAATAGTTGATAGTTTACATTTAGCTAGACCACAAGCCAATCTCCGAGTGTTGGATAAGTCCAACACTCTGCATCGTGGAGGCCGAATTCAAACGATCAGCTTATCAACAGCGGCTTTCGAGCGATATCTTGACTTCGCAATTTTGTCTCTAACTTCCGCATCCGTGTTGTCTAATCTTTGCCTTTTTCAATGGACAAACGGATATAAGCAAGTGGCGCCTTATCGTCGAACACAATTTGATCACTTTCTTTCAAAACACCAAGTTGTTTCCAAAGCTCGTCTAGATCAACTCGATATTCCTTGGTTGCCATTTTGGAATCGAGATCTTCAAGAACATTACCGTGAACCGCTTGATCACCGGTTTGGAAAGCTTGTCCTATGCTCCAGTCCGATCCTGCATTGCCCCCGCTTTTTACAATGGCTATTTCTGCGTCCTCTAATCCTTGTTTATTGTGCGTTTGCTTACGGATTTCGATATCGGCAAGCAAAAAGAACAACGCCCCGCCCCAGTAGGTTCTGCCGATTGAATGAAATCCGTCCAGCCCGCCGGCACCGGACTCAGGCAGTCCGCTGGGCAGGTGCTCAACTAGATCGCGCCAGACTTGTTTCGATGTACGATCACCCACCTGCAATCTCGCCAAGGGCTCAATGTAGGTCGCCTGTCCCTCGGCAACCCACCGCCGGCGGTGCCCAACCATGGGAAAGGCCAGATGTGTCATCTCGTGCGCAGCAACCCAGCTTTCCTTGAGGCGAGTCGCGGAAATGTCTTCCCCAATCGGAATTTCGATTTGTCCTGCTCCATCTTCAAATCCCGTGGTGGCAAAACCGATATCATCACCGGGCTCGCCTTTCAGCTTGACGAGCACATGCTGCACTGGAAACCGGCGGTAATAAGCGCGGATTGCATCGGCGGCGGTTTGCAGCCATGACAGATAAGCGCTGCGCGGCAGTTTGAATTCGCCCTCGTCAAAGCGCACGCGCACATCGGCGTCCGGCACTTTTAGCTCAGCTTCTTCACCATCATGCGGAATTGCATTTTCGTCCTGCATTGGCGGGCTTCCGCCCGCCGCTACCAAACCTTTGCCCCCGCCTGCCGCCCATGTTGCAACGACTGCAATTCCAAGTGAAACAATTAAAGCTCTGCAGCGCATCGGCCGGTCACCATATTCGGTGCGGCCATCATTTTAGCAGAGGAGCGCACGCTGCCAGCCTGCGGCAGCAATCTAGCGGTCTTTTTCAAAGAAGTACTTCTCGGCGGCATGCCCGGCAACGCTCGCGGCAATGGCGCCCATGGGGCCAAGCCCTCGGATCAGCGTCTGGGCAGCAAGGGGCAATGCTACGTCGACGGCGATCGTTTTCCAGGATGTGCTTTTGTTGTTGAGCAAAGTCAAATCGAGCGCCGTATCAGCAACCCAACTCCAGCCGACCACTTTCCCGACCTGGGAAGGCAGGGCCGCCTTCCACTGCGCGCGCGAAATGTTTCCCATTGAATGTGGCGTCGGAAAGGTTGCACCAGGCGGCAACTTCGAAGAAAGCTCGGGAGCGTACAATGCGGTGGAATACAGGCTGGCACCGGCTGCGATGCCTCTTTCAATCAACCACGTGGGGCTGGTAGCGCCGCCGTGATCCGGCGCCATGCGATCTTTCAGCGGCCAGCCGGGATCACCGTGACCGATATAATCCTTGTCCGGAACCAGTGGACGCGCATTTGCCTCGGCCGGTTGGAGCGTCTGAATCGGGGCGGATTGAGCTGCGGTCGCTCGCTGATAAAGCCCGGACAGGTCATCGCGAGCCCCCACCTGCACGCTCGGTCGCCCGGCCGCCTCATATTGAAATTCGCCAGGTAAAAGCGCCGACGACGACGACTGCGTGGCGGTGGCGGCGAGTTCAACTCCTATTAGCTGGTCGGCGAATCCCAAAGTCAAACCTCACGGGGCATTGCGTTGGTCAATTGTCGGATTTCAAGCTCCGCGCGCCAACACGGTTTTCCCCAATGAAGCTGAAAAGCCCGCACCGCGGCGCGAGTGGAGAACGCGACCGCGGTGCCTTGCTTGCTGGCGCAGGCGAGCGCCTGCGCTTTGTTTATCGGGACAGCGCTCCGCTGCGCCCGAATTGCTCTTGATTGTTCGTGCCGTTCTTCTCGATGCGCAGCTCATTGTGCACCTCGCGAACGCCGTAAACATCCTCTGCGATGTCTTCTGCCAGCCGTTTGCCGTGCCGGCAATCAACGGAGCCCCGCAGCGTAATGATGCCGTTTTCGACCAGCACTTCGATATCGGACGCATCGACTTCGGGATGCATCGTCAATTGCTCATTGATGTCATCCGAAATGCGCTCGTCAGAGCGGCGATAGCTGCGTGGACCACGTCCGCGGTGTCCGAACATCGACTGTTCGCGCGCACCGTAGCTTTGTCCAAGTCCGGAGCGCTCTTCTTCGCCCCAGCTACGTCCGTAGCCCTCGTATCCGCGTCCGTAAGGCATACCGCTTTCCATATCGCGGTCGCCTCCAAAACGCGATTGCTCGCCGTATTCGTGGCGGCCCGGTTCCCAGCTGTGTCCACCTGTGTACTCATCATATTCCAACGGGCGGTCCCAGCTTCTTTGCCTGCCACCAAACATGCCACCATCTTCGCGTTTGAAGAAGCGGCGCGATCTGCCGGTGAGGGGATCATCATACCGTCCACGCTCCTGCAGCCGCGAGCCGCGGGGGCTTGGTCCACTATAGTTGCGACGCTGCCATTCAGGCATCGAAGACGAGCCTCGTCCCGTGCTGCGTCCGCTGCCTTCGCTTCTGATGTGTTCCATATTTTGATCCATTTGGCGGCGATGTTCCGCTTCCTCGTCGCCGAACCACGCCCGGATTTCGTCGGAGGCACGATCGAAAAATCCACGTTCTCTCCCGTAACGACGCCAACTTTCGTATTGACGGTCGTGATCTTTATAGTTGAAATTGGCCATGATGAATCTCCTGCGCTAAACACGGCAAAATATCCGCTGCTGCCTTGGCGGCAACACCGGAGAATCTCTCGATGTTGAACGTTATATCATTCGCGGATATAGGGAATCTGCTGAAAAGATATATGGTTACACCAAAGCGTTTTTCGTCAGATGTCTAGCCGAAAGCTACTCGACAAGGCAGTTGTAAAAAGCAAAAACGAACAGCCGGAGCTGTTCGTTCGACGAGTTTGTAGGGGTCGCAAAAGGCGATTTTCTAGAACATGTGCAGAGCCAGGCAAACTACGAGAATCACCGTAGAAACGCCCAGAATTCCACCTGCGATGGCAAATGTCCGCTCAGCGCTGACCGGCAGAACTTCTTCGCGATGGAGATATTCACCACAACGTTTGCACGTCAACTGATGATTAAAGTGCGGAGCGTTGCACTTCGGACAATCTATCGCGATCGCGGCTCGACTTGTAATGCTGTTCATGCTCTTCCGTCCATGTATTCATATTGCGCCCACTGATGATACGCAAGGGTGTCCCGCCAAGCAAGTGTAGAAATACGCACAAAGTATAGAATCTAATGTTGGACTATTTCTGGACACTTTATGGACTTTTTCGTGACACCTTTGCTTCATATCCATCAGCATCAATGTAAAACGGCCCCCAGAGTGTCAGCAACCCCGTTTTCGGGAATGAATAGACCGTAAGAAGTCAATTTTCTAGACTTTTAAGGTAGCCCATGTCCGGTAAAAAGCCCGACTCCCAACCGGTGACCCGACTGACCCCACAGCCGGATTTACCCACCCACAACGACGTGGCTAACATGGCTTCGGCAGCCAGGCGGCAAAACAGTCGCGTCGAGCTGCCCATGAAGCCGGATGGTCGTCCGGTGCCGGCAGTTCTTTGCGTGCGCGTGGACGCGGCGACAACCAAAGTTTCTTGGGCTTTGCACGATACCGACGACCCAGACGCAGACATAGTCTGGGCTGCCACCGATCCCGAATTCAACAAAGTAGTACAAGCGATGCGCGACTGGTGGGTGACGGCGCGCCTGGCTGAATCATGGGGAACGCCGGAAGTCGAAAAGCTTTTCGCCGAAAGAGCCAAAGCGAAAGAACCGGTACCGCCTGCCGCTAAACCCGATAAGACTCCGGCACCGGCGCCAGCCGCTGCTGCCGGGGCAGGCGGTGGTCTGCGCGACCAAATACAGCCTGTACCGGCGAACTATTTCACGCCGCCTGTAGCGTTTCCCTCGCTGCAGCAGCAAAACTACATCGCCGCCGCCTCAGGGCAAACCGGACTGTATCCGGGATATCCGCAGCAAGCAGGTGGTCAGTGGCCACCTGCCTACCCGCAGCCTTTGCCACCGGAATTGTGGAGCCGCATGCCGACAGCGAGCTCGGCGCCCCTGATGCTGGGCGACGTGCTTGTAGCGGCGGGCATCATTCCCACACGCGCACTCAACGCCGCCTTGACGTTGCAGAACAGCTCACAGAACCAGCGCCGTCTCGGCGAAATCCTCGTCAGCTCCGGAGCTTTGCCGGATCGGCTTTTGCAAGCCGCCGTACGACTGCAGGAAATGGCTCGTACAGGCGTTGTAGCTAACGCCAAGATGACGGAAGTGCTCAAACAAATTTACGGCAGCGGAGAATCGTTGGAACAAGCCCTTGGTGAAAAAC
>DATNQY010000111.1:0-38730 GCA_036703785.1 Candidatus Obscuribacterales bacterium
ATCTCTTCATTGCCGAGCTGGCGCGCTACTTTTGCAAAATACAGGTACTTGCGGTTAGCCATGGACTCGCCGGCAAAAGCGGCTGAGAGATTCTGATAGGTTTTGGATTTTTCGTTGATACGCATGAACTCGCTCCTTGTATTAATTCTGATATTAGACTAAATCTAAGTAGAAGGGAAAAAATTTTGGGCTGTAGCGGCGGGCGGCAGCCCGCTTTCCCGGGCAGCCCGCTCTTTAGCTGGCTTCGTCCTTCGCTTCGCCGTAGAAGGTGACCGTGTAGTTTGCCACTGTGAACTTATTGCCCAGCTGCTTTTCGAGAGCCGGCACCGTCTCGAACGGAATGTCTGTAATCTTGCCCGTTTTCACATCCACGAAGTGGTGGTGTTGCTCGGTGTTTGCATCGTAACGGGCGGAGCCGCCCGGCTCTGTATACACCTCCTGGATGACACCGGCTTCCACCAGAGCGTTGAGTGTGTTGTAGACAGTGGCGCGCGAAAGCGGCACAGGCAGCCTGTCTGCAACGGCGGCCAGGATTTGGTCAGCGGTGGGGTGGCTGTCGGTGTCCAACAGGTATTGTGTGATGACAACCCGCTGCGCAGTGGGCTTTACGCCCCGCGACAACAAAATAACCTCAGCCGACGTGCCCGGCATTTCTCGCTCCTTTGTATGTGTCTGTACTTAGAATAAGTCTAAGTACTCCGATCTGTCAAGCTCGGCAGCCAGCCTTCTGTATGCAAAAGTCCATACCTTATATATGGAACTGCTGGTCCTATGCCTCGTCATCTGTGTCCACCAGACACAGGAGGTAGCGTGATGAGGAACCTCTGCAAAGGTTTGATCATTGCAGCGACGGCAGTCGCGGCTTGCGGGTTTGTCATTCCGAAGGCATCGGCCCAAACAGTCATCGAGACGACTACAACGTCGTATCCATCTGTGATTGATTACTCGCTGAGCAATCCAGTCGTTCTGACGGAACCAGCCGTTATCGACACATCGCCGGTGGTGGCACCGACGATCATGACGGCACCAGCAGTCATCAACACGACGCCGATGTGGGATTGGCGCAGCCGTGGTGACATGTTGCACGTAGGTCTGCCGTTCTTCAATCTCGATCTGTTCTAAAAGCAGGCAGGTAAACTGGAAGGGCGGCGCCATGCGCCGCCCTTTTGCTTATGGAGCCTTCGGTTTAGGACGTGGCATGCCGCGTCTATGCACGGTCGCCGAAGTCTCAGAATCGAGCAATCCCATGTCTTCCATCTGGTAGAAGACATCCGGATGTTCTGTCTCGAGATCGGTGCGAGGCATCTTCGCGAACTCACTGATTTTTACCAACGTGTCCTTCAATGAAAGTTCGCTTTTCCACACCACCATCGGTGCAGCACCATCATCGTAGTAAACGCGTGTCATCGCCACGATCATCAGTAGGATGACCAGCAGGATGAGTTCGGAAACATGCCCGGCATTTTGCATGTCCCTATTATGCGTGAGCAACGGCGTTCTAATTTATACTTGACAAACATATGCTCGTTATAATGGGCGAGAATTTTTGAAGGGTACACACCAGTGGTCGTTTTTCTTTCAGTGGTCTACGCCATTTACTGGTTTGCCGCCTGCGCGCTCTTGGTGCCATTGGCCGCGATCCTGGCGTTGCTGTCGCCAATCTTCGATCCCGACAAGCGGACGCTGAAACGATTTTGTGATGCCTATACGTACCGCGTTTGTACCGGTGTCAGCCCGTTTTGGACGTTTAGCTTCGAAGGGCTTACCAATCTGGATTCCGGCGGACCATTTGTCATGGTTGCTAATCACCAGTCGCTTGCAGACATAGTTGTGCTCAGCAACATCCGCCACCATTTCCGCTGGGTCGCCAAGCAATCGATTTTCTGTGTCCCGTTTCTCGGCTGCATCATGAGCCTGAACGGGCACGTCGCCATTCATCGCGGCACGGTGTCCAGCGCGCGCCACATGCTCGAACAATGCTCTCAACTTTTGAATCGCGGAATTTCAGTGATGATGTTTCCTGAGGGCACTCGTTCTCCGGATGGCAAGGTTCACGACTTCAAAGACGGACCATTCCGGTTGGCGGTGCGCAACGGCGTTGCCGTTGTGCCTATTGCTATTGTCGGTACCTCGGATCTCGTGGCAAAGGGTTCGATCAAAATGAACTTTCACGCGAGGGTGACAGTCAAGATACTGCCACCGGTTGCGGTGGCAAGCTACCAGGGCAACTCGGCAGAACTGCGCAATCATGTGCACGCACTCATTGAACAGGCCGTAGAAGAAATGCGCAGCCGAAATGTGCGTGTAGAGACGGCCGTTGCGGCAAGCTAGAAATAAAACGGCGCCTGCTCAAGGCGCCGTTTTCCTATTCGAAATCTTGTGCTGTTCCTTTATTTATGCCGGGATGCTGTGCTCCCGCCATTTTTCGCTGATGTAGTTGCGAAGATGCTCGGCGCAGAGGACACCGCTGCCGACGAGATGGCTGCCGGACGAGGGCAAGAAGCAGGGATCGCCTTCGAATGATTGTGAAGGCTCTGCGAGCTCGGCGCCGTTGATGCGCACGACTGGCTTGGTACTGCCGTTATCTTCAATCATTTCTATGGCTATCGGAAGTCTTTCTTCCGCGATTACGGTCTCCAGGACATGTAAGGCTTTACGATAGGAATTGCAATTTGGAGCGTAAACGAGTTCGATCCTCATTGAGGATACCTCCACAGGTAGAAGAATGGATGGGCGGATGCGAGACCCTGAAGCACCGCAGCTTGTCAGTTGCGCAGCTCAGAATATAAACGAATGATTAAGACCCCGATGGCACTAGTATAAGCCCAAAAGGCAGTTAGGCAATATACAAAGCGTAACAGGGGTATTAATATACGCTAACTAATAGCGATTTACTAGTAGTTTCTTATGATGTGCAAATGCACATGCTCTAAGCGTTTCAGACGAATCTGTGCAATTACTCATTTGCTGAAACGCCCGAACAAGAAATCTCGAATGAAAATACGCACATGCACAAGCCCGGGAGGCACCTTTGTTTTCGCAGACCGTGATGGCCGAAGGCCACTTGATCGACTCAGACATTTTGACGCGAATTTTCGACACCGTGATCGCGTGCCAGTCTACTTATGAGGTGGTGGACTTCAAGATCGGGCGCCACAACGATGAAGTTTCACGCTTGACGCTCAAGGTGAACTCGGACAATCCGCATCGGCTCGAGCAAACGCTTGGCGACCTGATGCTGCTTGGTTGCTATCGCATCGCTGAAGACGATGCCCGTCTTGTCGTCGCCGAGAAAGCGAAGTGCGTGCCTGACGACTTCTATTCGACCACCAATCATCGCACCAAGGTTCGTCACAAAGGACAATGGCTCGATGTCGAACATCAGCGCATGGACGCGGTTATCTGTATCGAGGGCGGTAAAGCCGTTTGTCGCAAACTGCGTGACGTGAAAAAAGGCGATCACGTCGTTTGCGGTGGCGAGGGAATTCGGGTGCTTCCTGAGTTCAAAGAACGTGACCGGCTTGGCTTCGCATTTATGGCCAATGATATTTCATCCGAGAGAAGAGCCGAAACTTCCGTCCGCAAGATAGCCGACATGGTGCGCGAGGTAAAGGCGCAAAACGGCAAGATCATTTTTGTGGCCGGCCCTGTGGTAATTCACACAGGCGGTGTCGAATATCTCTCCAAACTGATTCGTGGAGGATTTGTGCATGCGCTTCTGAGCGGCAATGCACTTGCGGTTCACGATATCGAAAACGCACTGTTCGGCACTTCGCTGGGCGTCGATCTCGAAAGGGGGCTGCCCATCCATGAAGGACACAAGAATCACATGCGGGCAATCAACGCGATCAATCATGCAGGCGGAATTGCGCAGGCCGTCACTTCCGGCGTGCTCAAATCCGGCATCATGTATGAGTGCGTCAAGAACAAAGTACCTTTTGTATTAGCCGGCTCAATCCGTGACGACGGGCCGTTGCCCGAGACACTGATGGATCTCGTTGAAGCGCAAGACCAATACGCCAAGCAGCTGGATGGCGCTTCGTTGGTCGTCTGTCTCTCCTCGATGTTGCACAGCATTGCCACAGGCAATATGCTGCCTTCGTGGGTAAGGACGGTTTGCGTCGACATTAATCCGGCCGTCGTGACCAAACTGTCCGACCGCGGCTCGTCGCAGGCGATTGGAGTTGTTACCGACGTCGGGCAGTTTCTTAACCTTCTGGCAAACAATCTGACATCATAGGAACAGGGGAACATCCTCAGCGTCGGTATTGTTGTGCTTAGAAAAAACCTAGTTACAGCATCGTTTTTGGCGTTAGTTGCCTGTTTGGGAATGACAATGCCCGTGAGCGCCCAGGCAATGGACACAAATGAACTGGATAAGGTGCTGCGTGGTCCGGATTCCTTGCCCGATTCCACTGTCCAAGCCGACCAACCGGAAGCAAAAGCTGATCAGCAAGCAGCGCCGGCGCTGCGCGGGCCAATGCGCGAGGAAAATCCCGTAGCGGCTGTTGGAAGCCCGCCTGCGCAAGCTCCGGCAGCGGCAGGCGAAAGTCCGCCTCGGCAAGCGAGCCGCCTGCGCTCCGCTGTACCGGCGCCATCGGGTAGCGGCGGGCGAAAGCCCGCTTTCTCGCGCCACAAACGCTCCCTGGACTCCCAGGCTGACATGCCGCCGCTGGCGCCGGCGTTCCAACGCCCGACCATCTACCCCGCCGTCAATTACCAGTTGCTGCAATCCTTGACCAACTTCCATGCCGTCAACCCGTTTCTTTTGCGCGGCGGACAGCCGACGGCCGCGGATTTGGCAAAGCTGAAATCAGCCGGTGTGAAAACGGTAATCGATTTGCGCAATGAAGAAGTGTTGGTGCGGCAGGAATCGATGCAGGCTCGCGCTCTCGGACTTGCCTTCGTCAACATTCCCCTCGATGTATTCAATCCGCCGTCACAAAAGGCGGTTCAGACATTTATGAACGCCGTCGCCGACAGTGGGAATCAACCTGTATACGTTCACTGCCTGCATGGGCAGGATCGCACCGGTACCATGGTCGCTATTTATAGAATTGAGCACGACGGCTGGACTCCCAACCGAGCGTATCAGGAAATGCTTTCGTGCGGATTCCGTCCGGGCTTCACACAGCTGACTCGCGCGGTGTTTGCCGCCGGTGCTCGAGCTGGTCGGGCCGGCATGCTACCCTCGGGCGGCGATATCGTCACAGATATGCAAAATCGCTTTTCTCGATCGCACTGATCATTTGTATCTCGACTGCATATATATTGCATTGACCCGTTCTAGAATCGCCTAAGAACAGTATAGGAAGGCGATCAATCGGGTGCATCGCGCTGTATTCTTACAACGCAGGACAAACATCTATATATCCTGCGGATATAGCAGCCGCGCGCCTGGCTAGGGGGATTTTGTGGCCATCAAAATTCTGCACACTGCTGATTGGCAATTGGGAAAGGCATTCGGCAAGTTTCCCGATGAAGCCGCAGTGCCGTTGCGCGAGCAGCGCATTCTCAGCGTTAAAAAAATAGCCACGCTTGCGCAGCAACATAAAGTTGACGCCGTGCTGGTGGCAGGTGATGTATTCGAGTTTGAAACCATCGCCGAGAAGACGTTGCACCAGACGCTGCACGCGATGTCCGGGTTCTCCGGTGCATGGCTAATGTTGCCCGGCAATCACGATCCCGGGACAGCAGATTCCGTCTGGACACAATTGCGACAGCTCGATCCGCCGGGCAACATCGTGATTCTGGACAAGCCTCAGGCCTATCAGCTGCCCGACAAAGATGCGGTGGTTTTGTCGGCCCCCCTTCAGCGCAAGCATGAGTCCGTTGACACTACCGAGTGGTTCGACGGTCATGCCACCAAATCCGATACCATTCGCATCGGACTGGCGCATGGATCAGTAGACAATCGTTTGCCTGAGCGCGGCGAGGCTCCCAACACCATTTCAGACAAACGCGCTGAAAAAGCCAATCTTGACTATCTGGCACTGGGCGATTGGCACGGAATGCTGCAAGTGGATAAGCGATGCTGGTATTCGGGCACGCATGAAACAGATCGCTTTCGCGACAACGACTCGGGGAATGTCTTGCTTGTCACCATTGAAAAACATGGCGAGCTGCCTAAGGTAGAAGTGCTCCAAAGCGGTCACTACCGCTGGCGCCAACTAACGGTCGCAATACATGGTGCCGAAGGCGCTGACGATCTCGAGCGCGCCTTGCAGGCACTGGGCGATCCGCCCGACAACCTCGTGCTGCAGGTGACCCTTCAGGGCACGGCAGACCTGGAAAGCCGGGCGCGCATCGAGAAAGTTGCCACCAGATGGAGCGGGCTGGCCAGACATTTCGAATTGCGCGAAGAGACGCTCGTCAGCCGCGCCTCCGAAGATGATCTCGAGCAAATCGGACGAGCCGGGTTCGTTTTCGAAGCCGTAAACACTCTGCGCGGACTGGCGGAAGATCCCAATAACCAGCAAGCGGCGGTAGCAGATCTCGCCCTACAACTTCTGTACGCGCAGCACAAACAATTGGTGAACAAGCGATGATGCAGCTGAAAGCCATAAGCGTATGTAATTTCCGAAAATTTATCGATCCTGTCATGATCACAGGACTGCTGCCCGGCATCAACATCATTGCCGGCGACAATGAGGACGGCAAGTCCACACTTGTTCAGGCAGTGAAAGCGGCGTTCTACACAAAGCACTCGACCAGCTCTACGCAAGCGTTTCAACCGTACAATTCCGCGGCATTGCCTGAAGTCGAGGTGGAATTCCATCTCGACGGAACGCCATACAAGCTGCGCAAATCATTCGGAAAAAAAGGAGTTGCCGAATTGCGCACGGCTTCGTCCGTTTTCAACGGCTCCGAAGCCGAAGAGAAGCTGCACCAACTTTTATCGTTGGGCGGCGAGAAGACTCGTGAAAATACGAGCATCTGGAACGTCTTGTGGGTGGAGCGGGGCACAGCATTTCTATCGCCGCAGATTGGCGAGGTGGGCACGCGCACGTTGAGCACTGCTCTTGAAGGCGAGCTCGGTAGAATCGTCAGCGGTGATGAAGGACAACAGCTGCTGCGCAAGGTAAACGACCTCTACCTGCAATGGTATACGCCGAAAAGCGGTGCGCACGCAGCCAACAGCGAGTTCAAGAAGGCGGAGAAAGAGCTGGCGGAGCTTACCGAGCAGCACGGCCGATTGCAAGATGAGTTTGCACTGTATCGCAGCACGCTGGAAGAAGCGGATGCAGTCAGGCGGAAAATTCAACATTACGAAACCAACGACTCAGTGTCCGTTGCTCGAAAACAATGGGAATCCGCCTGCGCTGCCAACGAGGATATCACCAAAAAATTCGCTGAGGTGGAAAAACTAGAGGCCGTTGAAAAGGCGGAGCAGTCGCAATATCAGGCCGTGTCCGAAAGTTGGCGCTCGCGCAGCGCATTGATCAAAGGGATGGACGAGTACGAGCGCACTCTATCGGATATCCGCACAAAGCTGGCCGAACTTAACGGACAGCTCGAAGAAACGGCGAAGAGCCTGCATGCTTGCCAGCAGCAAGAGGAAGAAATAGACCAGCAACACGCTGCTGCAGAATCAGCATGTACGGCGCTGGAAGCGGCCGCTCGACAGTGTACCATCGAGCAGAATATCGAGCGAATGCGCATTTGCCTGGAAAAGGCGCGCGCTGCACAGCGCAGTTATGCTGAAGCGCAGAAAGCTGCCGAGAGCATCAAGGTCGATCGGCGTGCTCTCGATCAGTTACGCTCCCTCGAAAAACAATGGCTGCAAGCTGATGCTCAGCTGCATGCCGTAGGCACCAAGCTGGAGTTTCGCCCGGATGCGGGCAACTCTGTCACCACGCGTGGTGCTGCTGTTTCCACTGGACAGCCGACGTTGCTCACTGAGCGCACACAGTTCGAGCTGTCCGGATGGGGCAAATTCACCGTCACGCCTGGCGGCGAAGGCATCGATCAGGTACGCGAGCTTGCCGCCCGTTTACGCAAGCAGATGGATGATGTCCTTTCCGCGCTTGCAGTAGGCAGCATTAAAGAGGCCGAAGAGCGCGAGCAGGAAAAGTCCGCGCTGGTTCAGAAGGCGAATGACTGGCTGCGCGAAGTTTCCCATCACGCGCCCACAGGTACCGAACGGCTGGAACGTGAGCTCGCTGACGCCACTGCAGAGCTCCGGCGTCTGACCGTGCTTATGACAGCCGGCGCTGCCGCGATTCCGGGGGTTGGCGTAGCGGCGGCGCAACGCGCGGCCCTGGCTACGGACGATTCTGAACAATTGTTGTCCTCCGCACGTGCACGCCGCGATCAGTTAAGGCAACAGCTGACAGCCATTCGCAAACGCACCCAGGACGCTGAGAACAAATTCGCCCAAGTTAATGCGGCCGTTCAGCAATATACCGGGCAGGAGAAGAATGCCGCGGACAGCCACTGCGCCGCCGCCGAAAAAATTGCCGCCGCCCGCGCCCAAGAATCCGACGAACAGCTCGAGCACAGGCTCCTGGAAGCCAGACATAAAAAGGAGCAAGCCGAAAAGAGCAGACAAACGCTCAGCGAGCAACTGCAGGGGCGCAACCCTGAGACGGCGAAGCTGGCTGTGAAGGCCGCTGCCGAAACGCTAGAGGCAATCCAACGCGAAATCCAAACGCTCCGCGAGCAGCAGAAAGAGCTGTCCGGGTCGTTGCGCACGTTTGGTAAAGCAGGCATCGCTGAAGAATTCCAGAAATCTGCTGAGAAAAAACAGCAACAGGAAGAAATAACCGCTCGTCTGTCGAAAAAGGCGTCGGCTATCAAGCTGCTGTATGAAACGCTAACGAGCGCCGAGCAACGAACCAAAAGTGAATTGCTGCAACCCATCCTCACCCATCTCGATCCGTATATTTCTCAAGTGTTCGATGGCGGCAAACTTTTCTTCGATCCGGCCAGCTTCGCGATCAATACGTTGCGGCGTGCTGAGTGCGACGAGCACTATGACAGCCTCAGCTTAGGAACCAGAGAGCAGCTGTCGGTGTTGATGCGGCTGGCATTTGCGCATGTTCTGGCCGGCAACAACTGCCCGGCCTTGGTAATTCTCGATGATGCGCTCGTATATTCCGATCAGGTTCGATTCGAAAAAATGCAGAGAGCGCTTGAACGCGCGTCGCAGTCATTCCAAATCTTAATTCTCACTTGCCGTCTGCGCGATTGGGAAAATTTGGACGCGCCAATTTTCAAATTGAGTGAGGAAACTGCCTCACGAGGAAACGCGATGCTAGCGGCGGGCGATAGCCCGCTCCTGGCTGCGCGCCATCCGACGCCTGCCGCTTCGACAGCGCAGTGAACCATCGCCTGGTTGCGATATCCGGTCTAGGGGGTCTGGCGCTGTATAGAACCGGTAGCCAACTCGTCGGGTTTGCCGTCGAAGAGCAAGTCGTCCAATATCCATTTGAACATCGGTTTGCTCTTTGCGTCCGCCGACAGCTCATCACGCAGCTCGGAACCGGCGCCGCCAGGTCGATATTCATCGATGAATGTCAGGTGGTCGATGTTGGCAAATACGCGCGCGCGGTGAACATCGACAAGTCCCTTCAGTTTTGATACTTCATCCTGGGTGCGGATTGAGACTTTGTTCATGGAACCCGCCGGTAAAAACAGGCTGCTTGAAAGCGGAGTGATGCCGTCGTTGAGGCCGTAGGCGGCCCCAGTTTGCTGATCCGCTGCGTCGGCAACTATGGCGTGCGCCATCTCTCTATTCAGGTAGCGCAATACTGCGTGTTCGTTGCCCAAGTGCTCCGGCACAACGGTGCGCGAGAACCAAACCGGTGACTCCAGCAACGAGCTCAACAACCCCTGCTTGCCCTCGAGAGCGATTTCGTTATTCAGATAGCCACCATATACGGTGAACTTGCTTCTGTTCAATTTGCTGTCGTTTATTTTCAGCACCGCTTGATTCGCCGTTGTCTGTGGATCGAGGCTGAGCACTCGTGTCGGATGGAACCACATCCGGTACTTATTCACCGACGGCAACATCGAATCGCTGTTGTCCCAGTGCAAGTCGGTGAGAAGATTTTCGTGCTTACCGAAATAGATTTCGTACGGCAAGCAGCTATCGAGCTGTGTCAATGGCGTCATGTGCCATTTCATCATGCTGTACTGCATCCAACCCGAAGTAAACAATGGCGACCCGTGAAATGGCGTGCCAAGTGTGACGACGCGATTTATGCGCGCATCGGTAGCTGCATCAGTCATCGCATCCACCACGATGTTGCCGCCCATGCTGAGGGCGATGATGGAAATCGGGCGTTGCTGCGCAGCGTCCGATAAGTGTGCAATTGCCGATTGGAGCTGCAGCGTCAACTTGGGCAGCGGCGCATAACTGTCGTAGCGAGCGAAGAAAATCTTGTAGCGGGCGCTGAAGTCGCTGTTCCGGCTCAAAAACCGGCATAGCTTTTGCCAGCGGAAGCAGTCGCTCCAGAACTCCCCACGCATTCCATGAACCATCAGCAATGGCTGCCTGTTGCCAAGCGGATGGTCGTCGAAAGTGTATATGTCGACGTTTGACGGCCGGGTTTTAAAGTCCTTTACATTTGTAGCCAGCGGGAAGTATGCAGTTGCCGATCGCTCACCGCCCCTAATTTCTTGAGCTTCCAAGCTTATCGTCGAAGCTGAAAGCGTGGCGGCTACAGCCAGTAGTACCGACAAAGAATTTTTGCGAAGCGTTTGAAATGCGGTGCGGTGGTACATTATGTCTGTCGCGTGGTGCGGAGGAGTGGAGCCAGCCAACTGGTTGCCGCGAAAACCTCTTTAGATTAACAGACACGCGCCCGGCTGCGGATCGAAAGGTGCCAATGTCTCAAAACGTCTGCATATATTTTTCCGACACGGGCGGCGGTCATCGCAGCGCGGCTGAAGCCGTAGAAGCGGCATTGCAAGCCGTTCTTGCTCAGTCTGGCAATCAGGGCGCCGTCCACCTCATCAAAGACACCATTGCTGAAAAGTGTCATCCAATTAATCGACTCTTCGCCGAGACGTACAACTACTTATTGCGGCATAAGCAGCCGCTGATGAAATATTACTACTGGTTTTTGCATGTCATTCGTCCGGAGCGCGGGCTGAACACGCTTTTGACCAGAGGCTATTTCGACAAGCTGTTGATGGATCATCAGCCGTCGGTGGTGGTTTCCGTGCATCCCATGCAAAACCATTTGCTGGCCGCGGCTGTCCACCGTTTAGGGCTGCACACCAAGTTAATTGTGGTGGTTACCGATCCTAATGCCGACCTCTGGCGCTCATGGGCCTGTCCGGAAGTAGATCTCACGATCGTTCCGAACGACCTTGTTAAAAACAGGCTCGTGCAATTTGGTCTACAAGAACAACGCGTGATGTCGCTGGGAATGCCGGTGCATCCGGATTTTTTCAGCGAGCCGACGATGAGCCGAGCCAAATTCCTGTCTCACTTGGGGCTGGCTACGGATGCGCTAACTGTCTGCATCAACGCCGGCTGGGCAGGCGGCGGCAATATGCTGAAAATTTACCGCGAGCTTTCGCGGGTCGGACGCCCGCTGCAAGCGATCTTTCTTTGTGGTCACAATACCGACTTGTACGAGCAAGCGATGGCGGCAGCTGCTGAATCTGACGTGCCGACTGCGGTACTGCCATTCCACGATTGCATGTCCGATCTGATGGCTTCAGTTGATCTGATGGTCACAAAAGCCGGCGGACTGACGACTTATCAAGCGTTGGCGCGGCGGCTGCCATTGGTCTTCGACGTCATTACCCAACCGATGCCGCAAGAGCGCGGCACTATTGATATGTTGGTTGATCACAACCTGGCCGGTTCGGTTCGGCAGCCCGAAGATATCATTGATATTATTGAATTGTTTGAACCACAAGCAGATCGGCTGCAATCAAAACTGCCAAGTGTGTACGAATTCGATCTTACCGACACCGGTATTTTCGAAATCGCAAAACAAATTTTGGGCTATTGCGCGCCGCCGATTGTATTGACTGATGTTTCGCAGTCGGAAGCTGAGGTGGCTCCGTGCGACTCGCAACCAAAATCTACCGCGAACCAGGCTGCCGGAGAGACATAGTCCTTCTCCATGGCACTGGGGCTCGTGCTGAGATGTGGCGGCGTCAGATCAATTTGTTGATCGAACTCGGTTTTCGCTGCATTGTGCCGGACTTACGCGGGCATGGTGAATCGTTCGAACCCGGCGAGAAGACGGATATAGAAGCGCATGTGCAGGACATTCTCGATACGCTTGCCGATATTGATTTGAAAAAACCGGCAGTGTTTGCAGGCCATTCACTGGGTGCAATTATTTCGATGCACCTTGCGGAACGTCATGAGGACCTAGTTTCGAAGATCCTGGCGGTCTCAATGCCGGGACGAGTGCCGCGCATCACCAAAGAAGCATTCCGCTGGTTTATGGGATGGCCGTATCACAGCTTGAAGAATTCAGGTTTGCATCAGCATCTCGATTGGCGCAGTCGCGAACTTATTGCTACGAATGAGCATGCGCTGGAGCAAATTGCCTTGAACTTCGGCGAGATGGATTATGCATCGAATGTTCCTAAAGCGAAGTGCCCGGTGCATTTTGCAGTGGGGCGACTGGACATGGTGGCACCATACGTCTACTGCGAACAGATGCACAAAGCGCTGCCCAATTCTACGATGACCATTATCGAATGGGCCGGACATAACTGCATGGATTCGCAGCCCGAAACTTTCAACCGCTGGATGGTCGAGAAAGTAAAAGAGTAGGGGAGACGCCTTGCATCGCCCTGCATCGCCTTGCGTTCGTTCAATACTGTGTGGGAATCAAGGACGGCGGTGTCAGATCAACCGCTTTAACACCTTGTCGTTGAAATATGTCGGCGATGTTTTCGTTGGGAATTGCACCGGTTGGCGCTAAACCGCGAACGAAGTGCCCTGAACCGGCAAAGATCAATAGCTTCGAATTCGGATTCGTGTTTGCCTTGCGATCTTGCTGTATGACGTTATTCCAATTGGCGTCCCGGTTCGTCGATTGCGGATAACCAATGGGTTCCGGCGCAAGCACTTTCAGTCCCTGGTCTTTAGCGTCATGCAATACGGCCATAGTTTTATCGATCCATTCTTGAACTGGATTGCAGTTTGGATCTTTCGGTCCGGTATCGGTGAGGTACTGTTTGATTTCGTCTTTTAGCTTCTGTTCTTCCTGCGTCCCTGGTGTGGCCGCCACGAACTTGTTCACCAGTTCTTGCTTGTCTTGGCCGATGCCTTCTATCGCGATAGTGTTCACGCCGGCATTTTTTAGCCCGGGCAGTGCGTTTTTAAATCTGGCTTCGGAATCTACCGCATGCGCGTCTCCCCAGTAGAGAAAATTGTTGTCGCCAATCTTCTTGTTGAGTTGGTCCTGCGAGGGCGCGTCGGTAGGCTCCCAGCCCTTCGTCTGCGCTCTAGCCTGGTCTTCCAACTGATGCACCTTCTCATGATCCGCCGGCGGTGGCTGGTCGGGCGGTTTGCAACGCTGTCCGTGAGCGTCGCCTTGATTGCTTAGCTTGGCACCAAAATCTATGGAATCGCCATTAATGCGAGCAGCCGGAACAGCAGAATTCGCCGCATCACCGGCCGTGTTCGGAATGCGTGGATTGCGCTCGAATAGCTGATTCAGTGATTCGGCGCGCGGGCTGACTTGCGTGGTTGCGTCCAGGTGTCGTTCGAGTCCCATAGCGCCCCCGGGAATGAAGTAAACCGCATTCGCGTAATGAAACCATAGAACAGCAAGCGTTAAAGCGGCGTTAACTGACATCAGACTGCGGTAGTCCCTACAAAGTGAACACGCCCTTGAGCCAGCCGAGGAATCCTTGCTCGCGGTTTAGCAATTCTTTTACGGAGGCATTGTTGTCGAAGTGCCCGGGCATGCGTTCGACGCTCTCGTTTTTCATGGGCAAGATGACCTTGCCCATGACCGCAAGGTTGTATTGGAGTTCGCCTTTGTCATTGTAGATGTCCGGTCGACGCAGTTGAACTACCGCTTCATGTCCCAGCGATTTAGCAACCTTTCTGCGGATGCTGCTGCCGTCCGGCATGAAAAATACGCCTTCGCCGGTTTCTTCGGAGAACATGAAGGCTTCTCCCGGAGCTAGTGATCCCGTGCCGTTGGCTAACAAGTAGCGCATGCGCTTCGTCCAGGAATCAGCCGATGGGTCTTCCTGTTGTGTGGTTTGTTGATGTGCGGCCGGGTGGGGACGCGGATGCGCTCCCTTAATCACATACTGCTGTGGCGATACCAATTCCGGCGAGATAAAGCGGAAGCCCTGGGCCGCCAGGCGTCCAGCGCGCGGCGGCACGGTGCGCAGTTGCGGCGGTATGTAAATGCCGGCGCGTGCCACTTGAGCTTCGAGAGTCGTTTCGACGACACGCGCAGCTGTATTTGTTGTATTGTCGACTGGCGGTGACTGCGCCGGCGTGGCGACATTCTGGACAGCCACCGTATATGGTGTTGGTACCGTATTCGGTATCGACCCTATATACGGTGTTAATACCGCATGTGGTGGTGCAACCGTATTTGGTGTTGATACCGGCGGCGGTGCCGCTTCCGGCATTGAGGAAGATGAGACTCGGGCAGTTACAAGGTTTTCGAAGACGTTTTTGTTGATGCCGGCGACAGCGGGCGAATCGCCCGAAACGGGCGCCGGCTGGTCTTTTCCGGGCATGAGCACTTGCTCGATATTCTGGGCGATGTCTTTAGGCAACATTTTCAAAACGGATTGCAGTGCATCCGTATTAGTGGACGGAGTGGGTGGTGCTGGAATAGCTGCAGTGCCGCCGGCCGGCGGCCGTAAGCCCGCCGCGATCATAGAGCCGGACTCGGAGGCGGCTGTCGGTGCAGCTGGTTGTCCCGGTGCCGGTGCCTGCAGCGCGGGCGTCGAGGGTGGTGGCACCGCCGCTGGTGCTGCCCCATCGGCACTGGTTATGGATGGAGCCGGGGGCAAGGAGTACTGCGCCGGCTCATGCGGCTCGGCGTCCTTGAATCCCGGAATCCAGCCAAATGCTTTTTTGAGCAGGCTGGGGTGATCCGGTTTGTGAACTTCCTCGGTGGGAGTAACTTCCAGGGTTTGCACCGGATTGAAATCCGTGTGCGTTATTTTCTTGCGCGCTTTTTCTTCCGCTTTCTTATCAGCGGCCAATTGTTGTTCGGCTTTCTTCTCTTCGGACTTCTTTTGAGCCGCGAGTTCATGCTCGGCTTGCTTTTGCACTTTGCTTACGGCGGCAACATCGGGCTTAGCCGGTTTTTTTTCGGCGGGCGGTGCTGCTTTGGGCTTGTCGAACCAGGAAAACGGATTGAACCAGCTAAAGCTGTCAGTTTTCTGTGGCGCGCCCTTCAGTTGTCTGAGCAATTGCTCTGCCTGATTGTTGGAGGCGTGTAAAACTTTGGCTTCGCCTGCTCCTTTCGGCACAGGATGATCATCCAATCCGACTACTGATGTCCCTGCTTGCTCTGGCAGCGCAGGCGGTGTAGGCGCTGCGCCTGGTACGGCAATGCTGCTTACCGGTGGATTGAATCCCAGAATTTTCTTGAGAAATTGCTCGTCACTGCTTTGCTCGCTGCTGATTTCTTTGACGGAAAACGAGCCGGTAGGATCCTGATTAACCGGGCTGCCGGCATTATTGGCTGTCGCTTGCCGGGATTCGCCAGACATTGAGCCTTGTTGCCCATGGGCCTCATTGAATGCATCGGTGCCGGACGGCGGCGATGCGGCGGCACGAATGCCGACAATGTCTTTCACCGCTTGCGGCACTACCGATGGTGCGGCTTCTCCAACCGGGCTGGCGCCGCCGACGACAGAGCCTGCTGAGCCGGAATTCGGCGGGGTTTCGCCCGCCGTTGCCATAGATTTGCCGGAGGGTACGGGCAACCTTCCGTGCGGAGTCTGGACGATGCTGGGTTGGCGCAAGGGCGTCGGCGGCGGCATCTTTTGTGAGCCGAAGCCTTTGTCGAGGTCGAGCCCCAGTGAGGTAAAGAGCTCTTTGGTGGCATGGGATAAATCGCCGTCTTGCAGGTAAAGAGAGGCCAACAACACCCGCGCGTCATGAAAATCGGGCTTGACGGTCAATGCCTGCTGGAGCGCCGATTGTGCAAGTTTGCTATGGCCCTTCTGTTTAAAAATAAGTGCCTGCTCGTAAAATGCACGGACCTGAGAGGGATTTTCCTGCGCCGCTTTCAAAAACTCGACAAGCGCGCCGTCCAGATTGCCCTGCTGTCGCAAGGACAAGCCCCGTTGGAGGTGGTTGACGATGGTGCGATGTGCCGGCTCGGTCGGCTGGAGCCTGATGTAGCCGGGGCGCAAGCCGAAGGCACGCGCAGGGGGCGGCGATACCGTCCTCGGTGCCGTATTCGCAGGCACGGGTAGCACCTGAGCAAGCGATCTGCGCGCTTCGGAGTTGAATCTGGGCGCACGAGAATAGTGAATCGAACCATGCGAGCCCACTGTCACCGAATCACCGCCAGAGGCGGTGGACGTGGCGAAGTCGGCTGCAACCGCCGGCGATGTCACCGTCGAAATCGAGATCAGTGCTGAAACAGCAAAAGATGCCTGCTTGTGCATATATCGGTTGGATGTTTTCCGGAGATACCAAACCGCTGCGCGCCAGGCAATATATTACTCTAAGATCTGATAAACACGCGTTCCAATCTTCGAAACATTCTGATCCATCCAGGCTCGTTCATCGATTTCAGCGGCATCACCAATACTGTTTTCATGCCGGCGCGTTGGCCGCCGAGCACATCGGTGAGTGGACGATCTCCGACCACCGCCACTTCATGTGGTGCCAACTGAAAGTCTTGCAAAACTTGGCGAAACGCTTTGGTGCTTGGTTTGGCCGCGCAGCCTATGCATTGCATATCCAAAAGTTGTTGCACTTCCTGGATGTACGGATCGCGTTTGTTATTACTGACGACTGCGACTTTAAATCTGGCGCGAGCTTGTTCGAGCCATGATGCCACGGCCGGCGTCACGTGTCCGGAATGCGGTGCCACCAGGGTGCTGTCGAGATCGAAAATCAGCCCTCGAATGCCGGCGCCGGACAGCACGTCGAGATTGATGTCGGTGACGTCGCCGTCGATGAGAAAAGTCGGTTTTAGGAGCATAGGGCTGGAATAGTATCAGAGCCGCCCCGGCAGGTAATATATACTTTCTTGAATTCTTCCATAGATGTTGGTAATTTGCGAGCCGAGGTCAGGCAAGGCGTAGGTAAAATTGGCGCACCAGAGGTGAGTCCGTGCCGAAAATAGCCAAGGCACACACTAAGTCAGAGTCCGAGCGTAAGAGCGCCGGCGCCGCCGAGTCCTTGCCGCTCAAGCACGTGGCCATCATCATGGACGGCAATCGGCGCTGGGCGGACAAGCACGGCTTGCCGCGGTTCTTCGGACACAAGGAAGGCGTGAAAGCGCTGAAGCGCCTGGTCAAGCACGTCACCGCCAGAAAGCTGGAATACCTTACTGTTTATGCCTTTTCCAGCGAAAACTGGCAGCGGGGCCACGACGAAGTGGATTATCTGATGCAGCTGTTCAATGAGGTCCTCAAGACCGAGCTGGACGAGCTAGCCAAGGCCGGTGCGCGACTGCGTTTCATCGGGGATTTGCAGCATATGCCGGCCGAGTTGCAGCAGGGACTCAATAGCGCCATGGAAAAAACCCGCACCAACAGCGGATTGCATCTGCAAGTGGCTCTAAACTATGGTTCGCGTCTCGAAATTACAACTGCAGTCAAACGTCTCGTTGCCGACGTGCAATTGGGAAAGGTGAATGAGCCCGATATCACGCCGGAGCTGTTGAGCAAATATTTGTACACAGGCGACATACCTGATCCCGATCTAATGATACGAACCGGCGGCGAGATGCGCCTGTCCAATTACCTGTTGTGGCAGTCCGCTTACACGGAGTTGTATGTCACACCCATCATGTGGCCTGAGTTTCAGCCCAAGCACTTTGATGAAGCCGTGGCTAGCTTCGAGGTTAGACAAAGGCGGTATGGTGGGGATTAATGTACAGTTAATGGTTGTCAAAGCGCTATCATGACCCCTGCGCATATAATGCATTGGGCAGAACTTCGATGAATGTTCTCCCAAAGCCAGGAATCCGATGACACATGATACAGAGCACGGGTCAGCAGAAGGCCCTTCGCTAGATTCCATCGAGACAAGCGCCACGCAACAAACGGAAGAAGACTTGCCAGAGCGGCGATCTCTATCATTTAGCAACCGCGCCAGACGCTGGTTTTTCGAAGGTGTACGAGACACCGGCAAGAAAGCCGAGCATCAGGATGTTTGGTGGAAAGTAATGACGCTTACGGGCGTGGATTACTTCTCATCACTCGGGTACGCGCCCGGTATTGCCTTTTTGGCGGCGGGCATGCTATCGCCCATTGCCACCATTATTCTTGTACTTTTGACTTTGTTGGGCGCGCTGCCGATTTACAACAAAGTCGCGGAAGAAAGCCCTCACGGGCAGGGCAGCGTCTCCATGTTGGAGCGATTATTGCCTCGATGGAAGGGCAAACTTCTGGTGCTTGTGCTTCTGGGGTTTGCCGCGACCGATTTCATCATTACGATCACACTTTCGGCCGCCGACGCCGCTACACACTTGATCGAAAACCCGTTCTTTCCGCCTGTATTGCACAATCGCATGCTGGTTACGGTGTTCATGCTGCTGGTATTGGGCGCCGTTTTCATGAAAGGATTTCGCGAAGCGATCGGGGTTTGTGTGTGGATCGTCGGCGTTTACCTTGCTTTGAACGTGGTGGTCGTCGGTGCCGGCTGCTCGCAGCTGGCCATGCACCCGGAGAAGTTTCACGATTGGACCGGGCGATTGTTTCACGAACACGGCAGCATCTGGACGATGGTGGCAGTGTCATGCCTTTTGTTTCCGAAACTCGCTCTTGGTATGTCGGGGTTTGAAACCGGCGTGGCCGTAATGCCGCACGTCCAGGGACGCGCCGGCGACAATCCGGACAAACCGATGGGCCGAATCGAAAATGCGCGTTGGCTGCTGCGTACGGCTGCCATTATCATGAGTTTGTTTTTGATTGGCAGCTCGATTATCACTACTCTGCTCATCGCCGAAAAGGAATTTCAGCCTGGTGGCACCGCTAACGGACGGGCTCTGGCATATCTTGCTCATGGCTTGGTCCCAGCTCCGTTCGGCTCGATTTATGACTTATCTACCGTGCTCATATTATGGTTTGCCGGGGCGTCGGCATTGGCTGGTTTACTGAATCTGGTGCCGCGATATTTGCCTCGTTACGGCATGGCGCCTAACTGGACAAGAGCAGTCAGACCACTGGTTGTATTTTTCATAGCGGTTGGACTGGCAGTGACCTGGTGGTTCAATGCGGACGTCGACGCCCAGGGCGGTGCCTATGCCACAGGCGTGTTGGTGCTGATGACGTCGGCGGCTCTTGCTTGCACGCTGGTTGTTTGGAAAACGAATCCGATTCGCCGTTTCTTCTACGGATTGATCACGCTGGTTTTCATTTATACGGCAGTGACCAACATGATTGAACGTCCAGACGGACTGAAGATTGCCTCGATATTCATCTTGATTATTCTTGCCACCTCGCTAATTTCACGGGCCATGCGCACTACTGAGTTGCGCATCAAGAAGGTGGCTCTCGATGAACCGGCCGAGCAGTTTGTCATGGACGACGCCCAGCGCAACGGCGCCGTGCGCATCGTGGCGCACAGACCGGGTGGAATTCTTTATCCCAAGAAAGAGCTTGAGGCACGCGAATTGCACAACCTGGAGGGGCCGTTTATCTTCCTCGAGGTGAGTGTAGCCGATGCTTCGGAATTTACCTCGGATATGCTGGCAGTGCACGGGATAAAAACGAGCGACGGCTATCGCATTTTGCGCTGCGAAAGTGCGGCCGTACCAAACACGATTGCGGCTCTATTGCTGCACATCAGAGATAAAACCCACACGACTCCGCATCTTTATGTCGGCTGGACTGAGGGCAATCCCATTGTCTATATCATGAAGTATCTGTTTTTCGGCGAAGGTGAAACCGCGCCTGTGACCCGCGAAATTCTGCGAGAAGCAGAGCACGATCCGGCGAAACGGCCGAAGGTGCACGTGGGATAGACAAAATCGCCTAATTCGTTGCTCCGGTGCCGTAATAAGGTTGTGGTGGCTGCGGAGTGATTTGCAGTGCGGCATCGAGTTTGATTGGCAGCGACATACCGGCCGGGAATTTGACTTCGGAGCCTTTGCGCACGACGCCTGCTACTGCGCCGCCGCCCGCGCCGATTGCCGTGCCGAAAATGGCGCCCATGGCTACTGACTTGCCCATGTTTTGGCTGTTGGACATGCCGCCGACTATGGCACCAAGGGCGGTGCCGACCACGGCGCCTCCGCCGGCCCCGATGCCGGTGGTCATCAGCGCTTTACCGGCACGTCCGGCATTGGTGCCGCCGGTTAGTCGAATCTGGCCGCCGTCGACGGTAGCCGCCAGCGGAAACTTCCTGCCGTCAGGGGTGTCCAGCTCGGTGAACTTGATCTCAATTTTGCCGTTGGCGCCGGCCTTGAAGCGCTTAGCGGAGAGCACACTGGTTACACTTCCGATCAGTCGGCTGCCTGCCGGTACCGCTTCAATTCCATTAGAATAGATCGGTTGTCCTAAGGTCGCCTGAACTGGTTCGCCTTGTTGACTCGATGCCGAATCGAGCGTGTTCATCAGTTTTGCTTGAAAATTGGTGCCCGAGGCGACGGTAGTGATTCCGCCTTGCAAATAGCCGGGTGGCGCCTGCTGATAGCCGCCGGCCGGGCCAAATTGCGGCGGCTGTCCATAGGCGGTTTGCGATGAATATTGTTGTTGTGTAGGCGGCGGCGCGTATTGCGGCGGCTGCGAGAAGGGCGCCGCCGGATACTGCGGTGGCGGCAAGGTGCCCGCAGGCGGATTGTACATTTCCCTGCTCACCGCCGCGCTGAACGGCGGCTGTTGCGGGGCAGCAGGCGCGCCACTAAATGCGGTGCCTGTCGCTGTCGGCGCCGACGCCGACAGCCTATCGATGTCCTTCTGTGTTTTGTATTCGTCCAGCTTGCTCAGCAATGCCGCCGTGTCACCGCGGGTGGCAATTGATGTGGGATTGAGAAGCTTGGAATTCTCATCGTTGACGATAATGCCTGCTATGGACGCTTCGGCGATGCCTGTCTTTGCCCAACCGGGCACCTTGTCGCTGTCGCTGTACTTGGCCATCTCAGCTGCTATCCGGTTCAAATCCGGCTCTGGAGCATTGAGAGTGCGCGACAAAATGGTAATCACCTCGGCGCGTTGAATGAATTGACGCGGGCGAAAACCATCCGCGTAGCCCGAGATGTAATTGTTTTGCCTGATGATCTCGACCGCGCGGAAAAATGGATCGGTCGGTTTGACGTCAGGGAAGCTCGAGGATGACGGCACCGGTTGATTTTCCAGACCCAGAATTTTCACCAGCCACTCAGCCAGCTCGGCTCTAGTCACCGGCTTGTCCGGGTTGAACTTGCCGTCAGATGCCGGCAGGATGATGCCTTTATCGGACAAACTATTGATGTACTTCTCTGTCCACTTGCCGGACGTGTCAACAAAACGCGCGCAAAAGCCCGGCGTCTGCAGACAGAAGGACGCTGCCAGCAGCACGGTGAGAGTTTTTGCGCGATCAAAACGCATTTTTGTCGACCTGGTAAGTGATGAATGAACGCAGGGGCATCCGCAGTTTTATGTGCCCTGAATCGGCGGTTGTCATGCGATCGTTGCCAGGTACAGTCAAGCCCAATACAGATCTGATGTCAAGCAAAAATCCGCAGGCCGACCATTGGTCGTCAAAGCGCTATGAGAAATCATCGAATTCGATGTCGTCAAGCGCCATCTCCACTTCCGGTCTTGTAACGGAAAAAGGTCATCCCGTGGGCATTCGAGCGCATTGAGGAAAAAGACCCCGCCGCCCGTACTATCACCAAAAACGATGATTTCTCATAGCGAAGCTGCGGCGTCCCCGAGTGGGCAACCGGCGCGAAGCCGCGGCGCCCGACCGGGCAACCGGCAGAAATCGAGCGGTACGCTATTTGCCTACCAGGCTTCTATGCCAGGACCTTGGCGATATTGGCGCTTTGCTCTTCGACCGAGCGAATCAAGCCTTCCAAATTAATGCGCTGGCCTTTGGCGGTGAGCACGACCAGGAAGTGGTTGGATACCTGGTAAAAGTGCAAGATGCCTTGATCGGTCAAAAGCGTCATTTGGGTGAGCGCTCCGCGATTCATCCGTTGCAGCGACACGTCATTGTTGGAAAAGAGGGTGGCACTCAGTGCGCCTAGCGTGCCCACGTCGATGTCCGGCGGCAGGGATGATGACACGACTCCGCCTTCTGGGCTGACAAGCAGGCATCCTAAAATCCCGTGCTTGCCGTTCAATCCGGATAGAAGCGATTGAATTTGTGCGGTGTCAGCCACTGTCATCCCCCTTGTTCCTCCCGACGAGCGCGAGTGGGCGCTGCTAGGTCACATTATGACTTATCTATTCCGATTTACCCGGTGTTCCGGATTTCTCATCGGATTTGGATTTATCGGATTTATCCGTTTTATCCGTTTTATCGGACTCACCGGAAGCGACTTTCTTGTCTTCGTCCTTACTGCCACCGATTTTTTTCAGACGCAAGACATCTATCCACGGATCGTCGAGAGCTGTGCTGAATTCTTTGCCGATGATTTCGACTTGGTCTCCTTCCTTGAGCTTGGCGAGCAAATCGGTTTCGGGATCTTTGTCTTTCGGAATAGCCATCGACAATTTCATTTCGGACAGAGGAATCTTCGCGCCTTGCGGCGTGCCGGGAGTAAGAATCAAAAGCGAGAGATATTTCTTTGATTCGCGCATGGGGTGTTCTTTTGGATAATCAAGAGCCAGGCTGCTGAAAGAAGAAAATCCAGCCGTGAACTTGACCAGCTTATTCATGTATTCGTGAGGATGCTTGACCAGCTCCTCAGGATTGACGGCGGCAGCGCCCTCGTAGCTGGGCTCTGGTGCCTTGGCTGCTTCTTTTTTCTCCGGCTCTTTCTTTTCGGTTTTTTCAGCGGCCGGTTTGCTCTTCTCTTTCGCTGAGACGGTTTCGCTCAGGGCAGGAAGAGTTAGGTTGCTGAAGCCAATCAAAACAGTGGAAGCGCTGAACAGGGTCAGCCAGGTTATTTTTTTTGCGAAAAGCATATTCGTTGCACCCCAAAATAAATACGTTTGAGGAAATCACAGACCTCTAGAACGCTCATATTACCAGAAGCTTATTCGGCGAGCTTGAGTACGCAAGTTATCATTAAGTGCTTGTTTTGTTCTGTTACCTGGCAGGGCCCGATGAAGGAAAACCTAAGCCAATCCGCCGTGCCGCAAAATCTAAATAAGTTCGCGGCAAATGATGACGCAGGGGCGGCGCAGCGCATAGGCCGGAACTCAGCCGCTTCAGCAGATGCTCAATTGTCTCCATTGATGAGGCAATATTGGGATATCAAAGCTCAGCATCCCGATTTGCTGTTGTTTTTTCGTCTCGGCGATTTTTACGAGCTCTTCGACAACGATGCGCACGTAGGCGCTCGCGAGCTTGATATCACGCTCACCGGACGCCCCGACCCGAGCTATCCCGCCGGCAGAGTGCCGATGGCGGGCGTCCCTGTGAAATCTTGCGAACTCTACGTAGCGAAGCTGATCGGAAAAGGCTATTCAGTGGCCATCTGCGAGCAAGTGGGAGTCGTCGGTGCTTCGAAGGGACCAGTTGAGCGGCAAGTAACAAGGATACTGACACCAGGCACGGTGCTGGAGTCCAATCTGCTGCCGGTGCGAGAGAACAATTATTTGGCGGCCATTTTTCGTGCCGGCGAAGTCAGCAAGACAACCGCCGATACCGTAGCGGCGGGCGGCAGCCCGCTTAGCAATGGTACCGGCGGGCTTCAGCCTGCTTTAGAGTCGCGCCAGGAATCGCTCTGGGGACTTGCCTGTGTTGATGCATCCTGCGGCGAGTTTTTTGTCACCCAGCTTCCGGAAAGTCGCTTGCTGCTCGAATTGGGTCGTCTGTCGCCTCGTGAAATTCTAGCCGCGAAGCGCACCGTCAGCGGTGGCAGTCTCGGCATCCCGCAAGAAGTGCTCACCGTTCCACCCGGGCTGGAAAACAATTACCGGGTCAGCGGTCGCCCGTCGATGTTCTTCCAACTGGAGCCATGCCGCAGGCGCATTATGCAGACCTTCGGCGTGAAAACCCTCGAGGGCTTCGGCTGCGAAAACTTGCCGTTGGCAGTCGGTGCCGCAGGGGCCGTGCTCGAATATCTCGAGCGAACGCAATTCAAGGAGATGCCCAAGTTCACAGGCATCAGCACTTACTCAGCCGACGATCACCTGGTCATCGATGACAATGCCAGACGCAATTTGGAGCTAACGGAAACCGTCCGAGAGCGCAGCTTCGAAGGCAGCTTGTTGTGGTGTTTAGATAAAACGCAAACCGCCATGGGCAGCCGCGTGTTACGCAGTTGGCTCCTGAAGCCGTTGGCCGGGGTCGAAGGTGTTCGCCTGCGCCAGGACGCAGTGCAAGAGCTCGTCGATAGTGCCGATCGGCGCCAGGGGCTTTCGGCTTGTCTGTCGCGGCTTTGCGATCTCGAGCGCCTCGGCGTTCGTCTGGCGTCGAGCTCGGTGAGCCCCCGCGATCTTTGGGCAATCGCGCAGTCGTTGGCCGTTTTGCCCGAACTCAGCCGCTATCTTTCCGGCACCACAAGTGCCTTGTTGCGCCCGCTCAGCCAGGTAGATACCGCGCTCACGGAAATGGCGATCAAAATTGATCATGCCATTTCGGCCGATGCACCGCGCGAGCTGACAACAGGCGGCATATTCAACGGAGGCTACAACGCGGACCTCGATGAAATTCGCCAGCTGCTGTCCGGCGGCAAACAGTGGATTGAAGAGTATCAGCGCAAAGAGCAAGAACGCACGCAAATTCGCTCGCTGAAAGTCAATTTCAATTCCACCTTCGGCTATTACATTGAAATCACGCACGCCAACAAAAATTCGGTTCCCGAAGATTACATCCGCAAGCAGACTTTAACCAATGCCGAGCGATACATCACGCCTGAATTGAAAGAGTACGAAGCGAAAGTTCTTAACGCCGAAAAGAACCAAGGCGACCTCGAGTACAAGCTATTCGTTGACTTCCGCAATCAGCTTACAGGCTATGGCACCGCCGTGCGTGAAACAGCACAACATATTGCCGCTCTCGACGCCTTGCTGTCACTGGCGGTTGTGGCTGCTGAAAATAAATATGTCCGGCCGTTTGTTGATGATTCGCTGACGCTCGAGATAACCAACGGACGTCATCCTGTTTTAGAGCGCATATTGCCCATGGGCATGTATGTGGCCAACGATGTTGCGCTCTGCGGCGAGAACCGCAGCCAGCAAATGATTATTTTGACTGGTCCCAATATGTCCGGCAAATCAAGTTATCTGCGCCAGATTGCCCACATTGTTCTTTTGGCGCAGATGGGCAGCTTCGTTCCGGCCGAAAGCGCTCATATCGGCATAGTCGACCGTATCTTCACGCGCATTGGCGCCGTGGACGATCTTACGCAAGGGCAGAGCACTTTCCTTGTCGAAATGAGCGAGACCACTCAATGCTGCTTATGCGCGACACGGCGCTCGCTGATCTTGCTCGATGAAGTGGGCAGAGGCACGAGCACTTACGACGGCGTGGCCATCGCTTGGGCGGTCGCGGAATATCTTTGCACCGACGTGCGTGCCCGCACCGTATTTGCCACTCACTATCATGAGCTGAATGGCTTGACTAATTTCTTCGAGCAGATCGCCAATTTCCAGGTGCTTGTCCAGGAAGACGACGGCCACGTCGAATTTATGCACAAAGTGATACCAGGGGCCGCCAGCCGCAGTTTTGGTATCAATGTGGCCAGCATGGCCGGACTGCCCCAGAAAATCATCGGACGCGCCCACAGCCTGATGTCGCAAATGCAGCGTAAAAGCGGCGCCAGCAAAGTTCTGGATGGGCCAAAACCGCAAAATTTAGAGATGGACGAAATCATGCAGTTGTCATTGTTTGCGGAATAGCGTTTCCAAGCACTCTTTATCATGCAAGATGATCATCTGTTTCAATTGCCGCTTTCATGGCAAAATTAAGAAGATCCTTGCCATAGAAATCTTCTGTACCATGAAAAAAAGTCGTTTCACCTCATTAACCGTCTCTCTGGTCGTGTGCGCATCGGCGGCCGTCAACTTGCTGCCGGCAAGCGATCCCAGCCTTTTGTTGCAACCGGCGTTCGCCAAATCAGGCAAGACGCCTATCGGACAGTCGGCGACAGGGCTCGATTCTCACGCGCTGCCTCTGGCCAATCGCGGCAATTGGAGCGATCTGGTCGATCGCTTGAAGACGGACACCGACGGTGCCACCGCCCCCAGTGTCAATCACGCCTGGTTGGCATTCGCTTACATGTTCCTCGACAAAGGCGAAGATCTCAAATCGTTATCACAGAAAGTGCAAGGATTGGCATCGGCAGATTCGAAAAGCAACGTGCCGAAAATTGTCGAGGTTTACAATCTCATTTGCCAGAAAAAACTCGCCGAAGAAGCGACGCTGGGTGAGAGTCTAACGCCCGCCGGTGACAGCAGCGATGTGGTGCTCGACATGGCACTGGCCGCGGTATCAGCCAAGACTGGCAACTCCGCCAAGGCGATAGATTATTGCAACAAGGCGGTAACCGCCGCGCCTGATTTTGCCTGGGGATATCGCACTATCGGTTTTATCGAAGAGCGAACCTTAAAGGACAATCCGGCCGCCGAAGAAGCGTACCAAAAAGCACTTGCCGTTCAACCCGACTTCAAAGAAGTGCGCGACTTACTTGTGGATTTGCATATCGGGCGCAACGATTTTGACGGCGCACTCGATGTCGCCGACTCTGCGGTCAAAGCCAATCCGCATGACCCGATGAATTATTATCGCCTGTCGCAAGTGTACACACAGCAGTGGCGCTTAAGAGAAGCTGATGCCGCCCTCGACAAAGCTATCCGCTTGGCGCCGGACAATGCGCGGTTTCACCGGGCGCGAGCCTCGATTCTTCGCTACCAACATAAATTGACCGAAGCAATCGCCGAGCAACAGCGCGCCGTCGATCTCAGCTCCGACAAATCGTTCGAGCTAACCGAGCTGGCAGCGCTCAACGAACTCGCCGGCAACGACTCGGCCGCCGCGGACAACCTCAAACAAGCGATCAGCCTCTCGCCTGTCAGCCAGGCTGCTCACAATGCCGCGCATCAAAAACTGGTGCAGCTGCTCACCAAAGGAAAACGTTGGGATGATTTGGTTGGCGAATATCAGCGTTCGATCCAGTTGCAGCCGGATGTCGCTTCCTTGCACTTGGGTCTTGCCGACGCGTACTTGAAGGCCGACAAGATCGACGAAGCGGAAAAAGAGCTGAAAACGGCCGCTGATCTTGACGGCAACGATCCACGGCCGCACCGGCTGATGGGTGCGATCCTGCTGCAAAAACACGACTATTCCGCGGCCGCTCGCGCTTACACGCGTGCTCTCAACATCAATCCCGGATCAGTGGAAGATCTGGTAGCACTCGGTTACACGTACGCAGCCAATGACGATTACATGCAAGCCGAAACAGCTTTTGTTACCGCTCTTGCGCTCCAACAGTTGACGCAAGCGCAGGGCAGCCGCGAAGCTGTGATGCGATCGCTGGCTACCTTGCTGCTGTCCGAGGGTCGTTATACCGAAGCGGCGATCAACTATGAGGAAATCGTTCGTTCTTTGAAAAATGGTCCCACCGTCGCTCAAGATGCTTTGATGCTTGCTGAGTCCAAAGCGTTGCGCGACCGCACTACCACCACTGCTCAAGAGGCAATCAAGTCTTTTGAAGCTTTGCCCGAACCGGATCGCGAAGTGCAGCGCGCCGGTTTAGTCGACACGTTGCTGCGTCTGGGTAAGCCGGATCTCGCTATTGAGCAACTCGGAAAATTGCCTGACGCCGCCAAGCAGGATCGCGCCTGGTTGATTCTAGAAGCACGGGCGCATCGCATGAAAGGCGATCTTGCCCAGGCCGAGAAATACAGCCACAAATCCATCGAGGCGAAAGAGGACACTAAGGAATTGCAAGCCGCTGCCTATACTGAGCTGGCACATGTCTTGTTGGCGAAGGGCGATTTGAAGGGCGCCGATGATGCCATTCGCAAAGCCACCGATCTAAACAGCAAGTCGTTCCACGCGTACGAGGTGATGGGCCGCATTTACCTTAAGCGCAACGATACGGATCACGCCATCGAAGCGGCGAAACATGCGACGGACATCAATCCTTATTACACGCCTGCGTACATATTAATTGGTGATGCCTATCAGTCCGCCAACAAACTGGACCAAGCAGCAAACAACTACAAGCGCGCAGTAGAACTCTATCCGAATTCACTGGATGCGCACCGCAGCTTGCGCGACATCTACAAAAAACTCGCGCAAAAAGACGAATTGCAAAAGGAAGAGCAGCTGATCTCGCAAATGGAGAAGAACGGCTAACCGAAACGCCTGGGCGATGACGAAGGGCGGCTGTTTTACTGCGATTGCGCAGAACGGTTGCCTGTTAGTTGGGCGAGGCTGGATTCTACGCCGGCGCGTGCTTTCTCGCGCAGTTCATCGACGGGGCATTTATCCAGCACTGTCTGGAAAGAACGTTCTGCTGCAGCGAATTGTGACGTGCCGAAGTAAGAGGCGGCGAGCATCAGGCGGGCATCCCAGTTGTTCGGTTCGGTCTCCAAAATCACAAGCAAGGTTTCGATCGCTTGCTTGTACTCACCATCGCGATATTGTTGCAACGCTTTGAGCGCCACAGACACATCGATAATTTGTGTGCTGAATTTGATGTCCATTAGTTTTTAGCCGTAATGATTATATGCCCGGAGGAAACGCCGTGTATACGTCAGTCTGAAAGATTTAGCTCATTGTCTCAGCATCCGCACAGCCGCCCGCCGCTACAACTGCTGGTTACAAACCAAGGAGCAGCTTGCCGCCGAAGAAGACGCCGGCGACCGAGAAGAGGATCTTCACCGGCTTGGCGCCCATGCGTGAGCCGAGCATCGAACCTGTCTGGGCGCCGAGAACGGAGCCGATGATCGCGGGAATCGTCAGCGACCAGTTGAAGAATCCTTGGCCGCTGTAGGCGATCGCCGCTGCAGCGCACCAGGCGAAAGCCACCAGGTAAGAGTGCCCAAGCGAAGTGAGCAGATCGAATCCACGACTTTTGCACAATGTCAAAGAGGAGATAAGTGAGTTGCCCGAGCCGAGAATGCCCTCGTAAAACCCAAGGGGAAAACCAAAGATAGAGCAGGTGAAACGTCCCACCGCTGGTGCCGTCGTTTCCAACCCGAATTCCTTTTTCACCCAGTAAATTGCCACGACTGTCAGAATGATGCCGCCAACCACTCGCTTCAAGAGTTGCGGGTCAACACTGACGGTGACGCGAGTGCCTAAAACTGCCCCGATAATGCCGAAGCCGGACAGCCCCAGAATCAGCGGCCAGTCGAGTTGTTTGCCCCGCAAGTAGTTGCGTGAAGCGACAGCGGTCCAGAGCGCGCCAGCCGTCTTGTCGGCGGCGACGGCGGTGGGCAGCGGAAAGCCGAAAGAAAGCCAGCAAGGCAATGTGATTACCGAGGTGCTGCCGCCTGAAACCGAGCCAATGAAGGTGGCGGTGAAAGAGACGGCGATAGCTAGTAGAAACATGCTCATAGGCAGCCAGAGTAACACGGGCTGCCAACAGGGTAAAGCCAATGCACATTAGGCTCTCAATGATTGGCCACAACTTCTGCCACGGAGCGCAGCAGTCCGCGTTGGATCACTCTGTCAAACAGAACGCTATGTACGATGTTGAATTTCGCGCCTTCCTGATTGAGATTTCGTTCTAGGTCTTCTAAATCCGCGGTAGCCTGGTTGTCCTCACCGACTTCGACGAACACCACTGAAATGTCGTCGGCATTTGTCGCGTCGTTAGCTGCTGCCACAAGCGTATTGCGCAGTTTGTTCTCATCGTTGGGTGCGCCGTCGGTGATTACCACCAACACGAGTGGTTTTGTGGCCGCTTCGTTTTTCCGTTGTCCAAATGCCTTCAGTTGTTGCGTTAACGCGCCGGCAGTATCGGTGCCGCCGTCCGGTTTGTTGTTTTGAAATGCCGAAGCAATGGCGTTCACATCCGCATTTTCTGTAACCAGTGTGTGATTGTTGAAGAGAACGAGGGTGAACCCGCGCGGAAATACTTGCGATACATCCTGGCTAAGCTGCATGGTTTGCATCTTGCACCAGTCCCAGCGGGACATGGCTTGTGGGCAGTCGGTGGTGCTCATTGATCCGGAACGGTCAATCAACACGACGAGATCTCTGCCTTTTAATAACTTGGTGGCGCGGACAGTAGCCGTCTGCTGCGCATTGAGTCCGAAAGTTTCCGCAGAGGTGGACGGCGCTTCTTGCGGGTTTTCCAAGGCGGGCGCGACGCCGGCGCTCCGCTGTTCCGCGAGGGCGGCGTTTGTCTGCTGCGCAGAATGCGCGGCTACGACAGCGATGGCGGCCGCCTTATTGGTCGGCCGGGCGGCGGCCTCATCCTGGGGCGCGTTCAAGAATCGTCTGTAATCGCCGTAGGCAGTCAATGCCGCCTGGAAGGTTTGCCCCGCGCGAACAAGAACGAGCTTGCCGTTAAGTCCGCCCGGCTGCTCCGATAGAGAGCGGCTGAGGATTTTGTCGCCTTCGCGCACGCCCTGATACCAGGCGGGCGTTCCCATGATGACACGGCTGACAGTGGCGGTTTTTCCGCCTGGATCGTCTTTTGCGATAAAACCGAGCGCGCGATTCTGCGCGGCGACGATTTGCTCAACGCTTTCTGCAACAGTTGCTTTCAGCACCGTGCTCGCGACGTGAGGTTTTTCGGCGGCAGCAAAGGCGCTGATCGGAAAGATTATCGGGATCAACGAAAGCAGAAGCAGTCTGTGCAGGCGAATCATGGTTGGTTTTGAGGCTTCAGCGGGCTGACGCCCGTCGATGCCGGGGAGGGATGCAATTTTTCAGCGTGCGCTTTCATTGGTGCAATGAAGACTGGTTCGTCGTCAACGGCCGGACCAATCGGTTCATAGTTGCGCACATAGATATTTGTGCCCAACGGCTGCAGTAGCGTACTGGTATGCGCACTGGGAGACGCCGTAAGTTGCTCTTGGAGGTTTTCCGCTGATGCAGCGAGTCCATCTTGCCTGTCATGATACTCGTGATCGATGGCCGACACACTGTCGCGTGCCCTGCGGGTTTCTCTGTCAGCCATCTCCTCGTAGTAAATATCTCTGCGATTGACCTGCCCAGGTACCGCAATGAGGCCCGGTTGCTTCAGTAGCTGCTGAGTAGAGCGCGGTATCTTGTCCATATATCGCGCGGCGAATTCGGCTCCTTCCAATTGTTTTTCAGTCGCGGCGAACTGCGCCGCATCATGCAGCCGCCTTTGTTCTGCGCCGACCTCATCTCTAATCCGCGCCGAAGCTGAGGCAGCATCCAGTGCACGCGGATTCTGAGACAGCTTGATCGGCTGCACCGGCGCAGAATGCGTGCCGACGGACCAGCCGCTGACACGGCGCGGCGCCACAAGTTGCGGTGTTCCGCTGGTCGCCACGCCATATCCGGCAAGTGCGGCGCGGCAGTAGTCGGCAATCAGCGCAGACGGATGCAGCGCTAGACAACGCTCATATTCAATGACGGCGTCCGAGCCCCGAAAGCGCTTTGCCAATGTGGTTGCATACCAGTAGTGAGCTTCGGCAGTGGGCGGTTGCGATTGCGAGGCGACTCGGAAAAACTCTTCAGCGGATGAGTAGTCGTGCCGTTGGAAGTAGCGCTGCCCGGCTTGTAAAAGCGCATCGTCCGCCCAGGCTAACCCTGGTGCAAGCAGCTGCCAGCATAAGACAATTAATGTTCCTCTGACCAGGCGAGAATGCATTTGCCCCTCACGGAATCACCCTTTTCTTGATATTACTCAACCTTAGTGAGGAATGTGTGGCGAATTCGTGAGGACGTCGTGAGGATACCTTTCACCGAGATAGCCGACAGGACAGCGTTTTGCCTGGTTGTAAAGATTCTCCCCGGAGGGTCCGTTCCATGCGCAAAAGGGGCATAGATCCTGTAGTCGAATCTACCGCGACGGGGAATCTCGCCTATGCGCAAGCAGCTGCTCAAACCCGTGCCACGTCGCACTAATGCCATTCTTTCGCCGAACTACCTATCGGTGATCGACTACTTCCATCCGATCGTTGTTAGCATCGCCTTTGATTGCACACTGTTTTTCGCAATGGCGTCGCTGTACATGATCTTCCACCCGGAAGCAAGCTCGATACTATGGATGTTGGCCACTCAAGTAGTTTGCCTGCTGGCAATTGTCGATGCAGTCGGTATGGGCACAGCTGCCGCCTACTACCATTTTGTTTGGAGCAAAACGCTCCGCGACAAAGGGCCATCCGCATTCGAGACCTGCCTCGAGGTGCCCTTGACGCAACACAAGGCGTTCGAGCTGGCGCTGGCTGCAACAACGCAAATCAAAGATGCACGAATCAGTGCTGCCGACGATGCAAAAGGCGAGATCCAAGTCGTATCGAAAAATCCGTGGTGGCAACCGGCCGACACTTGTGTCGATATTTCCGTGGCGGAAAGAAGCGGCAAGTCGCAAATCAGCGTCGCCACCTACGCGGCCCTCTCTCCGCGTCGCTACCGCTCAATGATGTTTTTCTGGGGCCGCAAATGGATGCCTGTGCTCTCCAGTTTGGATGTGCGCCGCAACCAGCAAATCACGCGCAAAATTGTCGATTTCATCGAGTTAACGCCGGATTGGGATTACCACCACACACCGACGCCACTTACACAGTCAGCCGATCAAAACGAATTGCTATCGGCATAGACGCTAATTCGATGGCAACCTGTTTTCTCGCTCAGATCACCAAACTGCGCGTTGCAGATACCCTGGTAGCTAACTGTGAGGACTAAACAAAAATGTTGACGCCAAGTGGATCGACACCGAGAGAGCGAATGTTCGGAAAGCGACTACCACCGAGGCATGTGGGCGCTTTACTGTTTTTCGGCCGGTTTGCCTTTTATCAACAGAAAAGTTGATCTTTCATAGTGACCAACAGGGTATGCGGCAGGCGTCTCCGGGAAAGGAAATTACAGCGCGTGGCCCTGGCTGGCGACGGCGGGGCGAGTGGCGCCGCCTTCTTTGAGCGCGGCGACTAATTCCGGATTCGCGGAGATCGATGCCACCATGGTATCAATTAACCGCTTGCCACCACTGGCGTTCATGTGTGCGGTATCGTAGTAATCAGTGCGCACGAATTGGTGCGTAGCATCGAGATCGATGAAGTTGCATCCGTACTTGTCCGATTGAGATTTCAATGTCGCCAGGTATCGATCGTACGATCCGGCGGGCATGAGGTTGTGATTGTCCTGCGTCAAGGGCATGTTCATAATCACGACTTTGATTCCCTGCGCGCGTGCTTCTTTCAATAGTTTGTCAAAGAAGAAGTCCTGTACTTTCACGCCCCGCTCGTTGGGTGAGCGATACCGTTTCTTGTACTCCATCGAATTGTCATCCCACGAATATGGAATATCTTTTTTGACAATCAGCATGCCTTCTTCGACTTCCGCTCGCAAGTTGCTCGGCTGACTCCGTTCGGGATCTGCTTGGGCGAGCAGCGACGGTGCAAACCATCGCGAATAAAACGGTTGCAGCATTCCTTTGGTTTTCTCTGCGAGCAAAACCTGCAAATCGAGCTTTCTGCCCCAGAGGTAGAGTCCCTTGGCGAAAAGATAGTCGGCACGCTGATACAACTGAGGCATCGAAATGTCGACCAGATCATCGATGTTGCAAAACCGCTTGAGATATTTAAATGCGGGCGTCGACCCCGCGCAGTGCACACCGTTGTCGATAAAGTCTCTTATGCTCAGTCCCAGAACGAGGACTTTCGGCTTGTGTTGCGCGAAAAACGCACGCTCAATCATGTAGTCGTCCGACACCATGCCGCCGGGCAGGGCAAAGTTGTAGCAGACTGCATCTGTGATTCCCCGTTCAGCAAGCAAATGCTCCATGTAGTTCGAGCGGTGATGCTTGACGTAATCAATGTCCTGTCCAAGAAAAGCGGCGTCACGTCGCGACACCGGGTGCATGAGCAAAGATGATCCAAGCATCACCACATCCGGTGCCTTCTTCTGCTCAAGAAATTCTTGTGCTGCCCACCAAACCCAAGTGTGCGCGGCTGGCAGGCTGTCGGGATCTACCTTGGCCAGCGGCTTCCAGAATAAAAGTCCGGCATTGATCATCGTGAGCACGATTGCTCCCAACGCCACCCGTGTCAGCAAGAAATTGTTGACGCGGCCAGAGGTGATGCCTTCTTTGTACTCGTATTTCAAGTTTGCCATCCGCTAAAACTGAAAGTAAATGAACTTGGGTGATGTATCGGGGGAGAAAACGAGCAACAAGCAAATGATTGCCGCGACGCCAACCGCCTTGAGAGGCAGAGGAACAGCCAATGGCTTCTTGCGCTCAGCAAGCCAGCCGGAAAGAATCTGACCGCCGAAAAGCACAAGCAAAATGAACGGCAACAGCATGAAGATGACGGGATCGGTCGTGTTGACTATGGTTAAGGCGGTGGTCGGGACGCCCACAAGCACATCGATGAAGAGAAGTTTGCGGATGATCTGCATGGCGATGTCGAAATTGTCGGCGCGGAAAAACACCCAGCCAATGCAGACCAGTTGAAAGGTAAAGGCAATTGACGCCACTTTGAACCAGCCCTTCGTTTTCCAGACCGCGATCCACGAGATCGCGTCAGTCACCCGTTTTACCTCTTTGTGAATGATCAGCATGACGCCCTGATAAGCGCCCCAGACCACAAAGTGCAAGGCTGCTCCGTGCCACAAGCCGCCCAGAACCATGGTCAGCATCAAATTGCGCATGGTAAACCATTTGCTGCCGCGGCTGCCTCCCAGCGGAATGAAGAGATAATCGCGCAGCCAGGTGGAAAGCGAGATGTGCCAGCGACGCCAGAAATCGGAAATCGATGTGGACAAGTAAGGCAAATCGAAGTTGGGAGGCACCTTATAGCCAAGCAACATAGCCGAGCCGCGGGCGATATCGGTGTAACCAGAGAAATCAAAGTAAATTTGAAAGGCGAAAGCATAGACGGCAAACCATAGGTCAAAGCCTGTGAGCAAATCCGGCCTCGAGAATGCGCTTTGCGCGACGACTGATAGGTTGTCGGCAAAAACCACCTTTTTGAACAGACCGAAAATAATCAGCCACATGCCGTCGTCAAATTCTTTCAGCGACAACTTATGATCGTTGGCGAGCTGCGGGATGAAATCTTGATAGCGCTTAATCGGGCCGGCGATCTGCGTTGGGAAAAAGCTGGCGAAGAGCGCAAAATCAATGAATGAACGCACGGGACGCCCGCCTTTATAGACGTCCGTCGCGTAATGAATAAACTCGAATACGAAAAATGAAATGCCCAGGGGCAGAATAATTTGCCAGGGCATTGCAGGCAATTGCTTGCCGAACCAATTGCCTGCCGCTGACGCAAGATCCCAGCTAAAGTAAGCGTACTTGAAGACGCCGAGCAAGACCAAATTAAAAACAACCGCGCCAATCAGCCAGCGTTTCTTTCGCTGCTCGCTGCGTGCGATTGCCAATCCGAAAAAGTAATTCGCAAGCGTCATGCCGAAAATCAAAATGCCGTAAATCGGCTTCCAGCTCATGTAGAAGACATAGCTGGCGACGAGCAGCAAAAACGTGCGGATGCGCCGTGGGCTCACCCAAAAGAGGGTGACCACTATGGGTAAAAAAACCAGATACCAGAAGCTGTTGAAAAGCAAGCTTAAACACCGCAGTTGCCAGCAGAGCCCATGATAATAGGTTGCTTGTCAAATAGCTGGAGACATTTCTAAGACGCAGCCTGGATTTGGCTTGCCAGCCTTAAAAATTTCTCTAAAATAGTTGTCCAGATCGGTAGCAAATAATGGTTAATCGTAGCGACGGGCGGCAGCCCGCTTTCAACCGATCCCATCCGGCACCATATCTGGTATCGTGGAGTGATCGCCGTGATTCTAATCAGATGAGTACTACTGCCAAGCGGAACATCAGGGTGACTACCCCGTCTTCACCTTAGCCTGTTCTATAACCGGCACCGATAAGGAGCGTCTCATGGGCCAACAGTCAGTGCAGCCGTCCGACAACGGCAAATTCGAGCCGGGATTATTCACCGATGATGGCTTGCAGCGTGATGTACCCCCGACCATCCTGGTGGCCGAAGACAACGTTGTGAATCAACGCATCATCATTTTGCTGCTTGAAAAGCTGGGGCTGCAAGCCTATGTCGTCAACAATGGCATCGAAGCTGTAAAAGCAGTATCCGAGCACGATTATCCGGTAGTGCTTATGGATTGTCACATGCCTGAAATGGACGGATTTGAGGCCACGCGGGCAATACGGAAGATGGAAGCGATTTCCGGCAAGCATACGCCGATTATCGCCGTGACGGCCCTGGCCATGGCCGGCGACCGCGAGCGTTGCATTGACGCCGGGATGGACGATTACATACCTAAGCCTATCGACAAAGAACGCCTGAAGAACAAGTTGAACCAGTGGATGAAGCACGAATTCGCGTTCCACAATCAAAAGCTCGCTGAGAAATTCTTCGAGGCTAATGCAAAAACAGCAACCTTTCAGACAGATCCAATCGACCTGGCCGAGCTGGAAGTGTTTTACGGAAGCCAGGAAGAAGTGGAAGAAGTGCTCCGGTTGTTCGTTAGTACAACCGAGCGTCAGCTGCCGGACCTCGAAATGGCGATCACCGAAAAGCGCGGCAACCTCGCCGCGCGCATGGCGCACGAACTCAAAGGCGCCAGCGCCTCAGTGGGCGCCAAGGAAATGTCGCTGCTCTGCCTGCAGCTCGAGCAAGAGGTGGGGCAGCAGGATTGGCAAGCTTCCAGCGATACGCTGGTCAAGATTTGCCATTGCTTCGATCGTATAAATCAATTTGTCAATCGGACATTCAGCAAGCCGGCATCACGCACTGCCCAATAGGTCCGACGCCAGGCGTCGTCCTCGCGGTAAAATATTCGCGTGAAAATCTTGGTAACAGGCGCGAGCGGTCTAATCGGCAGTCATTTATTGCCTGACTTGCGTTCGCGCGGACACGAAGTTGTGCCGATCAAGAGGCAGCACTCGTCTGACGGCATTTATTGGAACCCTGATGCCGGCGAAATCGAAAGCGATAAACTGGACGGAGCGGATGCCATCGTCAATCTCGCGGGCGCGGGCGTCGCGGAGCGGTGGACGAAAATACATAAACAAGAGATCTACGATAGCCGTATAAAGGGCACTGCGCTTTTGGCTTCCGCCATAAGCACGCTCAAGAACAAGCCGCAGGTTTTCGTTTGTGCGTCGGCGATTGGCTTTTACGGCGAACGCGGACCGGAAGTTCTCACTGAAAACAGCACTGCCGGCAACAATTTTCTCGCCAAAGTTTGTGCGGATTGGGAAACGCAAGCGAAGAACGTCGAGCAGTCCGGCGTGCGTGTCGTTAGTCTGCGTTTTGGCATTGTGCTCAGCACCAGGGGCGGTGCCCTACAAAAAATGCTCGTGCCCTTTCAAATGGGTGCCGGCGGGCGTCTCGGTTCCGGCGAGCAATACATGAGTTGGATTTCTATCGACGATGCGGTTGCCGCAATCAGATTTGCAATTGAGAGCGATAAGCTAACGGGGCCGGTGAACGTCGTCGCCCCGACGCCGGTGAGCAACATCGAGTTCACCAACGCGCTTGGACATGTTCTGCACAGACCGACTGTCATGCCTGTGCCCGTCGTGATGGCGCATCTGGCATTCGGAGCGGAGATGGCCGATCAAGTTCTGCTTGCAAGTGATCGCGTTCTTCCTGAAAAACTTAAGTCCGCCGGCTTCCAATACGCTTATCCGGATTTGGAAAAAGCGCTGGCGCACGTTGTTAACGATCGCGTCTAAACGGAAAGAAGGGTCAATCGATTTCTCGACTGACCCCCTTTGTTTCCCGGTCCCGCAACCGGTTACAAACCTTTTTTATACAAGAAGAAACCTATCGGCTGCTGGCTGTGCGCAGCTCACTCGGACTCGTGATTCTGCTGCCGCAATCGGCGCAGTTCGGATGACTACCGTGCCACTGTCCTTTGATCACGTGGCCGTAGTACTTGCACATGCTGTTCGGTTTTTCCGGAACGAAAAACCACAGACTATTGAGCAGCGATTGCACTTCGGTAAGAATGGTTGCCACCACTTTGCGCGGTGTATTTTCTTGCGCAGCCAGGGTGCGCATCGTCATCAGGTTGTCGCGCGTGATGCGCGGATTTGCCTTGACGACGGGATAGGTGCCTCTTTGCGTATAAGCCAATTTTGCCATGGTTGAATCACCAACTTCGCCAATTGCCCCGCTTTTATTGTTTGCGCGTGCGGGTCTATGGCATCAATGTACGGGCCAATTTTGTCAACCGATTGGCAAGATTTTGGCAAATTCTTGGCACGACATTAAATCGTAAAAGATCTGGTACCGGCCGGCTTCAGCCCGCTGCGTACGTTTACTCGTACTTACTTCTATGGCCCTCGGCGTACCAGTCGGGCTTATGGTAGCCGCCGTGTCCTATATGTAGGCTCGTCGCTTGAATCC
>DATNQY010000112.1:0-3235 GCA_036703785.1 Candidatus Obscuribacterales bacterium
GCCAACCTGTTCAGTTAGGTTACGACAGCTGGCTGCGCCGGGTATAAAGAGCCCGTGGACGGGATCGTTAAACGACGCAGCGAAGCACCTTGAACCTGCAAGCACAAGACCAGAAAAATCGCGAAAGCCCGATGGTTTGCCCCACCGGGCTCGAGCTTTATCCGCATGGACACACGCATTGCCCGACGCACAAGGTGGCGCTCACGCCGCAGTGCGTAGACAACATCGTCGGCAAGATTATCAATGACCGGTACGAAGTCGTCGAAAACATGACGGCAGGCGGTTGGGCGAGCGTTTATCGAGCCAAGGACATCGTTGAAAATCGAGAAGTGGCAATCAAGGTGCTGCATTCCTATCTTTTATCGGACGGCGAGACTGTAGCTCGTTTCAAGCGCGAAGCCAAGGCCGCAAGCGCGCTTTCGCATCCATCGCTTGCTGCTGTTTATGACGCGGGCGTCCTTTCCGAGGGACAACCCTTCATAGTCATGGAGTTCGTGACCGGATTAACCCTTGCCGAGCGCATGGTCACCCTCGGTGATCTGACCGCGGAACAGGCGATCCCCCTGTTCATCCAAGTTTGTGAAGCGTTGGAATTCGCCCATTCACACGGCATCATTCACCGCGATATCAAGCCGAGCAATATTATGCTCAGTCAAACGCCGAAAGGCGATCTGCTCGTAAAAATGGTTGACTTCGGATTGGCACGCGCTATGGAAGATTCCGGACTGGATATGGACCAGATCACGCGCAGTGGACAGACCATCGGCAGTCCCGCATACATGAGCCCGGAGCAGTGTCTTGGTTATAAGCTCGATGCGCGCTCGGACATCTATTCATTGGGTTGCACCATGTATGAGGCGATGACTTGCAAGTCGCCGTTCATCGGGCAATCCATCCTTGAATACATGCACAAACACACGTACGAACAGCCGCGTCCGGTAGAGATTCGCAGCGACGAGGCAAACGTCGGCTACAACATGGCGCACGTTATCATGCAAGCGCTGGCGAAAAATCCGGAAGACAGGCAACAATCGATGGCCCAGCTGAGCGGTCAGCTCAAAGCTTGCGTCTGGCAGGTACCACAGGACCCGGCCAAGCAAGAGGATGTGCGCGCCACATTCAACAAGATTGCTACCGCATCTTCCACCAACCTGGCCAAAATGCCCAAATTCCACAGATTGCGAGGCTGGCTGTCGGTGCTGATGCCTGTATTCTTGCTTCTGGTTTTGGGTTGGGTGTTTATAAACGTCGTCAAGCACGGCGATGACTATGCGGCCAAACTGCCGCCGGTTGCGCTACCGACTGACGTGGCTCCGGCAGCGCAAAAGCCAGCCGCCAAGCCGGTTGTGTCGAAGTCGAAACATCACAAGTAAAATTGCGCACCATATCTGGTGGCACAGACTAATGCGAATGGTGTTTGCGGTGTCCGTGCTTTTTCGTTGCCGGCTGAGCCTGCTGTGCGGGCTGCGTTTGCTGCGTGGTAGCTTGTATCGTTTCGGTGGCCGCCGGTTTGTTCTTGGGCCAAAGCAGCACCACGCAGGCAATGGCTGCAATCAGAGCCACCGATGCCATTCCGATCATCGCACCGGAGATCTTAGGGACTGAGCTTGCCCTTGTGTCGGCCGATTCTAGAAATTGACCGCAGCGACGGCACGTCAATCGATACTCGGTGTGTCCTGCGTGACACCGAGAGCATGTAAACTTGATCGATCTGCCGGCCGTCATGACAAACTCGTGGCTATCCGCCCTCCGACGACGTGAACGTCAAATTTTATATACCCCCTTTAGGCTCAAGGGACCTTCGTTTTCGCCATTTTATCCAGTCTGATAATGTCTACTTATACGCAGCCAGTCGTATGCGCGTTACGTGCGCGCGTGATCTAATTACTTTTATAGGCGTTCGGGCGCTTCGGTAACATTGCCTTGACAGACAGGGCACGGTAGCCCGACTATCTTGCCATGCAAAAGTTTTTCACCGGTGATTGTGATGTAGACGAGCGGCCTTCCGCCCGCCGGTACAACGTTCTTTCTTTGCGGCTTCGACTGAGCAGCCTCCTGCTTAGCTTGCCAACTTAGATAGAGCCGCCCAATCTCGAAGGCTTTGTGGCTCTGTCTGAAACAGAGCCACATTTTTTTGGAGCAAATCATGAACAGCCAACACCACGTCCAAATTTTTGACACCACCTTGCGCGACGGGCAGCAATGCCCAGGCGCCGGCATGAGCCCGGAGAAAAACATTGAGTACGCAATGCTGGCCAGGCAGCTTAACGTGGACATTCTGGAGGCCGGCTTTCCGGCAGCCAGCGCTCTGGATTTCGACATCGTGCATGCAATTGCCATCGAATATGCCAAGCATGAGAGCGCACCGACTGTGGCGGCGCTTTGCCAATTGCGCGCGCAGCAGGTAGAGCGGACGATCGAATCGTTGCAGCCAATTATCTCGTGCGGGCGCGCTCGCTTGCATACATACGTACCGGTTGCTCCGGAGTTAATGGAAGCCTCGTTGGGTCAGCGCGCCGGCGCCAAAGAGGAAATCGTGCGCGACGTTTATCGGCTGATTTATCGGGCGGTGCAAGCCGGCTGCCAGGTGCAATTCAGCCCTGAGGGCTATTCGCGCGTCGGCGAAAATTTCGATTTCTGCACTGACTTAATTCGGGCCGCGGTGCGCGCCGGGGCGACGGTGATCAATTGCCCCGACACCATTGGTGGTGCTGCGCCCAGCGAGGGAGAACAGTACTTCGTCAATAACATGAAACGCCATGCCGCCATTATCGCCGCTGAGTTCCCCGATTCTCAGGTAATCTGGTCGGTACACTGCCACAACGATTTCGGACTGGCCGTCAGCAACTCGATAAACGGTGTGTTCAATGGGCCGGCGCTTCAGATCGAAGGCTGCATCAACGGTATTGGCGAGCGTGCGGGCAACGCATCGCTCGAGCAATGCATCATGCTGATCAAGCATTTCGGCAGCAGAGAAGACGCAAAAAATCCATTTTTCACCACGATCGACACCGAGCATTTGCAAGCGGTTTCGGATTTCGTGAATAAACACATGCTGCCTCGTCAGCCACATACGCCCATCTGCGGCGACAATGCGGCGCGACATTCTTCCGGCGGCCACACCAATGCCATTTTGAAAAACCCGATGGCCTACCAGCCATTCGATCCCCGCGAAGTCGGCAAGCAAATAACGATGGTATTCGGCCCCTTAAGCGGCGGCAACCACGCGCAGTCA
>DATNQY010000113.1:0-19460 GCA_036703785.1 Candidatus Obscuribacterales bacterium
ACGGACCCGCCAGTCCCCCCGTTGGAACCGGTCACTCCAGCAGCCCCACCCGTGCCACCAGTGCTGATGGCACCAACCGTAATGGCATTAGCGTTGTTGGCTCCAGCGATTATGGTGACTGCGCCGCCATTGCCGCCGTTCGCAGTCACAGTATTTGTCGTGCTGATAGCGTTCGTGCCCAAGTTCACCTGTCCGCCGCTTGGCGTTGTGGCAGAGTTTTGCACGGCTGCAAGGACGACGCTGCCGCCATTTGTGGTCGTAATCACTGTTGAGTTGGCGTTTGTGTTGAGCGTTATGTTGCCACCGTTAGTCGTTGTCGGTGCGAGGTCGATCGTGGCTGTTTGGGTCCCGGCCACACCATTGACGTCGCCCGTGCCCCCATTGATATTTGGACCCCCACCTCCTGCGCCGGTCGTGCTGTTGATAGTGGTGGTAGTTGGAACGGCTCCATTTTGGAACGTGACTGTGCCGCCAGCAATAAGCGTCACGTTTCCAGCGGCGCCTGCACCTGAATCGGTGATAGAAGCTGTGTTCGCAGCTGTTATATTCCCACCAGCCAATATGGTTACGGCTTCAGTGAACGTGTTCGCGCCCGAGATCGTTATGCTCCCGGTGTTGGCGAAAGTTGGGTCTCCATGTATCACGTTATGACCTAGCACCAAATCAGGCGTATTGGCCAGAAAATGTGCGGTGTCGCCGACGGTGTTGAGTTTGCCTGTAAGATTGTCGACGCTGCCATCAATGTCGCCGGTGCCTGCGTTTATGTTGAGATTGTTCGATAGCCAATCTCCGCCGGTCAGCGTGATGTTGCCATCACCCTTGAAATGAACGTCATGCAAATTGATGTTGCCCTTGAGCGCACTCACGGTGCCACCTGTGCCATCCCAATTGATGTCCTTCATGGCATCGAGCACATTGACGTTACCGGTGGTCGCGGTGATTGTTCCGCTGTTGGCAATGTTCCCGCTGAGTGCGCTGAGATTGACGTTTTTCCATGCTTGAATAATCGGCGCTGGCGCACCCACTCCAGCAGGCAGTGCGTTGACGATTTGCCCGCCGGCGTGCACAATCAACGATCCGGTCGACGTGATTACGCCCGAGTTGAAGATGCTATCCAACGCATCGATGTTCAAGTTCAAGTGCGGTATGCCGCCGACGATGCCCACCGACGCAAGCTTGCCGACGGTCTCTATCACACCACCCACGTTGTTATACAAATTCGTTGTGTCTAAGATCGCCGTATTAGGCCCGACGCCCGCGCGCGAAAAGAAAAACAGGTTACCACTGTTGGTCAGGTCACCCGTGACGTCGATACCGGTGCCACCACGATTGGTGACATTGCCCAATGCCGTTACGCCGGATGGAATCACCAAGTTTCCGATACCGCCCGTCAGGTTGGTGGTGATGTTCAACTTGCCGCCGATGGCATTTCCCATCGATGACAAAATCAACGACTGATGACCGGTCTGTAAGACTTGGTTCAACGCCGTCAACTCCGCCGGCGTGATCATCTGCCCCTGTGAGATCGGCGTGTTGTGTCCGCCGACGATGATGTGTCCGGACACGGGCGATTGGATGTTTGCCGTTTGCGAGGTCAGGTTGTAATTCGTCGCGGCTTGCGCTTGTGCGGCGAACATCGGCACCAACAACAAAGCCGCCATGACTACGCAGGCGGCTTTAGTCAGGATGACTTTTTTGTCACCCTTCTTCGGCAAATTCACTGATGCCCTATCGAGCTTGCAATGTCTTCCCTTCAAATTTTTGTCTTTATACGCACGCAAAAATCCACGGCTACACCGATGAATTTGGTGAGACATTCAGGCTCCTTTTCGACGCTCGGGGGTGCGGTTGCCGAACCGTCCCATAAGCGTCATTCCCGGACATATGACACTCAAATGAGTATGCCTGAGTTATAGTAAGCCAGACGTTAAATATAGATGACCTTAAAGGGGTACTACTTAGGTGTATAAATACCTTTTAAATGCCCAGCAGCTTGGCATTCAATGGTTGGCTTTATAAAGGTACTTGTATACTTCCTTTGGATAATTCACACTTTTGGTGTTGCGAAATGTTACCGTCGCATTAAGGCTGCCCTGTAGTATTTCGGCTTCAAACTGGGGAAAACCCTATCGGTTTTAGCCGATCCAAGCATATGCGGTAGTAGCGCTGATTCATCCTGCAGTCTGCTGGTGGTAGTTGGAAATTCGGGTCGGGGACTGGTTTTTCATGCCGGTCCCCGCAATATTCTGTGCCACCATATATGGTGCACAAATTTCTACAACCGCGACTTTCAAAGGATCGATAATATTTTGATCCGCGGAAAACCCCACTTTGTCGATCTTAGTGTGCGTTAACTTTCCACCATCCGAAAATTTCATATCGACAGTCTACATTTTGTAAACATTGGACAAGCCCGCGCGGCGAATATCGTCTTCATTCATGACAAAACGGTGACAGCGCCGGTCGCCTCGTGTCGTCTCGCTCCAGGGTGTTTAACAACCTCGGGGAAATGTGCCTGAGTGAACTCCAGTCATGATGGTACTACCCATGGTGCCTCAACAGTATGCCGCGCGATGATGTCTTAAGGATGTCCTGCAAGTTGAACTGCTTATTCGCCCGGCATCTTCTCATCGCTGTTTCTGCTAATAGCGCTGTCCTGGCGCAAGCGCAGTAACCGAGGCGCACAACAGCCCGGACTTGTCGCACTGCAGGCATTCTGCAGTCGCGTCGTCGGCCATCCTTAATCACTTACTATGCAGGCTTTCGCAGAGCCTGGTTTCTTTCGCTCTCAACTTGGCGGCCTTGAAGAAGTCTTGCTCCTTGATGGCGGCATTTTTTTGCCTTCTCACCTTGCGCAATTCTTCCTGCATTTCCGCTCGAGTCTTGGGAGGTTTCTTCGGTTTTTGTGGAGCTCCCGGCATTGGGCTACCTCTTATGTTCCGTGGCAGTGCCCTGTGGGCAAGCGCTTTCTGAATATGAGAAAATTGTATACTATTTACATTGAACCTTTTGCGATTGCCCGACGTTTCACTCATATGGATGATGATGGGGGATTCAATATGGCTGATTCGTCGGACATCAAAGTGCTTGCCCAAAAGATGGATGCCGGTTTTGCTTCGGTGCTCGAAGCAATCGGCGAGACCAACCAACGCCTCGACCAAACCAACGAGCGCATCGACCAAACCAACGAGCGTCTGGACCAAACCAACGAGCGCATCGACCAAACGAATGGACGCCTCGACAAAGCCGATAGCCGTTTCGACGCCTTTCAGCAATCCGTCAATGAGCGATTCGACCAGGTCAAGGAGAGATTTGATAAAGCTGATAGACGTTTCGAAGCCTTTCAGCAATCCGTCAACGATCGATTCGACCTTACCAGCGAGCAGCTGTCCGGTATCCATCGCCGGCTGGATGAAAGCAACGCGCGTATCGGTGAGAGCAACGCCCGGATTGACGAGATGAAGTATTCGGTGAATAAGAAATTGGACGGTCTGATCAAGCTGGTCAAGTCAGTCGATGAGCATGTTGTGTTGCTGGACAAGCGGGTTGGAAAATTGGAAAAGCGCGTTGATAGAATTGAAGACCACCTGAAGGATGCGGGCTAGTTCCAAGCGCTGTCGCCGCTCGTAGGGCGCGCACGTCGAGCACAGTCATTGATCTTTGCTGATTATCGGCGAGGACTACTGTTGTTGCCGTTTAAGCTTGCGGCAGAATGGACAAACTTCTTTGCCGGCTTTGGCGGCGGCGACGGTGTTTCCGACGGTGCCCTCCCACCGATGCTCGTCGCCTTCACGACACCGCCAGAAGTGTCTCTTGGCGCTGCCCGGCATTACTTCCCATGGGCGGGTCGGCATATTACGCTCGGCGTCCCAATACTTGCCCACCTCAGGATACTTTTCCCACAGGTTGTTGCCTGCCGCCGCGGATCTGCCTGCGCACTGATGGCAAGGCATGGCGCCTTCCTTGTACCGTTTCGTCACTAAGGCAATCTTCTCCGGCCATTCATGATCCGGTGACCTGTCGCACTGCCACCATGCCACCGTTTTAGACATCGGCTTCACCGCTGAGGGCAGCAGCGGCTTGTTGCGAATCGGATGCCAGAGCTTGGATACTTCAGGATATAACGTTTTCAGGCAATTATCGATTGCGGCTCGTGATCCTTTGCATAAGCCGCATCCGGTCGAACCGCTTCGTTCCCAGGATTTGACGACTTCGCCGATTGATTTTTCAAATCGGTGCGCTTTCACCTTCGGACACTGCCACCATGCTGCCTTTCTGCTGTGCGCAGTTACATCAGTCGGGAGAAGTCCTAAATTCCGAGTTGGGTGCCAGTTCTTCGCGACCTCCGGATGAGTGGTGGCAAGACAGTTGTCCTTGTCGACTTTTCTCCCTCGACAAAATGGGCAGCCTGAAGTTCCATGCAGTTCGTGACTGTTGACCACATTGTATATGAGCGCGCGCCAAACGTGGGTAGCTGACCTTGGACAACGCCACGATACCTTGCGATTTTCGCTGGGCGTGACGTCCGACGGGGTCAGCGGCGAATTGCGAGTGGGATGCCACAATTTCGCAACCGCAGGATACTTCGCCGCCAGGCTATTGTCAGCGCATTTGCGCCGTCCCGAACAAAAAGGGCAGCCGTTGCCCTGGACTGCCCGCGAAACAACCGTGGCCTTCCAAACATGGAGCGCGCCTTTTTTGCATTGCCAATGGACCATTTCCTTGCTGTAAATCGACACGTCGGACGGTTGCAACCTCCGCTTGCGTTTTGAGTGCCGTTGCGGAATTCGGCGATTCTGACGCTTGAGTGTTTTGCTGTATGTGCCTTTGATATCAGGATTAAGAAGGCGGTTGAGAGTCGGGTGCCATTCGGCAGCTAGTTCCGGATTGACTGTGGCAAGGCCGGTGTCTTCGTTGACACGGTTGCCGCTGCATTGTGGGCATGCCGATCCATCTTTGGTTCTGTAGGCAACTTGGGCGGTCCACTCGTGTTTTTTTTCGCAAAGCCACCACACGCTCTTGGTGGAATTCCATTTAACTGCATTGGGAATCAGTCCATTGTTGGCAGTCGGGTGCCATTCTTTTGCCACTGTAGGAAATAGCGTTGCAAGCGACCGCGACGTGTCCGCCTTTCGTCCGGAGCAGAAAGGGCAGGGTAGCGCGCCCTTTCCTGTCCTCAGGTAAACAAAGCGCTCATAAACGTGTTCATCGCTCACCGAGCACTGCCACCAGACCGTCCGATTAGAGCCCGGAGTAACTTGTGTTGGTTTCAGGTCATTATTGAGAGTGGCATGCCATTCCCGGGCAATATCGGGATAAAGCGCCGCCAGGCTGCTGCTTTCCGAACGGCAGTCCGGGCATGAAATGAAGCCGCGGTCAGGCGAAGCAGCTTTGGTCCGCAGTCGGACCTCCCGCTCCCATTCGTGCGCTGAGTTTTTTCCACAGCGCCACCACGCGACGAAATGCGAGGTGGGTGAAACGTCATTGGGACTTCGCGTCCCATTTCGATCTGGGTGCCACTCGGCGGCAATGGCCGGATGTGAAATCGACAGCGATACAAATCCCCGGCGCGGTGCTGACTCGTTCGCGGCAGAAGCGTCGGTGCAGCCGGATGTTGGCGAATGGTCCACGTCAGGCAAAATGATTTGAGACGTAGATGCTATTGTTTGGGTCATGCTCTGTATCGGGCAGTTTGTTGCTATTTAAGTGGTGTGATTTTAGCACTGCACGAATGATGCATCATGGAACGGGGTCGACCAATTGAATAGATCTCAAGATCTCCGGGCACCTCCTCGCCTCTTCGCCTGCTTGCAGTCTGAGTCGAGTCGGGAAGTTAGCGCCCGTTTAGATTGCACTGGTTATTCCGGTTGGCTTATGACAAGTGGTTTGCGGGCAGACCTGTTGATGAGGGCACGAAGCGACGCAGAATTTCGTCCCACCACAAGGTCACAGTCGAGCCGGCTGGTTGCCCGCGTCCGGCGGTCACTTGCACGCTCACGCGCCAGCGCGGCACCATATACAGTGCCGCATCGAGCAGGCTCACCTCGCGCCGCACTCGATATTTGTCATTGATGTCATTGTTGTGGTGCTGTTTTTGCAGCATTACGGCGTTTAGCTTGCCGGCTAGCTGCTTCTCCTGCACATCATCTTTTGCCAACTTCGCCTTGGATAACTTTAGTTGAAGATCGGCAATCATGCTGCCGAAATAGGCGTCGGTTCTTTGCAGATCGGCATCGCGCTGATTGAGATTCTGTGCCGCCAACTCTTTCCGGCGGTCGAGGCCGGCTGCCTCCAGCGCTTGCAGAGCAGCAGACAAAAGCGGCGCCAGCGGTCGCAAGCTGAGTTCCGGACGGACGATATCATCCGGAGCATCATTGAAAAAGATGTGGCCGATCTCCGAATATTGCGGGATCTGTTTGCCGCTGTGCCCATCGACCCAAACGTGATGAAGCTCCTCTTCGCGCTCGTCGCCCAGATAAGCGATCTTGAACTTGAAGCGCAGGCAGGGGACAAGGTAGGGCTTAGCGCGATCGACGAGCGCGACATTCTTGATAGCGGTTTGCAGATGTTCGGCCGCCCGCTCCTCAGGTTTAGACGGTGCATCCTTGCCTGGACAGTAGCGAATCACGGCGACGTGATCGCGCACCGCCAGATCCACTAACACCTCCAGAAATTTGCTGCTGTAGGTTATATACTGGGCGTCTTGCTCTTCCTGCGCTGATTCATAGTCGAAGGACAACTTGATGTAGTCGCCCTTCATCTGCAAGCTGCGACTGAGGTGCTCATCGACCACCGCCTCCAGGATCCCGTAGGATGGCTGCGCGACATCGGCAGCTCTGTTGGTCAAATATCTCGAAACGAAACGTTCCAGCTGATACGGATAGGCCATACCGGCGGCTTGTCCTCCACTATGCAGTCGTGAGCGCGTCACCGAAGACTTTGTCGTCGAACTCCTGGCTCTGCAGGTATTGCGCCTTGGCGCCTGCCAGCCGCCTGCCCAACTCCTCCAGGCGTCCGGCGACTTCCGCGTCGTCCTGGCTGTCGGTCCAGATCTCGAACATGAGCTCTTCGAACTCCTTGTTCTCATCAAGATCCCCCAGAATCATATCCAGCTCGCCTACCACCAGCTCGAACAGGTTGATTTTTTTGTCGAGCAGCTCCAGCACGTAGGATTCCGCGGTGCCCTTGGCGGCAAGGTTGAATATGTGCACGTCGCGATCCTGCCCGAGGCGGTGGATGCGCCCGACGCGCTGCTCGATGCGCATCGGGTTCCAGGGCAAATCGTAATTGATGAGCGCCCGGCAAAATTGCAGATTTCTGCCTTCGCCGCCGGCTTCGGAACAGACCAGCACTTGAGCACTGTCCTTGAATTCTTGAATGATGGCATCCTTCTCCATCCGTTTCATTCCGCCGTGGAAGCTTACCGCTTCGATGCCTTGTTGTTTCAGATAGCCGGCGATGAAATCGTGAGTCTGGCTGAAGCGACTGAAGACGATAAGCTTGTCGTTGAAGGTCCTTACCAGCTCCGCTGTAATCTGCGCTTTTCGGCATATATCCGAATAGCGGACTTTTAGTTTGGCGCCGTAATCCAGGACAGCGGCAACCTCGTTTTTGTACGCCTGCGGCAGGTCGCGCCGTGATAATCGCTCGAGCCCCAAAAGACAGGCCGGAACGCTGCTGCCGGCCTCCAGTTGCAAGTGCTGCAAAGTCAGCTGGTCTACAATCGGTGGATCGCCCGCCTTTCTAAACGCACCGCGCCTCACCAGTGCAGTTACCCGTTGGTAAAACGCTGATTCATCAGGATGCAGATCGAGCTGAACGGTTTTTGCGTGCCGTTTGCTCAATATCAAGTTTGTATGGCTGCGCTTATTGCGGATCATCACGGTCTGCAAAAGAGCACGCAGACGGTCGAGATTTTTGGGCTCATACTCGTTGCTGGTGGTGAACTGGCGCTTGAACTCCGCATAAGTTTTGAGATGACCAGGTTTGAGCACAGTCACAAGGCTGTAGAGATCGCTCAAGCTATTCTGGATGGGAGTGGCGGTGAGAAACAGTATGTAGCGCTTTTTCAGGCGATCGACAAGCTGCCAGGACTTGGTGTTGCGATTGCGCAAATGGTGCGCCTCGTCGACGATGACCAGGTCGAAATCAATCTCGGCAAGCTGTTGGCAATGCGGGCTGAGCTTGGCCTTTGACAGCGAGCCGATGATAAGGGGATGCGCATCCCAGCCTTTGAATCGCCCTTCATCATTGACCACGAAATCCAGGCCGAATTTGTGGCGCAGCTCTTCCTGCCATTGTCCGGAAAGCGACGGCGGTGTCAGGATCAACACCTTTTGCACCATACCGCGCAACATGTATTCCAGAAGGATGAGCCCGGCCTCGATCGTTTTGCCAAGCCCCACTTCATCGCACAGAAGCGCTCGCCCGCGCAGTTTGCTGATGGTGGTTTTCACCGCTTGTACCTGGTGCGGGTATGGCACCAGATCGGGCAGGTTGGCCAGCGAAATCAGCCTGTCCAGCGGTTGGCATAAATCGAGCGCCGATGCTTCTTCATGCGAGCGATAGAGCGGCTCGCCGCAATAGGTGCCGCGATCGATTGCCGCCAGAACTTGCTCCCATCCCGGCTGCAAGACCAGTGCATCGGCCGGAGAATGAATTTTGATATCGAGGTCGGTTTCGTTGTAGCCAGTCACCGCCGGCGGTATCACCTCAAAGGAAAGCGGGTCCAATGAGGCAACAGCCAGCACTACCTGGTTGCATCCGGAAAGAAATTTGAGGTGCTTGCCGAGGCCCTTCCAGCTAAGCGATTTGGACTGCCGGTCTACTTTCGCCTTAGCGGAGGTGCGTTTTACTCCGGGAATTATTATTGATACGCTTTCCGATGGAAATAGCAGATCAAAGCAGGCGCGCGACCGGTTATCGATGTATAGATAATCCAATTCAAGAAATTGCGGCTGAAATTGCAGCCGGAAGCGATCGCCTGTTTCCCAGGCGGTAGCATCAGGTTCGCCGCAAATCAGCACGGCGGAAACCTGTGCACCGGATGACAACTTGGTGCTTTCCTCCATGTGGGATTCCCCCCATTCGCTGCTGTATATATCGACCTGGTCTGCCAGCCGCTCACGGCCGGCAATTCATTGTGCGCTGCCCAGGGCGCGAACGCCAGGATCGAAAACTCTAATCTGCCGCGCAGGCGCAGACGGTTTGGCGTACCGGGTCATCGTTTGAATCCATAATGAATATCCAGTCGATAAACCAAAGGCCTAATCGATATATTTTTTTCGAAACATCGTTGGAATTGTTTGGCGCAGCCTGACGAGGGTTAAAATTTGGCAAATCAACGTCGCGCCATGTTGGCGGCGAAGTCAGCGCCGTTTTTCTATGGTCACCGTTATCGTCGGCGCGAACAGGCTGGTCGTCCAGCGATCGTGTTGTCTTTCGACAGCTACAATCGCCGGCCCGATTGCCAAGTTTGTCGACGCAGTGTGAGCTCGTCAGCAAATTGATGATGCTGGTAGGTCAGCGTCGCGTTGTCTGAGCATCGTTGGACATGCAAAATTGAATTGCTAGAGGATCTAGATACAACTGCAGACAGGCAGGCAGCCTGCGATCCCTTTGTCTATGCGGCATATATAAAACGGGAAGTAAGTTCGCGCTAAGGCGCAGGAGTTGCCTATTTTGCAGCCCGCAAATGCAGGACAATAGTTTGTCGATTCGCGCTTTGAATGCGTCCGCTGACCTCTTCTCGCTTGTGGTGCCGGAGCTGTCAGACTGCCATATCCCATTTGCTGGAGAACGTTCTGATGCCAAAAACAATCGCTGGTGGCCGCGCCGCGCTGCTGGAGTATTTCGATTCCTGGACATTCAGCAAAGGTAGTGATTACGCCAAGTCAGGTAAGGTGCGAGATTACAAGATCAATATTGAGCACCATCGGCTGGAGGGCACGATCAGCGGATCCGGACGCAACGTCTACGACTCGGTCGTGCAATTCAGCGATGCAAGCTTCCGGGAAATCGAGGACACCGATTGCTCTTGTCCGATGATTGCCGACTGCAAACACACGGTAGCGCTGGTGCTCGCATATATAAATGATCGCCAGGCTAGTAACGCGGGCGAGCGGACGGTTGAGCGTTCACCCGGAGCGCCGGCACGGGCGTCGGTCGGTTCAATGGTGATTATGCCACCATCGCCCTCGGCTGCCGCGCCGGAGGTGATTGCTCCCGAGGTCAAACATGGATTGCGTCAGATCGCACAGGCGTTTATGGCTTTTGATACCGAAAGTGGTGGCAGCGATCCTGTCCCACCGGCACGAGCCATGCTGGCTTATATCATATTAAAAGATAAGTTTAGCGGATATTCTCAGATCACTGTGTCGCGCGTTTCGCTGCGCAAGGACGGAAGCTTCGGCGCCTGCCAACCATGCCGCATTGACCAGATCGTCGATGTTTCTCGCCCGCCTGCATATGTAACTGCTCAGGATGTCCAAATTCTTACTGTCATCGACAGGTTGCGCGGGGGCCGCTACAACTACTACCAGACGCACCAATCCGGCGCCGCCGACCAGTTTCCGGATGTCTTTGCAGTCCTGTTTCGCCAAATTATCGCCAGCGGACGCTGCTATCTGGATGCTGCGCAAGCCGGCATGGAACTCAAGCTCGGAGCATCTCTGCCCGGTCGGCTCGGTTGGGTGGAATCTCACGACAAGCAGTGGCGATTGGGACTAGAGGTTGTCGGCCAAGGCGAGCGCTATGAGTTTGTGCCCTTCAAGAACCCCTGGTACATCAACCTGGAAACGCGCGAATGCGGCCCGATCATCAGTGATGTCCCGGAAAATGTTTTGGACAAGCTCAACTCCCTGAGAGCGTTGACCGCCCGGGAGGCGCGATCGATCCCGATGGCGATTGCCGACCTCGGACTTACCAAGCTGATACCGCCGCCGCCGCTGAAGAACGCCGTTGAAGTGCGCATGATTCCGCCCAAGCCGGTGCTTACTATCAGCGAGATCGCCGCTGAAACCTCGGCATCGGCGCGTGCCCCGCGCCGCCGCAAAGCGCTCATGGTGGCAAGCGAGTTTTCGCGGCCTTCAGGCACGTTGTTGAATACTGATGATGGGAAACAGATTTACGAAAAACATGATCTATCGGCGCTCAATGATTACTCCGCTCGCTTGCGTGAGTTGGGATTCATCGAGGATCCTGGCTATGCCGGCGGAGCCGACTCCAATAGAAAACGGTACGTAGCGCTCGATGATGGACGCTGGCTCGACTTTGGAGATGCGGTATCGTCGCTGCGCGGCGAAGGCTGGGTAATATCGGCGGATACCGAATTACAAGTGAAGCCGATCGAGCTGGACGATTCCAACTTGCAATTTCAAGTCGAGGGTGATGACAGCTGGTGGTTTTCGCTGGCTCTCAATATTTCCATCGATGGAGAAGACATAGCGCTTTTACCAGCGCTTGTTTCCGCGATTCGGCGCTTACCGGCGGCAGGCACTCTGGAACGCGCGGTGGAACAGCTCGACCGCGGCGGCAAGTTTCGCACTATGTTGCCCGATGGCAGAGTGATCAGTTTGCCTTTCGATCGCATGCGTTCTATTTTGATCTCGTTGCACGAGCTTCTCAACAGATCGGCAGGCTCTGAATCAATCCAGGCTTCTGCACTGCACGCCGCCGATATATTGAAGAACGAATTGCTGTCCAGGGCACGCTGGATAGGTGCAGACAAAGTCTTGACCCTGGTCGAGAGGTTGCGGCGGTTGCAGTCAATCGAACGAGTCGAACCACCGATGGCATTCAAAGCCACACTCAGGGACTACCAGCTCGACGGAGTTTCCTGGCTGCAATTTTTGGCTCGTGAGGAATTCGGCGGCCTATTGGCAGATGATATGGGACTGGGCAAAACGGTGCAACTTCTAGCGCACATCTGCCTGGAGAAACAGAACAAGAGGCTCAAGCAGCCCTTTCTGGTAGTCTGTCCAACCAGCGTTCTGCCTAACTGGATATCGGAGGCGGCGAAGTTTGCCCCTGAATTGAAAGTCGTTTCGTTTCATGGTAATCAACGTTATGCGCAATTGAGCGGCATCAAAAAAGCGGATGTCGTAGTCACCACCTATCCGCTTGTACAGCGCGACATCGACGAGCTCGATAAAATCAAGTTTCATGGAGTCGCTCTGGATGAGGCGCAAGCGGTCAAAAATCCTGCCACCAAGGTGGCGCAGGCGGTGCGCCGCTTGAAGTCGTCGCACAGATTTTGCCTCACGGGCACGCCCGTGGAAAATCACCTGGGCGAGCTGTGGTCGCAGTTCAACTTTTTGCTTCCAGGCATGCTGGGAGATCAGCCTACGTTCAACCTCCATATTCGCCATCCGATAGAAAAGGAAGGCGACCAGTCCAAGCGGTCTGTGCTGAGAACGCGCATCCGCCCGTTCTTGCTGCGCAGGACAAAGGACGAGGTGGCGACGGAATTGCCGGAGAAAACGGTGATCGTCCAACAGGTTGAACTGGATAGCAACCAATGCGAACTCTACGAAACGGTGCGGCTGGCGTTGTCTAAACAAGTGCGTGAAGAAGTTGCCAGGCGAGGTTTTAAACAGAGCCAAATTATCGTGCTTGATGCCCTGCTCAAACTCAGGCAGGTATGCTGCGATCCGCGGCTTGTGAAACTGACGGCTGCCGGCAAGGCAAAGCGTAGCGCCAAACTGGAAACACTCATCGCTATGTTGACGGAATTGACAGCGGAAGGGCGCAAAGTGCTTGTGTTCTCTCAATTCACGAGCATGCTAGCGCTGATCTCGGAGGCGCTCACAGCCAACGGCTTGAGCCATTTGATTCTCACCGGCGACACGAAGGATAGAAAGACGCCGGTGGAGCAATTTCAAACCGGCGACACTGCGATCTTTCTGATCAGTCTGAAGGCAGGCGGCACCGGACTCAATCTCACCGCTGCTGATGTGGTTATTCATTATGATCCCTGGTGGAATCCAGCCGTCGAGCAGCAAGCAACCGATCGCGCGCATCGCATCGGACAGACGAAAAAGATTTTTGTCTACAAGCTGATCGCGCAAGGCACTATCGAACAACGGATGATCGAGCTGCAGGATCGCAAGCGAAAGCTGGCCGCAGCCGTTTACCACAGTGACGGCAACGATAGTCTTTCCTTCTCTGAAACCGATCTCGAAGATCTGCTCAAGCCGATTGAGCTGATGTAGCGTTCGGGAATAGCCGATTGGCGGATTCGCCCCGACAGACGTAACGGTCGTTGCGTACAGTAAGCTGTGCGCAAGGCAGTTGTCCGGCTGACAATAACGTCTAGTTATATTTACATTAAAACGCCAATTGTCAATTATATTGGACGTTATGGCGAAAACATCAGCTAACTCCAACACTCCCATCCCGGTTCGCCGGGCGGTCAGAAAGCTCGGACAGGACATCCGCGATGCGCGCCTGCGCCGCCGCATAGCAACGGAAATTCTGGCACAACGCGCATGAATGAGCCGAATGACCTTATATAAAATAGAGAATGGCGACGTAAATGTATCGATGGCCAATTATGCCACCGTCCTCTTTATCCTCGGCATGATTGATCGCGTTGGTGATCTCGCTGATGCATCCGCAGACAGTCTTGGAAGCCAGCTCGATGAAGAGCGTCTGCCGAAGCGAGTCAGACTTCCGCGAAAGAAAATGACGTCTCAGGGACAGGCGGGCAGCAGCTGATGGAGGGGGAAACATTAGTCTATGTTGACCTCTCCGGTACGCCTCACCTCGTCGGGCGACTCTGGACTCGCACGCGCAAAGATAAGGAAAGCGCTACGTTCGAGTACGCTAGGGAATGGCTGGCAAATCCACAATGCTTCTCGCTAGAGCCTGCACTAATACTTGGCCCCGGACCATTTCATACCGGTGATCGCGCCTTGTTCGGGGCGATCGGTGATTCAGCACCGGACAGGTGGGGACGCCTGCTTATGCGCCGGGCTGAGCGTCATCGTGCTCATCGAGAAAGACAAACACCGCGCACGCTGCAGGAAATCGATTTTTTATTGATGGTCGACGATGAGGCGCTGCTTCGACGGTTTGATCGCGCACAACGGGCCGATTATTTTGAACTGTCGCTAAATCAAGCTCGGCAAATCGCGGCTGAAGTTGGCGCGACCGTCTCCAAATGGCGAAAGGTTGCCGCAGATATGGGCTTGCGTGCAACTGAAATTGAGCGGATGGCATCTGCATTTGATCATGATGATCTGAAACAGGCAATTCAATCTAAGAAGGCGGCGAGAAAGCGATAGCTATCCGGTGTCGGCGCTGATCTCTAATCACGTGGAAACGGCGGGCTTTCGCCCGCCGTTTCCATTCATTCATGCATAGCGGGCTGAAGCCCGCCGGTACCCTGCGCGGGACCAGCTACTGCTGGTAGACCAGTGTGGCGCTGTCTCCGTCGTTGGCGTCGTCATCGGCGTCGACGACCACTTCGCTCGGTGCCGTCACCTCGGTGGAGGAAATCGGCTTGGTCGCTGCGGTCGCGAAGCTGCTGCCGGTCATGTGGATTGTGCTTGATCCCAGGTTATCGAACACCAGCACGCCGCCGTTTGATAGATTCGAGGTCGAAGGGGCGCCGCCGCCATTCGCGAGATCCACGCCGGTTGCGGTCGACGGGTTGAGAACTATCGCTCCATTGCTCAGGAACGAAGGCGTCAAGCCGGTGATGGTGCTGGGCGAACGTGTCCCGCTCGGTTGTTTGAACGCCGAGAGAATGGTGCTTGTCGTGGTGCCGGCGCCTAGCTCGATGCCTCCTGTGGATGTGCCGGTTACACCCTGCGACTGGAATATATTGCCGGTCGCGGAACCAGTGATATTGCCCTTGGCGAGAATTACGACGTTGGAGCCGTTGCCGATGAACGAGTTGCCGTCACCAATGCTCACGTCGCCGAGTTTCGCCGTGATGTTGAATTTCGAGCCGTTGTCGGTGATGGTGCTGTCATCTCCGATAACCACGCCGCCGGCTCCTGTGGTGCTGCCAGTCGAGGTGAGGGAGATTGTACCGTTTTTGACGATGTCTGTTTTCGCCAGCGTGCCGCTTGCAGGCGGTGAGCTGCGCAGCAAGCCGGCTGTGAGTACGACTCCATTCGGTGTCCCTGCAGTGGTGCCGATGGTCAATGTGCCGCCTGTCGTCGCGGTGATCGACGTATTGGCGACGAACACAGCGCCGTCTGCAATCGTCACGTCAGTCTGAACGGTCTGCTTGGTGGCGCGCGAACCTGTGCTGCTAGCCAAACCCTTGATATTAATGAGGTTGGCATTGCCGACCGTATTGGTGCCGCCCGCATTGGACATGGTTCCACCGACGACTGCCGGAATTTCAGTAAGCACTCCGGCATTGTTTTCAGAATCGGCGAACGATAGAGTCACCGAGCGCGCTGTATTGATGTTGGTGCCAATAGCAGCGGCATTTGTCTTATAGAGCATTGGCAAGTTGAAGTTGCCCAGAGTGATGGGTGAATTGGCACTGCCCGGGACGTTAGTAGTCGTCGCCACGCCAGTGGCTTTGAAGTTCATCGTCATGCCGACATCTACTGATGGTGCCAGAAGGACACCATTGCTTCCTGTCGTGAGCGAGCTGTTGGCGCCGCTTACGAACGTGAGTGGTGCAGTTGACGGACGGGCGATGACGAGTTCGCCGGTCGAGCCTGTGTTGATGGTTCCATTGTTCGTCCAGGTGGTGCCGGTGCCGCTGAGCACTACGGTGTCGTTGCTGCCTGGAACGGTGACGCCAATGGTGCCATTGTTGATCATCTTGCCGGAGCCGAGGTTGATGAACGCTGTCGCGCCGGATGCGAAATCGAGCGTCCCATTGAGCGCGGCGGTCGCGGGCAGGTTCAAGGTCGGGCGCGTGCCCGTGAAGGCGAGTGTGACGGTGCTCGGAATCTTGAAACCCGTGAACGTCGTCTGGTTGACGTCGAGTTGATTGATTGTCACGGTGCCACCGGTGGCGACGTGGGTAGTCGGGTCGACGGCGAATGTATTTGGTCCAGGTGGTGTTGTCTGTCCGCGGTCTGCCGCGAAAGTGAACAGAGCTTGCGACGGCGTATCGAGCACGCGCTTGCCGGTGGTGAGATTGATGACATCGGTTAGCGTGGCATTAGGATTGTTAATCACGATTTGCACGTTACCCTGCGTGAAGTGAGTCGTTGCACCTCCATTTCCGATTTGTCCGGCAAACCCAGTTCCGAATGAGCCGAAGGAAGTGGCCTTGCTGATCGTGTCCGCGGCGGTCAGGTCGCTCACGATGCTGCCCGCAACACCGTTAATTACTCCGGGGAGACCCACACTAAACATGCCGCCTGCATGGTTGGCGATGGTGGCTTTCGTGCTAGTGAGATCCAGGTTGGTCGGAAGCTCTTGCACAGCGTATGTTTCGATGTTGACGAAGCCGGCGCCACCGTTGGTGGTTCCGGTAGAACCCTGGAGTCCAGGCTTGACGTTGATGCTCGTGCCGGTCTTGGTCACGATGAATGTTCCGCCTGTCACCTGAAGCGTTCCGCCGTCGCCGCCGTTGCCGCCCGTTTTGCTGGCCTTGCCGCCGATGGCGCTGATGGCTCCATTCACTTTGATGGTGCCGAAAGAGTCGCCTAACAGTGGTGTAAGTAGTCCAAGGCTGTACGGGTTGGTCGTTAGGGTGATAGTACCAGCCTTACCGCCGGCACCAGCACCCAGATTAGCGGCGCCATTGGCCGTAAGTGCACCGGTGAAGATGTCGCCACCTGCCAAATCAAGCGGTTGCGAGCCGGTTTGAATTGTGATGTTGCCCGCTTGTCCTGCTGCGCCTGCGGCACCAGATTTGGTGGCGCTCGTGTTTATCGCGCCTTTGATCGAGACGTGGTTGAACAGAGACTGAATGTCCACGTTGCCGCCTGCCGGTGTGACTCCGGCCGGTGCGAATGTACCTGTCGAGGTGATGCCCGAAGTCGATTCGATCTGCGAATCTGACAGCATGAAGACGTCGCCGCCGCGTCCTGCTGTAGCGGACGTGTTGATCGCACCGCTAATCAAAATGCCGGCGCCGTTATTGATGCTGGCAGCTTGCGCGGTAAAGCCAGGGCTCACGAGCTCACCGTCGGCGATTGTGGCAGAGTCGTCAACCAACTCTGGTGCCGCACCGATGATATAGACTTGGCCAGCGTTAGCTCCTTTGGTAGTGATGCCCTTGGTTTGCACGCCGCCTTGCCCGATGAGCAGAACGTCCCCACCGACCCCTACCTTGGCATTCGCGGAGGTAGTGATGGTGCCAAGCTGAATTACGCCTGCATTGACTGTTCCGGCATGAGCGACCGCCGTAACGTTGCCGCCAATCGGGTGCGGGTTTAGCGCGCTGCCTGCAAAGCTCGAACTGGTGTTGATGTTCACTTTACCCAGATAGATAGAACCACCAGCGGTGCTAGGTGCGTCTATCTGATATACGCTCGGGACCGGTACTGTGGCCGGCACAGTCAGCGGATTACCTGAAATCTTGTGGAAATCGAACCCTGCAACCAGCGTCAGAGCACCGCCGTTGCCGGTTTTGCTGGAGAGATTGATTGACGTCACGTTCGATGCGGCTCTGATGTTGCCGCTGGCAAGGATGGCCAGGTTTTGGCCAATGAACGTCAGGTTGCCCGGAATCACGACATCGCCGCTGGTATTCTCAATGGTGCCCATTCCGCCAAATGGCGTAATCAATCTCATCGGGTTGCCGGAGAGGGTGCCCTGGTCATCGATTGTGTTGGTCAGCATGTCTAGCGGTCCGAGCGCCGTTATGATTGCACCGCTGCCCACGTTAATTTGTGACGTGCCATTAACAGCAGTGATGATTTGCGTCTTGCCGCTGAAGGTAAGATTGGTCGGTGCTGGTCCGAAATCGACGTTACCAGTGGTTGACTGCAGAGTAGTTTGAATCGTTGAGTTGAAGAAACCGGGACCGGTGCTGGACTCGACTGTCAGGTCACCATTGGTACTGACGACAGCAATCGATCCGCCAGTGATGGTTCCGTTGTTGTCGAGACTGACGCCATTCAGGGCTACCGCACCCGTGGCGACGATACTGCTGCCGCTGGGAACGGTGATCGCTGCCGGCGGAGTCACGGCGACATCCGAGGTCAAGTTGACGTTCGTGGCGCTGACCGCGGGGTTGCCACTGGCATTGGCACCAATCGTGATGGTGCCTTCGCTTTCGAAGCTCAAGTCGCCCCCTACGGCGGCATTGAGCGTCGAATTATTCTCATTTATAACAAAGGCATTACCCGTCGCAATCAAGGTGTCGGATGGAGTGTTTGTCAGAATACTTGCGCCGGCCGCGCCAATATCTCCGGTGGCATTCAAGGTCACGGTCGCGCCCGAGATTGCATTCGAGGGATTGCTGGTCGTGATTGAGCCGCCGGCTGTGATGGCGACATCGCCGAAAGTTCCGATGGTGCTATGAACATCCAATGCGCCGGCATTGTTGAAGGTGAGATTAGAACCACCACTCGTCTGGATGTTCAATTCGCCCACGTTATTGGCAGCGCTACCCAGAGTTACATCGCCGCTGCCCACGCCGATATCCAGAGTACCGCCCGTGATACCGCCTGTAGTTTGAGTGATGGCGCCTGTGCCGCTTGTATTCAGGTCAACGGTGTTGCCGGACACATTGCCGGCGAGTGTGATGGTGCCGGTGCCCGTAGAATTCAGATTTGTGCTGCCATTCAAGCTAGTGCTGCTTACCGAGCCGGATGAGGTGACGCCAATATCACTGAAGCTTTGAAGATTTACGGAGCCCGCGGTAATGGTGCCTGTCACGCTGATTCCGGCTGCAGTGGTGATAACACTGAAGGTAGAACTTGAACCGGCAGTATTAGTGCCGCTGATGCCGACGCCGGTGGTGTTGTTATCGGTGACACTGACGTCCCCTGCGCTTGAATTGAGGTTGAGAGTAGCTGCGGTTGTGTTGCCGATGTTGACGCCGGTCGCGCCCGAGGCAACCAATTCGGATGCATCAATGAGTGCTGTGTCTGAAACCGATTTGGTATCGGAAATGAGGCTCACGGTTCCTGTCGGCGCTGATAGTGCCGTCGTCGTGAGAGTGATGTTGCCCCCTGTTGATTCGAACGAGATGTTGTCGGCAGCAATGTCGGCTAAGGCAGGGGTCACGACCGCGTCAGTGATATCAGCGGCTGTAACAATTGCCACGGTACCATTCAATCCGCTTTCGGAGACATTGGCGCCCAAAGTTACTGAGCCTGCTGCGTCTGTCGCCGTCAACGTCACGTTGCCGTTGTTCGCGGTGCCGGTGACTGCGCCATTTACTGCCACGCTGGTGCCTGTCAGGGAGACATTACCGGCCTGAATGGGAATGGTCGCCCCTCCCACAACAGTCAGGGCAGTGCCGGTGGCATCAACGCTGAAAGTTGAACTCGAACCTGCGGTGTTCGCGCCAGTGATCGACACGGTTG
>DATNQY010000114.1:0-42435 GCA_036703785.1 Candidatus Obscuribacterales bacterium
CTGGCGGCATTCGCCAAAGGTAAGACCGGCGGCCTAATTAACGGTGCCAATACGAGTCTTACTTCCATCGGCGGACCAGGAGCACTTGGCGGCGATATCTCCGTCTTCGCCGGAGCGCCGTCCGCTACGGGAATCAAACTCAACAGCATCACCGCCGATGGTGGCAGCTTTACGACAATCCAGCGGACAGGCGCAAGCGGTGGCAATGGCGGCACAATTCTACTCTACTCGGCACAGCCGACCACTAGCGATGGCAAGCCGATTACCTTCGCTATAAACGGCAGCGTCAGCAGCGGCAACTCGTTCGCCCCAGGAACCAGAGAAGCCGGCGGTATCACTATAACCGGCGACATCTCATCGGCAGGCGGACTTGGTGACCAGGGTTCGGCGGGCACAGCCGGATCTACTGGAACAGCAGCCGCCCCCGGCACTGGAGCATCCGGCGGTTTTGGCGGTTCTTCCTCCAACGGCAGCCAAGGCGGCACCGGAGGCAACGCAGGAACGATAACGATCTTTTCGCAAGCCGCCATCGCCATAGGCGGATCGGTGCAAGCGGTCGGCGGACAAGGCGGATCTGGTGGAGCTGTGTTAGCGGGCGGAAACGGCGGAGTCGGGGCATCAGGCTCTGTCGCAGGAGGAAACGGTGGCGCCGGAGGACAAGGCGGCACGGGCGGACAAGGCGGTACCGGAGGCAACGGCGGCACCGCTACCATCGAATCAGCCACCTCGATAACGATTAGTGGTGCGAACGGACTGAACGTTTCCGGCGGGCGAGGTGGCGTGGGAACAGGAACTCAATCTACTTCCGGTACCGGAGGCGCAGGCGGAACAGGCGGTGACGGTATGACTGCAGGCGCAGGCGGTGGCACCGGCGGCACCGGCGGGAATGGCGGCATCGGAGGACAAGGCGGCAACGGCGGCAACGGCGGCAGCGTTACTCTGCTGTCCCCAACCCTTTCTTGCACTGCGGGACTTTTCGGAAATGGTGGTCTCGGCGGCGATGGTGGCGCTGGCGGCACGGGTGGGGCCGGCGGCCATGGCGGCCTGTCACCCACGAATCTTGGTGGCGCGGGTGGTACGGGTGGCACGGGCGGTGCCGGCGGAACTGGCGGCACGGGCGGGAATGGCGGCGACATGACGCTTGTCGTGTCTACAATTTCGTCCAATGCAGGAATCTTTGCAGAAGGTGGTGCGGGTGGTACCGGCGGGGCTGGTGGCACCGGCGGTGACGGCGGAACCGGTGGCACCTCAAGCGGCGGCACCGGCATCGGAGGACAAGGTGGCACAGCTGGAAATGGCGGATCCGCTGGAAATGGCGGAAACGGCGGAACGGGCGGACAGATCTCCACTGCCACCGGCGCTACTGTGACTGAGAATGTATCCGGAGGAGTTGGCGGAGCGGCGGGAGCACCGGGATCCGCGGGCAGCCCGGGTGCCGGCGGTGTAGGCAGCGTAACGCCAGGCGGCACTGGCTTTGGCGGATCCGGCGGAGGCTTCGGCGCGGCTGGTTCGGCCGGCACCGCCGGAACGACGCAAACAGGGGCATCAATTCAATTAACCAGTCTCGACCTAACTGATTCAGCGACAGTAACGCTAATTGCCGACGAGCAACAGGTCCACGCATTAGGCGGAAAGCTTATTCTCAGCGGCGGCGTGGCTGTTGGCGGCAACGTCATTCTGGCGCCGAATAATCTGGCACCGACATTGACCGATCTAAATGTGCCGGCAAAGGTGACGGTGGATTTCTCCGGTTTCACTTCGTCTAATTCGGTCAATGTCAGCATCACCAACAACAGCACTTCACTGTTGGCTCGCATCGCCGGCACTACGCAATTCACCACGACTTCGGGACCTTCGTCCGGCATACTGGATGTCAGCTCGTCAAATACCGGCACAGCGCTCTTCATACTCACAGGTGGCAAGCTCACAAGCGACGGCAGCTTCGCTATCAACGTTACTGGAAGCATGGCTACTAACGGCCTCATAAGCGCAAGTTCGACAAAGGATCTGACAATTCAAACAACCAGCGGCAGCAATGGCAGCATCGCTCTTGGTGGCAAACTATTCGGTTCGGCGATTAATGTCACCGCCGATGGAAGCGGCAATATTTCGGGCTTTGGTGGCAGCTTGACGGCCGAGTCGGTTACGCTGACAAGCGGCGGCGGCAACATCGGATCTCCGGCTGCTCCGATCAACACAATAGATGTCTCCAAAACGCTCGCGCTCGACCTCACTGTAAATAGCCAGAGCGGAAATGCCTTCATAAAGAACACAGGACTTCTGGCAATCGATGTGTCGCAAGTAGGTCCGACGTCTGGAACCAACAATTCAATATTGCAGATATTGTCGACCGGCAACGTGACGACAGGCTCCACCGGAATCATTTCTTCCGGCACCGTCAGTCTGCTAGGAATTGGCGCAAACGTCGGAATAACTCTGGGCTTGAACATCAACGTGCCAACAGCGCCGTCGACAGGCATCGTTAATATAACCACCACCGGCACCGGCTCACTCACTCAGGTAGGCATCGGCGCCGGCACCATTTTCGCCAATACGGCCACACTTACCGCCAACAAAGGCACGCTAGGAACATCTACCAATGTGCTATCCGTAAATGCAACCCTCATCTCGGCCAATACACGCGGTCCTTCTGTGTTTATCAGCGATCTCAATTTTGGCAGTCTGGAGATCGCGAATTCTTCGGCAGCGCAAACCTTATCTCTGCAAACCTCGAACCCGAGCAATCTGTTTGTTATCGGCGTCACCGCGCCGACAGTTAGTATCACTGCAGCAGGCGCAGGCAGCACGACAATTATTGTGGCCGCGAATATCAATGCCAAAACGTCAGTCACGTTGACAGATGGTTCAGGCGGAATCTCAATGGCACCAACAGCTCTGGTCGCTGCAAAGTCTGTCACGTTGCAAACGAATGGCGGAGATATCGGCAGCAGCTCAGATCCCGTGACACTTGCGGCACCCTCGCTGACGACGTCCGGTGCAATCAACGCTTTCATTAACGATCAAACAGGGTTGACTTTGACGAACTCTTCAGTAGGCAATTCCTCCGGCCCGACATCGGGCACGCTCACCGTCGTGGCAAACGGCAATATCAACACGAGCGGGACCAGCCCGCTTTCGTCCAACGGAGGACAAATAACGTTGACCTCAACCCGAGGATCGATCGGAACCGCCGCGTCACCATTGCTAGTGGCAACTGCAGGGCTCGTCGCCAATACAGCTAAGACCGGTTTGGTAAACATCTCTGACAATCAACCGCTTATTCTGTTAACTAACACCCAGAAACTGCTGCTTGCAGGGGTCGGTGCCACGTCCGTGACCGCATTCAATCAGTCCCTTAGTTCATACACCCTGACTCTGCTGACCGCTGCCAACGGCGGCATTACCGGCTCAGGCAATAGCTTGACGATATCGGTCGGAGGCAACCTCGTCGTGACCGGATCAGCTGCTGAAACGGCAAATGCCATCTCATTGCAAACAACATCAGGTTCCAACGGCAACATCACCATTAATGCACCGATGCTGCTAACGGCCGGACCGTCCACCTTATCAATAAGCGCCGACGGCAAAGGTAACATCAGTGGAAAGGGTCTGCTCACAGGGTCGACCGTATCACTGAGCACGCCGCAGGGATCGATTGGCACTGCCAAGGCAGCGATTCAGACCGACGCCGGCACCTTGAACATCAGCGCTCAAAGTGGATCGGTCTCAATAAACGATAAAGGCATTGCCTTTCCATCCACAACCCTGGCAGCAATGCCGGCTAGCGGATCCGTAGCAGTTACCGATACCGGCAATTTGACCGTTAACAGCATCACCGATAATGGGACAGGCAGCATCAGCCTTACGGTAAATACGGCCCAAGGCAGCAGCAGCAGCAGCCTGACAATTAATAACGGCTCAACGTTGAGCACGTCCAACGGCAATATCACACTGAAGGATTCGGATGGTGCCAAGGGGGCAGTTGGTATCGGCGCCAGCGCCTCGTCGAATATCACTATCTCCGCTTTCACTCCCGCCAAATCTTCCACGAAGACACCCACCGCCGGCGGCAATGTGTTCATTCAGGTTGGTCCTGCCCTTAAGAAGGTCGCGGGAACCGCGCCGGCTGGTATTACAACCAAGACCAGCGCGCCAGGGGCGGTGTTCTTTGGTCCAAATCCGTTCACGGCAAGCGGGTCAAACCAGGTGAATGCCCTGGGAGCCAACGTCGTGTTCTCAAACGGCGATGCCACCACACCAAGCAAGATCACTTTGAGCGGTGGGGTCGCCATAATTGCGGATCCGCCGGCTGACGCCATCGCAGTTGGTGCACGCCAGATAACACTCGTCCTCATGCCGACGACGCCATCCATGACCGAACCGGCTATCAACTCCCAACAATCAACGCAAGGTATCTCATCGGCCGCGTCCACGCGATATGTACCGCTTGGCGTGAACTCCAATGTCTCGATACCGCGGGCAATGGTGCGCACCGCACTCATGCCGTCAACTGAAGATTCCAGCTACAGCACGACCACCGATTCACAAGAGTCCACTGAGCACAGTTCCAAAACCAGCCAGCAAACATCTACCGACGACTGCGTCGTGGACAGCGACGATGACTAACCCAAGATACGGTTTTATACTGTGTATTCTTCTGGTGCTATCCTTATTCATGGCAGCACCGGCTGACTGCCGACCAAGTAAAGGTGCCCGCGTGGATGAGATTCTGGAAGTATTGAAAACGCAAGCCGACGCGTGGAATCGCGGCGATCTTGATGCGTTCATGACGGCCTACTTGCATTCGGATAAGACTTCCTACATCTCCGGCGACACCGAGATTTACGGATATGAAGCACTGAAGCAGCGATATGAGAAGCGTTATGGCATCCGCAGCAGCACCATGGGCCGGCTGACGTTTACAGATCCCAAGATAACCCCGCTGAGCAAAGAGAGTGCGTTGTGCATCGGACATTGGCAAGTAGCCGTCCCCGGCAAACCGGAGGTGCACGGAATATTCAGTCTCGTGCTGGTGCTGAGCGGCGGCGAGTGGAAAATTCTGCACGACCATACGACAGCACTGTAGGGGAGCGCAGGCTACTAGGCTGCGAAAGCGGGCTTCCGGCCGCCGCTACAGAGCAGCGCGAGCTACCCAGCCCGCCGCTACATAGCACCGCGAGCTACAAGCCCGCCGTTATGAATTGACGACCATCTTCAATTTGGCAACAACTGATTTCAACTCTTCGATCAGTTCGGTGGCGCTTTGCGGCAGTTGCGGATCACCTGGATGGTTGCGCAATAGTTCATCGTAGTTCGCAGCCACTTCGCTCAAGCGCGGCGCACCGATCACTCGTGCGGATGTCACCAACGTATGCGCACGCAACAACCGCTCCTTGCGCCCGGGTTCATCATGGATGGCGGCGAAATCGTCAATGTTACTGGCGAACTGTACGAGGAATGTCTGGACTATTGAGAAGTAGAGTTCCTTACCCTCACCTAACTGCTGAAGCGGCTTGAGAGCGGATTCGAAGTCGATTTCGCCGTGCTCAAACTGCGGGCTCTCGCCCGCCGCTACCAAGCCGGACGGGGTGTCCGCCGCTACCATTGCAGTCGGAGAATCAGGCGATCTGCCGGTCCAGCGCGCGAGTACATCAAACAGCCTGTCCGGGTGAAACGGCTTTGCCATATGGTCGTTCATCCCAGCAGCCAAACAACGTTCGCGGTCGCTATCCATGGCAGAGGCGGTCAACGCAATTACCGGCACTCCACTTTTGCCTGGAATCATCCGCATGTCGCGTGTCGTTTCAAAGCCGTCCTTGCCCGGCATTTGAATATCCATGAAAATCACATCGAAGTCGCTTGTATGCAATATTTGGACAGCCTCATCGCCGCTTCCGGCCACAGTCACCTCAACACCGCCATTGGACAACATCCTGCTTGCCACCAGTTGGTTGATGGGATCATCTTCAACCAGGAGCACCCTTAACCCGTGGCAGGCATTCGCTCTGGCAGTCACAGGCTCTTGCGTGCCTGTGACTTGTGCGAGCTTCAGATTGGTCGCGACGCAAAAGACAGAGCCGCAATCGGGCTTACTGTCAACGGTCAAGCGTCCGTTCATCATATCAACCAACCGTTTCGAAATAGCGAGCCCGAGTCCGGTGCCACCAAATCGGCGCGACGTTGAACTATCGGCTTGACTGAATGGATGGAACAAACGGTCCATCTGCGCCGGCGTCATGCCAATACCCGTGTCGCGGACGCAGATCTTTACGTCCGCCGTTCCTTCCTGTACCGTCACGTGGGTAGTTATCGTGACGGTGCCATTTTCAGTGAACTTAATCGCATTGCTGAGCAAATTACTCAGCACCTGCGAAATGCGCAGCGGATCGCCCATAAAATAATCGACGCAATCCGGCTGCATTTCCACTGTGAGATCCAGGTTCTTTTGTGCTGCAGCAACGGCGAACAAACTTCGAGAGCGATCTACGACGTCCCGCAAGGAAAATGGCACGCATTCCACTGCCAACATTCCCGCTTCAATTTTGGACAGATCCAATATATCGTTTAGAACACCCAGCAGCGATCTGGAACAATCGTTGATTTTCATCAGATAATCGTGTTGCTCTTCATTGAGAGACGTATGAAGCATCAACTCGCTCAGCCCAATTACCGCATTGAGTGGTGTGCGAATCTCATGGCTCATATTGGCGAGGAATTCGCTTTTAGCTCTACTGCCCGCTTCGGCGGCATCTTTCGCTCTGGCCAACTCGCGCGCGGCAGCTGCACGCTCGCTTATGTCACGCGAATTAACGACGATGCCACCAATGGTCGGATCGTTGAGGTGATTCGCGGCAATCGCTTCCACTTCCTTCCAACTTCCGTCGGCCAAATTTCGTGACCGAAGCTGCATATGGACTACTTGCTCCGGATGCTCCAATAGCTTCTGGAACGCTGCACGAGCTGCAGGCAGATCGTCCGGATGAACCAGCGAAAACCAATCCAGTTTCATCAACTCTTCCATAGAAATTCCGGTGGTATTCCTGGAAGACGGGCTCATGTATTTTCCGCGGCCTTGCTCATCGATCACGCAAATGACGTCGTGAGAATGCTTCAGCAAATTGTGCAACCGTTCACCGGCATTGCGCAGCTCTTCCTGAGCTTTCGTATGCTCAACTGCGATTCCGGCCAAATATGCGGCGGTCTCGAGAAGCGCCAAATCATGGTCGCTTGGATGCTTCGCGATCCGATAATACATCGCTACCGTACCCAAGGTGGCACCGTCAGTGGTGAAGAAGGGCTGCGACCAGCACGCTCCCAGCCCCACTTGTTTGACGAGCTCGGTAACGGCTGCCCAATTGGGATGAGTCATGAGGTCGTCGGCGATAACACGCTTGCCTGTGAATGCAGCTTCGCCGCACGATCCGACTCCCATTCCGATAGCCAGCCCGTGCACCGCCTGATTGTAAAAGTCTGGCAGACTCGGTGCCGCCGCATGCTGAAGATGCTGCCCGGATTGGTCGAGCAATAGGATCGAACACAACGCTCCATTGCTCTCTTCTTCGATGCCGGTGGCAATAGTTTCGAGAACTTGTGCCAAGCTGGTGCCCCGAGCGATGAGCTCCAGAATACGACGACGATTGCGTTCGCCGATTTCGGACAGCTTACGAGTGGTGACGTCCTGAACAATGCCCACTGCGCCCAACAGTTGCCCATGATCGTCGATGAAGATCTTCGCCTTCTGGGACACCCACCGCGCCGGGGCGTCGGACATCATACGGTGATCAATTTCGTACGCCGCACCCTCGAGACAGCTTTGCCACGCTTTTTGAACTTCAGCGGCGTCATCCGGATGAACGTTGACGAGCAACTGGTCGTAAGATGTTAGCGAAGTACCCAGCGCAATCCCCATGATGCGATAGCATTCGTCCGAGACGCGCAGCGCAGCGTCTCCGCTCCAATACCAGAGTCCGATGCGCGCGAGTTCTTGACTCAATGCAAAAAACGATTGCAGCCCAACTTCGTTGCCCGAGCTGAGCAAAATCTGGTCGATCAATGTGTCCTTGGGGTGCCTGTCCATATCCGGCAAGTCAAGCGCGTGAGGCTCGAAAAGGGTTTGCAAAGTAGCGTCTAATTTTGCCACACTTTCACTGCCAGAACAGCGGTTGAGCCCTCAAAACATGGTGTTTTTGTTGGCGCAAGTGTCCGGGATAATCTGCAAAACGTCCCAGTGCTCGACTATACGACCGTGCGCGTCCAGCCGGAAAATATCAATGCCTGCCCAGTCGTTGTCCACTTCACCGGGCCACCACTGATGGCAATGAAGAATTACGTAGTCGCCATCGGCAAGCACGCGCTTAAATTCCACTCGCTTGCCAGGATATTGCTGCTGCATTCGCTCGAAGTAGTCGATGAAACCCTGCTTGCCGTCAGCCACGTGAGGGTTGTGCTGCGTGTACGTTTCACCTGCATACTGTTCCATCGCCTCGCGCGGCTTGCACTGATTGAACATGAGATCGTAAAACGCTTTGACCGTTTCTTTGTTGTTGTCCTGCCGACTTGTCATGCACTTATACGCTCCGGCGAGCCTGAGGTAGACTAGCTTACATGAGAATTGCGGTGCTGGCTGATACCCACATTCCAAAGCGAGCGCGCAGCTTGCCCGAGGCGGCATGGAAAATTATTCGCTCAGCAGACGCGATAATACACGCCGGCGATGTCTTGTCGCCCGACTTCTTGCATGAACTCGAGGCTCTAGCGCCACTATATGCGGTGCGAGGCAACAATGACTTGACGTTGCAACAATTGCCCGAAACTCTCGAAGTCGATCTCGCTGGTGCAAGCATCGCACTTATTCATGACAGCGGAGACAAGAAGGGGCGCGCCACACGCTTGCGCAGGCGATTTCCCAATGCCGACGTCGTAGTCTTCGGGCATTCGCATATTCCGATGAACGAACTAGTCGACGGCCAAATTCTATTCAACCCGGGCTCACCGACGGATCGCCGTACTCAGCCGCACTTCACTATGGGAATTTTGAAAATCACCGACGGCAAGGTCTTACCGGAAATCATCGTGGTCGACTCGTAATCGCTAGCGTGCAGATGTTGCACTAGACTGAAAACATCTGCTGCCTTAATTTAATCGGGCCCGGCGTCGAAGGGCAAATCGGCCACCGTACCAAACTTCAGCTTGTCGATGTCCTTCGCGAGTCTGCTGCGCAGGTCGTCCATAAGCGATCGCGGCACCGGCATGGTGCCGACCGGACGTACGGAAATCACCAAATGCGAGGCTGTTTTCGGGGGCACTCGTTGCACAGCATCGGCGCGATCCGACCACCAAAACTCTGCTTCCAGAGTACTACCGGCCACATCGATGGTGCCGGTAGGCAGCAAGTCCGATGGGTCGTTACGAACTATCTGCCACTTGTTCATCAGCAGCGCGGCCGCGGCGCACAGCCCGACCCAATCGGCATCGCGATCTTCAAGTGAAACGAAGGAGAGATCCTTGATTTGGTTCATCAGATTGTCAACACTCATTACGCAAACCTCACTCAAAATTATCACTATGGCAGCTCTGCGTCCTTAACCAATCGCATTGTGTTCGGAAATGCTTTGGCAAAGTACTGCCGCCATAGGGCGTCGGCAGGCGACGCCGTCGAATGGGATATGGCATATGCCTCGGCGAATACTTCTCTGCGTCCAAGAGCATTACCTTGGGCGTAGTGATTAAGAACTTGCTTTTGAATACCCGTCAATGATTCAACGTCCTGGGCATAGCTTTTGCAAATCGGTTGGGCATCGCTCAGTCGAACACCGTTCTTGTCCAAACTATCGAGGACACGCGCAATCTCGTGTTTTAGCACGCGGTCGGTAGTTTGAATTTCGGCGATCAATTCGTCATTGCGCTGAAATCGCTCAGCAATCCAAATGGACTTGTTATTGGGCCGGTACATGCCCCGTGTCATCGGCGATGCGACCTTCGCTACGGTGGAAATTACGAATCCTGCTCAGAAACGCAATTAATCTGTCCAACGTGCTTGAGGATGACAGTATCGCCGGCTCGCAGCTTGCGCCCACGGCGGTTTTCCGGCTGCCCGTTAACCAGGGGCGATTCACTGGCCAGGTAAGGCTTAACCTCGCCTCCCGAGTTGACCTCGCCCGCCAGTTTCAGTAGCTGTCCCAGCGTAATGTAGTCACGTACGACAATATCCATTCGTTGGATTATACTCGCTGTGTGGCGCTCGGGACTTGACGTGAACAAAAAGCGGCTGGCTCAACTTATTGTATGCGGCGCGCTGGTAGCGGTTGGCTGGTCGCTCACACGAATGAGGTGCCAGACGTTCGAGGCCAGGTATGGTATATCGACGATCGGACTTTTGCTGCAGGCAGGTGGATTCATATTATGGATGCGCGTCGTCAAAAACTTGCCGCGCACGCGCCTCGTCTTGCGCACTCTTGCAGCATTGTGCTTTGTTGCTGTGCAGGCGATTTTCCCGCTTAGATCATGGGCGATCACTGAGACGATCTTGCCGATCTTTATTCTGCTGGGAGGCGGCGGGTCGATAGCCTTGCTCGCACTCGCTTTTTGGAAAGAGTAAAACGACTGCATATATTCTGCATTATAGTCGCATATACTTGGCTGCGTAGGCGTTCAAATGTGGCTTGCCGGGTAAAGCAATATTGGGAAACTTCTCGCCCAAGCCAATATTAGCCAAACAGGCGGTTCAACTTTTCGATGCGCAAACAAGACAACGAGATCATCTATTCGCCTTCAGACCTGATTGTATTCATGGAGTCTGAATTTGGCTCGTGGATGGACAGGTTCTATCTGGAGTTTCCGAAGGAGGTAAAGCCGGACGAAGCCGACGCGGGACAGAGAATCATCCAGGAAAAAGGCAACGAGCATGAGGAGAAGTACGTTCGCAAGCTGAAGGAAAGCAGCACGGATATCTGCGAGATTAAAGGTACCGGCGCGTGGGAGCAGACGCTGGAAGCAATGACAGCCGGTCGCGACGTAATCTACCAAGCAGAGCTCCGTAAGGCTAATTTCGCAGGCAAAGCAGATTTTCTGACAAAAGTGCCCGGCGCCTCGACGCTAGGCGACTTTCATTACGAAGTCTGGGACACGAAGTTATCGCGCAAGCCCAAACCATATTTCCTGGTTCAACTGTGCTGCTATGCCGAAATGCTGGAAGCCATACAAGGTAGACTGCCCGCGTTCATCGGAGTGGTGCTTGGTGATGGCACCGAGAGGAAATTCCGCACCAGCGACTATCTGTATTATTACCGGCGTTTGCAGCGAGAATTTCTCGAGAAGCAGGCGCAATTCAATCGCGACAATGCCCCCGTGCCTGATGGCATGGACGACCACCGCAGATGGACAAGCTTCGCCGAGAAAATTCTCAAACAGCGCGACGATCTCAGCCTCGTTGCAAATATGCGCAAAACCCAAATCAGGAAGTTGGAAAACGCCAAAATTACAACGCTGCAACAGCTTTCGCAAAGTGCAAATCAACATGTCGCAAAGATGGATCGAAAAACCGTCGTTACATTGATCGCGCAGGCGCGCTTGCAGGTTGAATCCGAGGGATTACAACGTCCGAAATACGAATTGATTCCGACTCCGCCGGGCGAATGTCGCGGATTGTCCTTATTGCCGCCGGCGTCCGAATTGGATGTCTTCTTCGACATGGAAGGTTATCCACACGTAGAAGGCGGGCTCGAATACCTGTTCGGAGTTTCCTACCTGCACAAGGGCGCGCTGGAATTTGAAGACTGGTGGGCCCACGATCGCAATGAAGAGAAAATTGCTTTCCAGCGATTCATCGATTGGGTATTCGATCGCTGGCAACGCGATAAGCAAATGCACGTCTATCACTACGCTGAATATGAAGTCACCGCGTTACGGCGATTGATGGGCAGGCATGGCACGCGCGAACAGCAAGTGGACACATTGCTGCGCCACAACGTCTTTGTCAACTTGTTCACCGTTGTTCGTCAAGGACTGCGTGTCGGAACACCAAATTATTCGATCAAGAGCATCGAAAAGCTCTACCGCGGCAAACGTGCCACCGAAGTCGCGACCGCCATGGATTCCGTCGTCTTTTACCAGAATTGGCTTGAAGAGCCCGACGGTACAGAGTGGAAAACATCGAAGAAATTGAAAGAGATCCGGGACTACAACAAAGACGACTGCGATTCGACGGCGCAGTTGGCGGAATGGTTGCGTCGAATACAGGCGGAGAATGGCATAGCGTGGGTTCAGCCGAGCCCGCCACCCGAGCCCTCAGCGGCTGCCACTGCCAGGGACGAAGTCGCGCGTTTGGCGCAAGACATGCTTAACAACTTGCCGGCCGACAAAGAGCCCCGTGTGCTGCAAGAGCGTCTGGCGCATCTGCTGGAATTTCATTGGCGCGAATCACGCCCGGTTTTTTGGGCAAAATACGATCGCGCGGACATGACTGAGCAACAATTGATTGAAGATCCAAATTGCCTGGGTGGCTTGCAGCGAACTTCCACTGCACCTCAACCGGTTAAGAAATCGCGCACATTCGAATACAGCTATGATCCATCACAAGATACAAAATTGGATGAAGGCAAAACCTGTTTCTTCGCTCACGATCTCAAACTGAGTGCGGAAATCTACAGCCTCGACGACAGCCAGGGCCTCATATCGCTAAAGCTCGGGCCCAGCAAACCGACGCCTCCCGAAAACCTCAATTTAATTCCGGATGAATTTGTAGACGCGGAAAAAATCGCCGAATCAATTTATCGAACCGTCTCGCAATGGCGGGCAAACGGCAAATTGCCATGTGCAGTAGAGGACTTCTTGCTGCGCCGACGTCCGCGTATCAAGGGCAAGCAGTGTGGCCCCATTATTCCGGACGGTGAAGACATAACGCCTGCGGCTATAGCGGCCATTATGAACATGGATAGCACCACGCTATGCATTCAGGGACCGCCCGGCAGCGGCAAGACCACCAAGGGTGCTGAAATCATCGTCCACCTTTTGCGCAATAAGCAACGCGTCGGCGTCACATCCAACAGTCACAAAGCAATTGCCAATCTATTGAAGGCCGTGGATGAGACCGCGAAAAAAGCTGGGGTGTCCTACCGCGGAACAAAAATTCAAAGCGATCCTGATAATTTTCATCTCGACGGCACCAGCATCGTCCGCAGCAAAAATGTCTGCGACGCGTTCGCCGGCAACAGGCAATTTGAATTGGTGGGGGCAACAGCCTTCGCACTAAGCGATCAGGCGGCCGTGGATCAGTTCGACTATCTATTTGTCGATGAGGCCGGGCAAGTATCAATCGCGAATCTCGTCGGCATGGCCCCTTCGACAAAAAACATCATAGTTATGGGCGATCAAATGCAACTGAGCCAGCCGATTCAGGGCTCGCATCCAGGGGACAGCGGCAAATCAGTGCTCGAATATCTTCTCGGCGACCAGCAAACAATTGCGCCGGATTTTGGTATTTTCCTCGGCATCACCTATCGATTGCATCCTGATATATGCCGCTTTATTTCAAGTGCGGTGTACGAAGATCGACTACATTCGGACGATTCCACGAGCCAACGGCACCTCGTCTTTTCAGAGACTAAGCGGAAATACGTTACTCGCCAATCGGGTATCTTATACATCCCTGTCGAACACGAAGGGAATGCTCAAGGCAGCGAGGAAGAAGCCGAAGTTATCGAAGAAATTATCGGTGAATTGCTGCAATGCCAGCTTCGAGATTTCGACAAATCGCGCCCTGCTCAACTGAGTAATTTCGTAGTTACGCGCCGGGTGCAACCCGAGGATATATTAGTGGTGGCACCATATAATATGCAGGTGCGCAACCTCAAGTCCAGGCATTTGCGCGATCGCGCTGGAACAGTGGACAAGTTCCAGGGACAAGAAGAGGCAATCGTAATCGTCTCCATGTGCGCGAGTGACGGCAATGAATCGCCGCGCGGCATTGAGTTTTTGTTCAACAAAAACCGCCTCAACGTCGCCTTGACCAGAGCGAAGTGCCTGGCAATCGTTGTCGGCTCACCCGCGCTTGCCCGGACGGCAACCTCCAACGTTCAAAACATGGAGCTTATCAATTTATACTGCCGAATCGTCGAAGAAGGACAGCAGCGGGCGCCGGAACTCGTCGGTGACCGCACATCGTAGCGGCGGGCGGAAGCCCGCTCTGCAGATCATGACTTAAGTCATGCCGCGAACATGACCTTCTGCAGATGTTCGGCACAGATTGCCGGGCTATCATGCGATACAGTCCGAAGCGAGGCCGGGTGGGGCAGCACTGCTGCCCTTCCCGCTTTATTCCCCTACAAACATCGCGCCTTCCTCGAGGATCTTACTATGAGCTCTCAGAATGGAAACGGTCAACAATCAGCGACCGCAGCACCAACCGGCACCATGCACGAATTGGCACCATGTTCTTGCTGCATGGCGCTGGCACATGTTCGACTGCCGCACGGCGCAATCAATCCACCTACCGATGCTGCTGCAGTCGCCACGTCACCGGCCGCGCAAACATGCAGTGCGCCGGCGAAAAAACGACGATCGTTGTTTTCATTCATGAACCCCGGCAATGTTTTTTCGATAAACCGGGGTTATAGCAAGCCCGTCGCCGCGGCGGCAGAGAATCCGGACGAGAACACCGGCTCAACGAGCAGCGCCAACACGACTGCGCCTCATGATGAGTGGGACGAAGCCTTGATGGGTCCACGACCACGCAAGCTGTGGCAAGGACTCGACGGAGCAGCAGTAGTGTTATTCGGAATTGTAGTGCCGCTACTCACTTTCATGCTGAGCTGTATTTCCATGCCGAAGCGCATCACACTTGTGATGTTGAACCATCCATTAGAGACACTCGCCGAACTCTCGTTGATGGCGCTGCTACCGGTTATCAACTATGTCGTCTGGGCCGGACTGTGCAAGCACAAAGTAAAGCATCCGAAATTGGCCGCCATCGCAGTCGGCTGCAACGTCGGCACCGCCCTGGTGGTGTCCCTCGTTTCCCTGGCCATGATGTTCGCACCAACCTCGACGTATCAAGACGGCGTCATCGGCCCTGCGTTAGCTTGGTTGGCAATTTTCTCGCTGGGGAGTGCCGTCATCGGCGGCTACATCATTCATGCTCTACGAGCGAGCCGCGTGCTGTCCAACAACCGCCAACAAGTTCTACTCTGCTCATCGCTCGGGCTTATTTCCGCGATGGCAATTTTCGGCCTTTCAGAATCGCGTCCATGGATGGTGCGATTGGCTGAAGAAACAGCCTTGTCCACTAACAAGACGGAAGCGCGTCGTGGAATGGATCTGCTTCGTCAGCTTAATCCCGAACGAGAGCTTCACATGCAATGCGCCGATTCGCGGGCGACAGGTCTGGCCGGCATGTTCTTACCTATCAAGGCCGCAAATGAGCAGCAGCTGTATTTTGCCTTGAGCGGCAAACCGTATAGTTTCCACCAGACGGATAATATTGATCTGTCCGCCATGCCAGACGACTATCTGAGTCGCAATATCGTCGGCGACCCAATTCCCGGATTGACTTTAACCAGGTCGCGCGTAGACGCAGTCGTCCACCCCCGAACAATGTCTTCCTCCTTGTCGTGGACGTTCGTTTTCAAAAATGATACGCAATCGCCGCAGGAAGTTCGCGCGGAAATCGCCATGCCGCCAGGCGCGGTGGTTGCCGGATTGAGCGCCTGGCAGAAGGGCGAGCAAATGGAAGCGTCCTTTGTCGCCGCGCAGAAAACGTCTGTTGTCTCGCAATGGACACAAATCGGGCACGATAGTCCCGCAACCATACGGGACGTTGGGCGCGGCAGACTATTGATGCATTGTTATCCGGTGCCGCAAGATCAAGAATATCGCGTTCGAATTTCTATGGCTCTGCCGCTGAGACCAGATGGAACGCAGAAGGCGAACATGCTCATGCCTCGCCTTGTTGCCGCTAACTTCGACCTCAGCGGTGAGCACGACCTCAACGTCAAGTCAGATGAGCGCCTCTCCAGCACACTCCAGTCTGTATCAAACTCGCGATCGGCAGACGGCTGGCTGCTGTCCGGAGCGATAACCGCCGACCAGATGAAATCGGCGGCCACACAAATCGACGTAGAAAGATCAGCACCGCAGGCGATTGCAGTATATGACGGCCGCTCTACTCAACGAGCCCACCTGGTCGCGGTTGAGAAAGAGAACGAGCGAGTGCGAAAAGAAAACGAAAAGATTCAGTCGGAACAGGAAGACGTCCCTGAGCATCAGGTCGTCTTGATGCTGGATGGATCCAAATCGATCGGCTCGCAACTGACGGCGATGAACCGCGCTTTCACGGATAAAACTCCACATAAGAAGAAGCTGCTGACCCCGAAAAGGATACCGATCGTCCCACATTTTGTGGTCGAAACAGTTGAACGCGTTGCAGCAGCGGCGCCCAAACATTTGGTGGTCGTCATCGATGGATCGGAATCGACCAAACCGTACGTGGACAAGATTTCCAGCGCGCTTGCTCAACTACCCTCCGGGATAGCAGCAGATGTGATTTTCGCTTCGCAAGAAGGCAAAGAATTCGCCAAGCCAATGCCGCTTGCCAAAGCGGTGGGCATGATCGACAAAGTTGCCTTCGTTGGTGGACAGGATAATTTGAAATCGGTTGTCGACGCAGCGGAGCTGGCCGGCGATTCGAAATCTGGTGCCGTGCTCTGGATTCATGGTCCGCAGCCAGCACTCAACCAGGAAATTTATCTGATGTCAGCCTATGTGGGCACGCCAAAGTTTTACGAGCTGACGCTCGGGACTGAACAGATCGATACACTTGAACTTTTCAGAAATCACCCGGAGATTGGCCCGTTCTCTCAGGTTCCTCGTTATTCCGATAACATCGGCGAAGATCTGAAGACATTCCTCAGTCGCTGGAAGCCTGGTGACAGCACCTACTCCGTCAAACTGGTTGATACGACTAAATTGCCGGAACATTTCCCACAGCTAGACAGCAGAGAACAAATAGAAGTGCTGGCATTGCATGCGAAGCAACAGTGCGACCAACTGCTCAGCCGCAATCGCCGTTCTGCCGCAACCGAGATTGCCGTTGGCTACGGCTTCATTAGCCAGACCAGCTGCGCGTTCATAAGTCCGAATGCGCTAAATCAACAGGGGGAAAGTACAGCGGCGCCACTTTCCGGGCCTATCGGGGATGCTTTTGCAACGTCGGATACGGCTGGTTCTGCTCCGGCAGCCTCTTCAACCACTGCTGAGAGCGTCGGTGGTGGTGGTGGGGCCGCAGACGGATTCGCATCCGCTGACTGCGCCGGTTCCGGCAATGTCGGGATCAGCGATCGCGCTGGTGAGTTCAATGCATTGTCCCAACCTAGCAACAATACCGGGCTAATGTTGCAAGGTGCCACCAATGGCACCCTCGGTCCGCAAGGCACAGATGCGACGGTAATCAGTGGCGTCACCACTGCCGGCACAGTTCGCGTCAACAATCTGGCGAATGTGGAAGTGCTATTCAACATCATCGCCAACCTGAGTGAAGTCGTGCTGCTCGTAGTCGGCTTAGTGATGGTCGCGCTCGGCATATCGGGCAAAGGAGCAATGTGCGAAATTATGGGACAAGAAATCGAAATCACGCCTGGCGAACGAATCACAATCGGTGCGCTCCTGGCAATCATAGGATTAGCTCTGCCATGTATGATTAATTGGTTCCTTGCCGCAGCGCGCGATGCTAACTTGTTTAGCTAACCGGCGAAATGATTTTGGCAAAATCACGAATCCAAGAGTCTGCAACCAGATACAATGTGGGTTCGTCACCAGCGTCCAAGGTGCACCATGCCAAGAATTCTATTCGCAACTATGCCCATCACCGGGCACATCAACCCAGGGTTGCCCATTGCCAAACAGCTGATTAAGGAAGGACACGAAGTCGGTTGGTACACAGGTAAGAAATTCAAGTCGACAGTGGAAGCAGCCGGTTGCCGTTTTTATCCGGCGGCGGCGTTCGAAAAATTCGACGAGTCCGAGATTGATGTCTGCTTTCCCGAGCGCAAGCACCTCGCCGGCATCGAGCAACTGAAATATGATCTGAAGCGAATCTTCACCGACCCGATTCCGGACACGGTGCAGGAAATCATCAAGCTGCACAAGAAAACGCCGATCGACGCAATCGTGGTCGACAGCGCATTTGGAGCCGGGCCTTTGGTGACGGAAATGGGCGGGCCGCCGTGCGTTGCTTATGGCATCACCGTGCTGCCGCTGTCCAGCGAGGACGTGGCACCACTCGGGCTGGGCATATTGCCGCTGGCAGCCTGCAGCCATTTGAACAAATTGCGAAACAAGCTTCTCTATTGGATGTCAGAGAGAGTGATTTTTAAGGACGTGATCAAACGCCGCAATGATGTGCGCGCAAAGCTCGGGTTGAGTTCGAGCGAAATGGGACTTTTCGACGGCGTCGTACGCGGATCGAAACTTTATCTGCAAGGCACCATTCCGGAATTCGAATACCAACGGACAGATCTTCCCGATTCCATTCGCTTTATCGGACCGCTACTTCCCTCAAGCGAAAAGCGCGCCAAAAAACCGACGTGGTGGCAAGAGATGGTAGACGCGGACAAGCCGGTGGTGCACATTTCGCAGGGCACGATTGCCACCAACCCAGACGAAATGATCATTCCAGCACTTTATGCTCTGGCGGATCAGAATGTCTTCGTGGTAGTGTCGAGCACGACCTTGCAGTCTCGTCGTTTCAACCTCCCTTCCAACGTGCGTGTAGCAGATCATCTGCCGTATGACGAATTGATGGAACACGTCGATGTGTTCGTGACCAACGGAGGCTACGGCGGCGTCCACTTCGCTCTGTCAAAAGGCGTACCAATCGTAGTCGCCGGCGCCACCGAAGACAAACCGGAAGTGGCGAATCGCGTCGAATGGTCAGGCGCAGGAATCAACTTGCACACCAACAAGCCGACCAGCGAGCAAATTCGTCTTGCCGTGCGCAGAGTCTTGAAGAATCCAAGATTCAAGCGCAAGGCGATGGCTCTGGCTGAAAGCATGAATGAGCATGATGCACCGAAAGAGGCTGCCACATTCATTGAACAGGTTGCCAAAACAAAAGCGGCGCGTTACAGCTACGTTTAAGCTCCCGCAATATCCGCTGGACAACAATACTATATATCTCGGATCGCCTTTCGATATCGCGCGTGCACCGCGCGGCGCGCATGTGTTCCTGCTGTAGAGGCGGGGTACAATACTGAGGGAACCCTCTGTGCAAGCCGCTCGGCGTCACGGACAATGATCACCGATAAGCCCCCCAGAAAAAATGTGCTCAAGGAAGAGTATTTCCGCAGCGAAGCTCTGCACGATCTTAAACTGCCTCCCGAGGATCCTGTGCGGCGACATGCTGCGCAGCTAGAGCATGCGATGACTGAAGAAGATCGCAAGAAGATTGAGACAGCTTGCAACGCCATTGCCAGCTGCGTTGCTGAAAGCTTTGGCGTCGCCCCACCCAACGTACGTGTGTTGGGCGTACGTCCGCTCGAAGAACTCGGCGATGACTACGTGGATGAAACTTATGGTGACTATGATTTCGAGACGGCTGTGATCCGCCTCTGGATGCGGACGGCGATTCTGGAAAAGATGACCTCGTACGGCACGTTGCTGAGCACTTTATGCCATGAAATCTGTCATCACCTCGATGTCGCGATGTTGGGCTTGCCGCATACGTATCACACCCGCGGATTTTACGAGCGCGCCGGACTTCTCTATCATCACGTCAGGGGAACACCGGTGCGCACCCTGTTTTGGGATGAGCTTCCCAATGGCGTCTACCGCATAAATTGGCCGCAAACTATGCGGGGCGGCGCCAAAGCCGGCCGTTAATTTAATAACGCGTATACATGCGCAGCGCGGCTTTTATCAGCCTCAGCGGCTATCATAGAAACGGGGACAGCCCTGGCGCATCCCAGGCGGGGCGGAAATCATCTTGACACGGCGATTACTGACGAGTTTGTTCCTGGTGCTTTTACTGCCGGTTTTGCTCGCTGGTTGCAATCGGGGCGTTTTGCAGAAACGCGCCATCAACGCATCCTTCGATGTCAAAGTAACCGATCCCGACATCAAGCAACTGACGGACGTCACCTCGAAAATAGACATCGTAGCCAGCGGTGAATTCACGCCCGGCACATACCTCATCAATAACAAGTCGGTACAGTTCGAGCCCGACACGACATTCAAGCTGCAACTCACTTTGCCGATTGATGACCCGGCTATCATCCACACTCGCTACGCCACTGGCTCACTTTGGACATCAAAGCAATTGCACATCAACGGCATTCCCATGCCGCAAACGGTTGAGCTGAGCAGCGGACAGGTAAGCGGCGAAGTCGATCTCATCCGTTCCTTGGGCGCGTTCTTCATTGCTTGCTTGCAGAAGTCGGGCGACGTGGGTGACGTGCACCAAATAGCGCAATCGCTGCGCATCGAAGAAGCGAAGCTCGATTTGCGCCCGGATTCGATTCTCAATCTGGATATGCAAAAGATCCATATTGGCTCTGCCTCAACAATTGAGCTCAAGGATGTTTCCGTCGACCATGAGTTCAATTACGATGGCATTTGCCAATTGCACCTCAGTTTCCTCCCCGGGTGCCAGTGGACTACACAACGTGCACAGTGTGAATTCGACGGCGGAGGGGCCGATCTCGAATTTCATGCCAGCAAAACAAGGGACAGGCTCAGCCTGAATTTGACAAAGGTGCGCAACTCGCAGCAAATAGTTCTGCAGCATAGCGTCTACCGCTTCGGCAAAAATCGCCGGTCTAGTGCACAAAGTGACTCGTGCCTGATCAACCCTAAAAAACTGGAGTGGGTGTATGCCAGCAACGCCAACCATCCGCGCGTGCACATGGTGGCATCAATGGAACCAAATGCAAGCATGGTCGATCTCAAATCCGATGTCCAGGAGACGATCGCGAAGTTACCGGACATGGTGCCGGCGACAATCGAAATCGATGAAGTTCCATCTGGATTGATATCGACACAATTTGCCACGGCAGAGCCGACAGACGCAGATTCCGTTCGCATCGTTATGGCGAAGAAAGCCACCAGCTTGACGGTGGCGCTGACCGACGCGGAAGTCGGTCCGATCAGCATCGATAAATCGGGCGCCTTGCACTTTTCCTTCGAGCGAGGCACCGCCCATCTCAAACAGTTGGTGTGGCAAGGGAATAAAAGCAAATTTACTCTGACACCAAGCGGAGGCGCTGATGTATCAGTTCCGGAAGGCATGCTGCTCGAAAGGGGCAACGGCAACGCACACACCAAACTCAGCATGCCGCTCGACGTCAATCTGGGCACTGCCACCATCGTGGGCGCAAGGGGCAGCACAACTCTTACCGACCTGAAGGGCAAATTGAACATCGACGTCGACCGCGAAATCGAAATTATCGGCAACCTCGACTTCCACATTCCACGATCGAAACTGCTCGGCGGCCAGGCAATTGATATCACCGCTCACGGTCTCAACATTTCCGTAGCCCAAGGTGCCGCCAATCTCGAGCTCAAGAATTGCACAGTCATGGTGCCACAAGGTGCCATTCAAGATGCGATCAATAAAAAAGTGCCGGACTCGCTAACCTTACAACTGAACAAAATGGTGTCGGAGGACGAACAGTGGCGCTACCGTCATGCGCTGGCACAAACAGCTACCGTCAACAATTTGCAATTGATGCGCATGAAACCGCAGCCACCAAATTCGGTGTCGTTCAATGCAGTCGGAGACGTTGATATCATCGGCACCGTCGAGCAATCGAATGCAACGTCTGCTGACGAGAAGACAGCAAGCTGGGAGATTCACCCGTGGAAGTTGTCGGGTCACATCGATGGGCAAGGCTTGGTCTCCTATAAATTCGTCACGCAAGGGCCGCACGCGAATGAGATTCAGTACAGTTTGGCGCTAGATCTGCCTGTGCCTAAAGACGTGCAACTTGATTGGAGTCAGGTTGCTCATGGCGTTCTGGGATTTGTAGAACGAAAAGTCATCGTGCACCATCTTCGAAAAATCACGATTCCCATCAAGTATCAAGGCAGCGTGCCTATCTTCCCCGAGGACAATCAGCTTGCCCGCAATTTCAAGGTGCAAGGGCTGGTGGCCAAGCATACTGATGACGCCACAGAGTTAGACTTCTCCGCGACAGCACGCTTTTAGAGGAGAGTTGAAATGTCCAGAAAGGTGGCGACCAGTAAGCAAAAGGAAATTGTTGATCTCACCGACGAGATCAACCAGCACCTCGGCGAAGCCGGCTTCAAGAATGGCTTGTGCCATGTGTTTGCGCTGCATACAACATGTGCGATTACCACCGCCGACCTCGATCCCGGCACGGATCTCGACATGCTCGATGCCTTTGAGGCAATCATCCCGAAATTGAAGTATCGTCATCCGCATAATCCCGAACACGTTCCTGATCACATCATGTCCACCATCATTGGCCCCGGAGTTATCGTGCCAGTCACCGATGGTGAGCTACGCCTCGGTACGTGGCAGCGCGTCATTCTGGTGGAACTCGATGGACCACGCAAGCGCGATATTGAAATCACGTTGGTCAAAGCGTAAGCGCACCGGACATGCCCTAAATGTCATTTTCGATTCTACTTCTAAAGGGTAACAAGCTGGTCCGGTTTTGGTACTACATACGCCACTATTGTCTCTCCTACCAAATCGCAAAAAAGTTGTCGTCCTGCGAACGCAGCGGGAGGACTATAGTATGATGGTATCTAAGTCACCACCCTACCTTTCCGGGGAGAGATGGGAGTAGCGTGAGAATCAGCGCCTTTGAGCTATCAAGCGATAGCGATAAGTCAGGCACCCAGGCATCAAGGCACTCCTAGTTGGTCGCTCTTGAAGGTGAGCTGTGGCTCGGCTGAGAATTTTCCTTGCAATAAATGGCGGCGTTCTTCGCGAAGGTCTGAGGAAGGTGATCAACGATCACCCCAACATGATCGTGATTGGAGACGGCGCAAATGCCGATGTTTGCCTGGAAAAAATTGCCGAACTTGCACCGGACATCACGATCATCACCAGACTTATGGACAAAAATGGTGTTGCGGAAGCCACCAAGCATCTGACAAAAGCCTGCCCGCGAACAAAGGTAATTGTTTTGAGCGCCAACGCTGACATAGAGTCCATGCGGCTGGTGGCAGATGCCGGAGCGCGCGGATACATCTTAAAGAGCATTGAGAGTGAGCAACTGATCGATGTGATCAATAAGGTTTCAGCCGGCGCCAAATGCTTTCCGCAGACGTCCAACGGCCGCTCTGCATCTGCTTTCGGTGACGACAGTGGCGATCATCATTCGACCATTGATAATGGTACGGGGCTGAGCGCCAGAGAAACAACCGTGGTGCGCATGGTGGCAGAGGGATACACCAACCGCGAAATAGCGGATAAATTACGGATTAGTGTAAAATCGGTGGAGACTTATAGATCGCGTTCCGTGTCCAAACTGGGCTTGAATCGCCGCGCAGACCTTGTTCGCTATGCGCTGGAAAAAGGCTGGTTGCGTTCGCGATCGCAACGGTGAACCATGTGCATTACATTTAACGAATCCACCTCCAGCGAAAGATGGCACTCCAGGCGGAGCGTACGGCTTTTAGTCAGGCAAATCCTGACACCTTTGTAGGTAACACTCCTGACACTTGTTGCTGTTAAGTTACGGTAAATTACCCATCACAAATATGTGTTTATCATCGAGGATGATATATGGAAAGCGATGTCAACTTGGCTTGTTCGGATTGCGGAAAGCTGTTTTTGTTCTCTCATTTAGAACAAGAATTCTTCCGAGAGAAAGGGCTGAGCAACAAGCCCAAGCGTTGTCATGACTGTCGCTTGACCAATCGCCAATGGCGCAAGTCGCGTGCCGGAGTCACGGATGGAACCGTGACCGAGGTGCAGTGTGACCTTTGTGGTGCTTTGACCAAAGTGCCCTTCACCCCTAAAGGGCATAAGCCTATTTATTGTGCAGGCTGTCTGCACCGTCCAGCGATGGCGCGGCAGACGGGTCTATCTTATAAAGATCCGCCGCCGCCGGCCGACTGAGCGCGAGCAATCAGAAGCGCGTAGTTTGCGTGCGATCGCGGGCCGGCTTATTTGATGTTGCGTTTTAAGCAAGATGCTGTGAGAGATCGCGCTCGATGTCGGACATAGCCGCCACGCAATCTTGTGCACCAATCAAACGCGCACCGACAAGCATATTTCTGACTGCATCGAGCACATCGGTAGACACCGCCGGCGGTGAGAGCTCCCAGATGCCGAGAGCGCGCTTGCATAACGCAATGGCGTCATCGGCCTTATGCCTGGAGTTCATCACCGCTGCCTGCATGACGAGCGTGTCAGCAAGAATGCCATTGCCAGGGCAAATCCTGTCGAGGAGCTGCAGAGATTTGAATAAGAAATCTTCAGCCATATCCATCTGCTCCAAACGCCGATGGCAAAGTGCCGTTTTTGTCAAATTAACAGCCACCTCAACGTTGGTGCGACCCTGACAAGATTCGCGAATCGAAATAGCTTTTCGAAAAGTAGCGATCGCTTGCTCAAACGCATTGGCACGGAGCAGGCAATTCGCTTTCATTTCAAGGGAAATCGCGTATAGCAGATCATCTTCAAGAGTCTGTAGTCGAGAAGCCCCGCGTACAAACAAGGATGCCTCTTCGCAAAGTTGCCATGCCTCCTCAGTCCGAGACAGGGAGGCATAAAGCTCGGCAAGCTTGCCGAGCGCATCGAGCACCGTCTCTGGTGCCACGTCGGAATGCAGCCGAACTATGGCAACGGCTTCGGCCAGCAGTTGCTGCGCCTCAGCACTATCTGCGAAAATTGTTCTTACCTGTGCCTGTATGCATTTCGCATCGACAAGTAAATCGGCCGCGCGATCATTTTGAACATTGTCGACGCTGGCGCAAACTCGCTTGCACAACTTGTCCGCCTGGGCGAATCGCCATAGGGACAAACAGCATTTTGCCTGCTCGCAGAGAACCGCACAAGCTTCCAAAGAGCTATAACCGCACACATCTTCAAAGATTTCTAGCGCTAGCTTGTTCGTGCGGTCTGCCTGGATCAACTGCCCTTGCAAGCGGTATATCCGTCCGAGATCTGCCGTCGCCCAGCCGAGTTCAACCGCTGCCGATTTGCCGGTTTCTCTCTCGAGCACTTGTATGGTGCGTTTAATCGTCAATTCGGCATCACTATATCGGCCGCTATGACGGTACGCGGTGGCACATAGTTTTCTTGTGTTCAGCACTTCCGGTCTTTCTTCGGAATAATGAATCAGTTGAAGCTCGAAGCAACGCTCCAACGTCTGCAACGCCTTCGCGTAGCGTCGTTGAATTAAATGAACTTGTCCCAGTTCGCTCAAGAACTTCGGCAAGTCTTTACTGTCCGGACCAATCAGCCCGGCGGTCGTTTGCAATCCTGTATATAAGGACTTCTCTGCTTCAGCAAGTTGACCGCTGCGCGCGTAGACGATGCCGAGTTTGTAATGAGCATCGACCAATAGCTGTTTCCGTGGATGTTGCAATTGAGCAAACAATTTGATCGTTTGCTTCAGAAGCTTCTCCGCTTGCTGATAATCAGTAAAGGCAAGACATGCATCTGCGTGCTCGAAGAGCAGAGCTATCAGTCGAGGATTACTGCTGCCTGACCAGTGAGTCAAAATTCGCTCGGCGCGGTCAAAACACTTCGCGGCCTCAGAAAAACGCTGCTGCTGCACATAGCAACTCGCCAGCGCATTACAAAGATCAACACTGAGATCATTGCAATCGCCGAAATGCTGATCGAAAAGATGCAAGTATTTCAGGAGAACATCCGCGGATTGCTCGCTGCGATTGAGCAGCAAGCATTGCTTGTTGTGCTCGAGCAAGCAATCGGGTGTAAGCCATGCGTAATCGACAGCAAGCTTCTCGAAATGCATCAGGGCAAAGCGGCTGACATCGATCGCGGTATGCGCGGCTCCGGTGAGTGCCACCAGAGCTGATATCTCAGACAGAGCGCGCGCCATCGTGAGATTGAAAGCGGTTTGATCCGCTGCTGCCGTGCCGGTTTTTTGTTTGAGGGCTTCGTAAATTGAGTCCGCACTGGGGATGGACGGCTTCAGCCCATATAGCGACTCGAGCTCATCTCCGGTTGCCTGAGCCGGCGCCGGCTGTTTACCCAGAAAGCGCAGCCAGACACCTAGTGCCAGTCCCTCCAGCATTTCCGCCTGAGTCGTATGACCGAGCTCTCGGAGCAGCAAGGCGTGCTGGCGGAATACCAACGCAGTTTCGGGCTGATGCATCCCGAACGCAGCTTCCGTAAGGCGCCTCAACTCACTGTAGAGCTTGGAGGCTTCCTGGAAGCAGCCAAGGGTAGCATTGAGCCTGCAACGGTTTTGCAGCACCTGTCTGCGGTCGTCATCAGCCTCGTCCTTACCTTCCAGCAACTTGTAGGCGCGGCGGTAGTAGGCGTCGGCTTCTTCCATGCGCCCCTGCCGGTGAAGCAACGCGGCTTCAGACATGGCGGCTGCATACGTAGCAATGTCTTGCATGACGATTTGGTTGTGATGATTCTTGAGATCAGCATACACCGGACGGGCGGGAAATCAAGTTAAGTTGGAGGTTCGTGACCGCGGGGCAGCATTCGGCGCTCGTCTGCGGTAAGCTGTTGGGGTTACCACGGCGAGAACGATATGACCGAACAAGCAGTCAAGGATGCAATCAAGGAACAGAAACTGAAGTGCCCTAAGTGCCAGGGACCAATCAAGAAGTATGAAAAATTCTCCGAGACGATCGACTCGGTGCAAGACGGCTTCAACATCACCACGATCGATTCGCGCGGAAGCCGAGTAACGCTAATTTGCGGGAACGAAGGGTGCGGCTGGAAAGAGCGCACGGAATATTGGACGAATTATCTGGAAGACGAGTAAACCCTAAAAAGAGGGGCTGAACTATGAAACGCTACTTTCTTCGTCTTGTTCTAATAGCCTGCGCGTTTTACTTTATTTTTCCTATGATTCCAGGAGTGCATTTTCACGGCGGCTTCGTCCACGCTTTAGTTGCAGGAGCAATCTTTGCGTTCGTCGGCTGGATCGTCGAGATCGGCGCGATCACACTGAGCGCAATCATGACGATAACGACGTTGGGGCTGGCATTGTTAGTTCTTATCCCAGCCTGGCTTTTTGGCTTCTGGTTGCTGCCTGCAATTGCGCTTCGGTTGATGGCCGATTTCATGCCCGAGACTATGTCTTTTGGCGGGTGGATTCCGGCAATCGAAGGCGGATTGATTATGTTGGTGATAGGCATTTTCACGAGTGGCGACACGCAGAAAAAAGCACGCCAACGAGGCTGAGCCCGTGGAATCAGAACTGATAACGACGGCTAAAGATCCAGCAGATATTCCGATCATCTCGAGCAGCTTGAAATTTGCCTGGGATACGACATGGCAGCGGTTCTTCTCTCTGCTGGCAGTAATGCTTGTCGTCACCGGCGTGCCTATGGCAATTACATTTCGCATGGATGACTGGCTGCGCGTAGTTATCGTGCAGGTGTACGGCTCATTCTTACTGGGCGGCATGTGGCTCATGTTCATCAGCGTGGCCGAGGGCAGCCGGTTTCGGTTTCAAACGCTGTTTTCCAGGCCGCTGCAATTTTGGAAATTCATCGTCGTCAATATATTGAACTATGTCATTGTCATTGCCGGACTGATCCTGCTTGTGGTGCCCGGAGTTATGTGGGCGGTGCAGTTTGGCGTGGTGCAGCAGGTGCTCGCCGACGAGAATGTCGGACCAATAGAGGCGTTCAAACGAAGTTCGCAATTGACTAAAGGGCACCGGATGAAGTTGTTTGTCTGGTTCCTTGCTTGTTTGGCAATTATCTTTGTGGCCTCTCTTGTTGCCGGTATTGCTGCGGCGCCCTTCAGCCTGATGGCAAAGACGTTCGACGTCGACTTCAAAGATGCAATCAAGATCACAGTCACGTTGATGATGATGCCGTTGATGGCCTTTTTCTATCTCGCTTGGTCGCACGTTTACTTCCAATTGCACGAGGCTTCGGAAGCGCGCACGACTCGGGAAGCACAGCCGACTCAACATACGGACGAGCAGCCGTGACGAAAGACATCGCGGTCGTCGCCTGCAGCAAATTTGATGCTAACGGTTAGCGGCTGCGTTGGCACGGCGAAACAGATCGGGCGCTTTTAAACGGTTGGCGACTTTCTCGAATTCAGCGTGGGGTCCACGCCATTTCAATTGATCAATGTCGTCGAATACCGGCACATCTGTGCGCAGTGTCGCCAGAGTCCGGAACAGCAATGCTTCCTCCCATGCCTCGAACAAAGTGGTGGCAAGCTTCCGGCTATTGCGAATCGACGGATCCCACTGCTGGGATTCTTTGGGAATGCCTTCGAGATGAACATACCGCGATAGAACCGAGGCTGCAGCCTTGGCACCCCAGCCCGGCAATCCAGGATAGCCGTCAGCGGTATCGCCAACCAGCGCAAGATAATCGGGAATGGAGGCGGGCGTGACTCCGAATTTTTCGACGACGCCTGCTTCGTCCCTGGTCGTATTGCGCATACGGTCGAGCTGAACGACGCGTTGTCCGACGACGCACTGACTCAGGTCTTTATCCGGCGTGCAAATTGTTACTTTACTCACGCGGTTGTGGGCGTCCGCCTTGTGCGCAGCAGCGGCCAAGGCATCGTCAGCTTCGAACTCGATCATCGGCCACACCAGTACGCCCATGGACGTGAGTGCATCTTCAAGAATGACAAACTGGGAAACGAGCTCCTCCTCCAAACCTTCGCCCGTCTTATACGCAGAGTAGAGCTCATTGCGAAACGATTCGATCACGTGGTCAGTCGCGACGCCGAGATAGGTTGTTCCCTTTTCGAGCATGGAGAGTATGGATGTCACGACGCCACGCACCGCGCCAATCTCTTGACCGCCCGCATCGCGGGATTTCGGCACGGCGAAGAAATGACGAAAAAGCTCGTAGGTGCCGTCAATTAAGTAAATGTCCATCGCTATAGTTTATCGCAGCGGATAGGCTATCATTCATGTCAGTGGGCTTAATGCCGGCTGGAAGCCGGCGCTCCTATCAGGAGGGACGATATGAAGGGCTTGATGATGGATTGCCCCCTGCTGATCTCGTCAATTATCAAGCACGCCGAGAGACATCACGGCCGGACGGAAATTGTTTCCCGTCGAGCTGAAGGCGACATACATCGGTATACCTACACAGAGGCGCACGCGCGTTCTCGCAAGCTGGCCAACGTGCTGGGAAGTCTGGGATGCAAATCCGGCGATCGCGTCGGCACCCTCGCATGGAATGGCTACCGTCATTTGGAGATTTACTACGGCACCTCCGGCAGTGGCATGATTGTTCATACCATAAATCCTCGCTTGTTTCCCGAGCAGATTGCTTGGATTATCAATCACGCTGAAGACAACGTGCTCTTCTTCGACCTCACATTCTTGCCGCTGGTGGAGTCCATCATGCCGACCTGCCCGTCGCTGCGCAACATGGTGCTCATCACCGATCGTCGGCACATGCCGAAGGAGACGAAGATCGGCAATCTGATGTGCTACGAGGATCTTGTTGATGGCGCCAGCGATGAATTTGAATGGCCGGCGCTGGATGAGAATTCTGCTTCCGGACTGTGCTACACGTCGGGCACCACGGGACATCCGAAGGGAGCGCTGTACAGCCACCGCTCTACGGTGCTTCATGCCTTTGCCTCTGCGCTGCCGGATGCAATGTGTGTTTCCGCCAGAGATACCATCTTACCTGTGGTGCCGATGTTCCACGTCAACGCATGGGGATTTCCATATTCGGCGCCACTGAATGGTGCAAAACTTGTTTTTCCAGGGCCGGCGCTGGATGGGAAATCGTTGTACGAGCTATTCGAGTCTGAGAAAGTGACGTTTTCTGCCGGCGTGCCGACGGTATGGCTAGGCGTGCTCGAACACATGCAAAAGCACAATCTGCGCTTATCGACATTGAGTCGCATCGCGGTCGGTGGCGCCGCCTGTCCACCGAGCATTATTCGCGCTTATGAGGATGTTTACGGAGTCACCGTCAATCATGCCTGGGGCATGACGGAATTGTCACCGGTGGGATCAATGGGCAACCTTCTCAACCACCAGATGGAATGGCCCCCCGACGATCAAAGAAAACTTCTGCAGAAACAGGGCCGAGTGGTGCCCGGCATTGACTGGAAGATTGTGGATCAGGACGGCAAGGAATTGCCGTGGGACGGAAAGACATCCGGCAATCTGTTGGTTCGTGGTGCCTGGGTGATTGATAGATATTTCAAATCTCAAACGAGTCCCCTGATAGACGGGTGGTTTCCCACTGGCGACGTCAGCACAATAGACACTGACGGATTCATGCAAATTACCGACCGCAGCAAGGACGTCATCAAATCGGGCGGCGAATGGATTAGCTCGATAGAACTCGAAAATCTGGCGATGGCACATCCTGCTGTTCATGAAGCGGCGGTGATTGGCTGCAGGCATCCGAAGTGGGACGAGCGTCCGCTGCTCGTCGTCGTCAGAAAGTCGGGCGGTGATGTAACTGCGCAGGAGCTCCTGAAATTTTTCGAGGGCAAAGTGGCGAAGTGGTGGATTCCGGACGACGTCGCCTTCGTGGACGAGCTGCCGCATACGGCCACCGGCAAGGTTCAGAAACTCAAGCTACGCGAGCGCTTTGCCGACTTCGAGTTTAGTTCGTAAAATCATGGTACCGGCGGGCTTTAGCCCGCTTCCTCAACCGCGCCGCCTGCGCTCCTCTGGGTATAAAACAGGTATGCGACCCATCACGCTCACCGCTATTTCCCTCGTCTGCCTCCTTGGCTGGGGACAACCGCTGCTTGCGCAGCAAGACGACAGCAACACTCAAAACAATCAGCAATCGGAACAACATTCCGGACAACAGCAACCCAAGCTTGCGCCGGCACCGGAAGAGCAGAATTCAAAACCTCTCCAGGGTGGCGTGAGCAAGTATAATGCGGAGCTCAACGGCACCGAGGACCACAATCATGGTTCGCTTACCGGCACCGCTGATGATACCGACTGGTTCCACCCAGTTTTTAAGTCCACGATGTCTGCCGACGATTTTCGCAATCTTGAATTCGGCATTACAGGCTTTGTCGTACGAAGGATTATTCAGCTAACGCCATATCCGACGGTGACGCAGATCATCCCAGGCTGCCCGGCGGAGAAGGCGGGCATGCGCGTGGGTGATGTGGTGCTTCGCGCCAACAATCACCAGTTTACGCAAAGTGACATGCAGCGGGAATATTGGCGCATTTTGGATGGCCGAGCGGGCAGCACGGTTACCATCGTTGTGATGCGCGGTTATGTGTATAAGACTTTCAAATTAACTCGAATGAACATCGAGGACCTTCCGGACCCGGAGCTTCGCAATGAATATCATGAATTGGTGCGCAAGCTCGGCGCGCCAATGGATCCCTAGGCATGTCCAGCCGGACATCTTGTGCAGCGGCGTCCACTCCCAGTAAGATCAACGCATTCTGCTTAATGGGGTGCGCGGGTCATGGCGACGCAAAGCGGTAGCGAGCAAAAGCGATTATCGCTGGACGATCTGTCCGTGGGGCAGGTGTTTCGCAGCGGGACGCATACCGTAGATGCCCAGCAGATAAAGGCATTCGCCAGTCAGTTTGATCCGCAGCCGTTTCACCTCGATGAGGAAGCTGCGAAGAACAGCTTTTTCGGAGAGCTGGTTGCCAGTGGCTGGCACACGGCCGGCATCACGATGCGGCTCCTGGTTACCAGCACTCCCGTCGACGGTGGAGTAATAGGCGCGGGTGGCGAGATTTCGTGGCCAAGGGCCACAAAACCGGGGGACACGCTGCGAGTCGAGTCCGAGGTAGTCGAGATTCGTCCGTCGAAGAATCGCCCAGACCGCGGCACAGTCGTCATGCGAAGCACCACGTACAACCAGAACAACGATCCTGTGCAAATCATGAAGTCCACCCTGGTCGTCTTTCGTCGGAAGTAAGGGTCGGTATTAACAATACCGCGGTGAAATGCAACCATTTAAGGCAACACTCGTCATATGGGAAGCGCACCTGAAGGGAGCCGTTTGCTATGCGTAGTCACGACTCGGTGGTTGGTAAACTTCCACAGATCACATTGGCATTCTGGATAATGAAGATCTCGGCCACCACGCTCGGTGAAACGGCGGGCGATCTGTTGTCGATGACTTTGAAAGTCGGCTACGAGATTAGCTGCCTTATTTTGTTGAGCATCTTCGTCGTGGTGCTGTTCTTTCAATTGAGAAGCAAAAGCTACCATCCATTCTTGTACTGGGGCGTAATTCTGGCGACTGCCACCGCGGGCACCACCATCAGCGACTTCATGGATCGCACGCTCCAGCTCGGTTATGTTCATGGCACTTTGATTCTGTTCTCCCTGCTACTCGTTGTCCTCGGCGTGTGGCGCCTTTCCACGGGGTCGCTATCGGTTACCGAAGTCAAATCGCGAAAGGGCGAGGCGTTCTATTGGGCGGCGATTCTGGTATCAAACACCTTGGGTACCGCACTGGGTGACTTCCTGTCGGACAGCTCGGGTCTCGGCTTCGCCGGCGGTGCATTGTTGATTGGCTCGTTGATCGCATTGATCGCCGCCGCGAATTACTTCACCAAGATTCCGAAAGTCGCTCTCTTCTGGGCGGCGTTTGTCTTGACACGACCGTTTGGCGCGACTATGGGAGACTTGCTCACGAAGGGTCCGGACAAAGGCGGGCTCGGTTTTGGCACCATTGGCTCTTCGCTAGTCTTGTTTGCCATTCTCGTATTCACGATCTGGTGGACGCACCGGCATCACACGGATACGGCTTACGTCGCCGAGAACGTCGATTCCGCAGAGCGAAATCGCAACGCGCCAGTGCAGTAATATTTTCATTCGTTTTTATCTCTTGACACCCATGCTATGCTTAGAATCATGCGTCATCGGGTGGAAATGCAAGAACAACCTACAGTCGAGCATCCCCTGCTCTTGTATTTCGACAAGCGTACGAATGAGAGAGGCAGCGACTACTTTCGGCGCGGCAAAGTAGTCGGCATTGGCTTGGACAATTTCTTGTTGCAAGCAAGCGTCACAGGCAGCGGCGAGAATCCGCCGCTCTATAGATGCGACATCGCCTTCTCGCCTGACATGTCAAAGATAAAGACAACGCTGTGCACTTGTCCTGTTCTTTTCCGATGCAAACACAGCTCGGCGGCAGTGATGACGTTTCTCTTCGGAGCAACCAATCCGGTGCCATCCTCGGCGCGCATCGAGCTCATCCGTCCGACGCCGGTCCTCTCAATTGAAGAGGTGGTCTGCCGGCAGGCTGTGCTCATTTCCGATGAAGGCGCACACGCTTTCCCTGGTGACAAGCTACGGATACTCAGCCTCACCGGAGTCATCAATAGGGCAAAAGAAAAGCCGGAAAGCGCCGAGTCCGGCAAGAAGATTGTTCAACAGCCCGATCCCGCCGCCGTGAGTTTCTTCTGTCGCCAGCTGCGCGCCTTCGGATTTGAAGAAGTTTATGAGGTGATGTTCGACAAGGTCAAGCAGCGAGGCAGACTATTCGCCGGACAACCTGAGGCGTGGATCATGCTCACGCACCGGCTGCCGCATCTCAAAGAAGACGGTTGGCTCATTCCCGATGCCACTGAAGAAAGTCTGCGCCCCATCCAACTCACGGACGCCGATCTCAATTTCCGGGTGCGAGACGATGGTGGTTGGTGGTTTTCACTTTCGTTGGACATCGAGGTGCAAGGCAGACAAGTTCCACTTTTGCCGCTTCTGGTATCAGCGCTTCGTACACTACCGAGCAGCTTGAACATCACGGACGTTCTTGACGATTTGAACAAAGACGGGAAATTCATCGCGGCTCTGCCCACCGGTCAATTGGTCTCCATGCCGTTCGACCGCATACGTCCCATTCTTATATCGATTCAAGAGCTCACGTCCAAAGACAGATTCTCACTGTCGGAGATGGAGCGCCTCATGGGCGAGCCACTGCTGTCGGCTGCGAAATGGACTGGTGCCGACCGACTGAGGATGTTGGTAGAAAAACTCGGCAAACTGCGACACATCGAATGCCTCGAGCCGCCCAAGGAGTTCAAAGCCGAATTGCGCCCCTATCAGCTCGAGGGAATGAGTTGGTTGCAGTTTCTCGCAGAGAGTGAATTCGGTGGCATTCTCGCCGATGACATGGGACTCGGCAAAACTGTAGAGCTGCTTGCGCACATCGCACTCGAGAAAGAGCGTGGACGTCTTACTGCTCCGTTTCTGGTCGTTTGCCCAACTAGCGTGATGCCCAACTGGTTATCCGAAATTCGTAAGTTCACTCCGCACTTGAAGACAATCGCTTACTCGGGCGCGGACAGAATGGAAGTCTTCGACGATCTCCGCTATGCCGACATCATCGTCTCCACTTATCCTACCGTTCAACGTGACGAGGAATTGCTCAAGTATGTCAATTGGCATGCCATCGCATTGGACGAAGCACAAGCGATTAAGAATCCCAAAACAAAAGTAGCGAAGGCACTGAGATCATTCACGGCAAAGCATCGTTTTTGTTTAACCGGCACTCCCATCGAAAATCACCTCGGCGAGCTATGGTCGCAGTTTCATTTTCTGCTGCCCGGATTGCTCGGTGATCATCGCCTGTTTAAGACTGAGATCCAAAAGCCAATTGAAATGTTCGGCAACCAGGGAATGGCGTTGATGCTATCGCATCGCATTCGTCCATTTGTTCTGCGACGGACAAAAGAGCAGGTCGCCGCCGACTTGCCCGAGAAAACCATCATCATCAAAGAGATCGAGCTAGGCGAAGGACAGCGCGATTTGTACGAGACAGTGCGCCTCGCTTCAACCGATCGGGTGCGCGATGAAATCGAACGCAAAGGATTCAAGCAAAGTCATATCGTCATCTTGGATGCCCTGCTCAAATTGAGACAAGCATGCTGCGACCCTCGCCTGGTAAAACTAACCGTCGCGCGCCAGACGGAAAAAAGCGCAAAGCTGGAAGAGCTTATCAACATGCTGCAAGAGCTTTGCGAGGAGAAAAGAAAGATTCTTGTCTTTTCGCAATTCACCAGCATGCTCGATCTGATCAAAATCGAGTTAGACCAATTCGGACTCAGGTATGTCGAGCTGCGCGGTGACACCAACGATCGCCAACGACCAGTCGAGCAATTTCAGGAAACGGACGTTCCCATCTTTCTCATTAGCTTGAAAGCAGGGGGAACGGGGCTCAATCTGACAGCCGCCGACACCGTCATTCATTACGATCCATGGTGGAATCCCGCAGTCGAAAATCAGGCAACGGATCGCGCGCACCGAATTGGACAGACAAAGAATGTTTTTGTCTACAAGCTGATTGCCAAAGGGACTGTGGAAGAACGCATGCTCCAACTGCAGGAGCAGAAGCGCATCCTCGCCGAGTGCATCTACGACCAACGCGGTAATGGGAATCTCGCTTTTTCTGAGATGGATATTGAAGTTCTGTTGCGGCCGATTGAAAAACTGCTTGGGTTAGACGAGTAAGATTAAGCCGATTGGGCACCGCTGAAAACGGGCATGGACACGCTCGTCCCGCCGGTCGATGACGTGAATTTGCCACCCCCTCGAGACTGCCGTTTAATCTGTCCCATGGGAATCTTCCCACTGATTCGTATTTCTCGGAATGACTTACCGGGCTGGCGGCCCTACCTTTATATAGACACTCAAGAATCCCGGCGTTCGCTATGGCTTTTTGTCGCTAGCAACAAGCTTCTAGGAGGCATCCGATGACCGACCGAGCCCACGAAACCAATCCGACAGCCGCAACCGAGAAAGCCGCTCCCGACATTCGGGACAAGGTAGCCGCGGACACGACAAGTTGGAAGTCAGGCAAGGACGACAGCCTGGACGTAAAGCTCGGTCGGGTGGCCAACGTGGCGTATGAGGGGCTCGGACAGGCGGTTCCCGCCGCATTGCACTCGCTGAAAGAAGACTTCACGACGTGGGATGGCTTTAAAAAGACGGCGGAGCTAGCCGGCTCGTCGGCGCTGCTCGGCGCTGCCCTCAGAGTTGCCTTGCCGGAAGCGGGCATGGCCGCCAAAGTAGCCGGACTGGCGATGGGAGCCTGGTTCGCCAAGGATCCTGCAATCGAGATGTGGAACGCCGGCAACACCGTATGGGACGACAAAAGCCAAAAGACCATGAACGACGCTGCCAAAAAGCTAGGCGCCGGGTGGGGCGAGTTCGGCGCGGACGGCCTTATCGGGGTAGCGTTCGCCGGCGGTGCCGCTAAGTTGACACCCAGAATCGGTGAAACGTTCGCACCGAAGACTTGGAATGCAATCGAAACATTCAAAGGCAAATACATGGGAGGAACGGTTCCTCTCATGGCGGAATCAGCGGCTGCCGGACTGGGAGTCGGGTTGGACGGCAAGCCGGGTGGCGACCTCGGTCTAACCAAAGCCGAAGCACCTGCCAACACGACAGGCGATCGCGCGAGAACAACGGACAGCTCCGCCAAGGCAGCGAGCGACCTGTCGCCCGAACAACTTAAACAAGTCGCCGAGCAAGAGGCGGCGCGCTTCATCGCTCAGCAGCAAAGCCATGGCTTGTATCACAGAGGCATCCTCGGCACCAATGGCAAAGGGCATGGACTCGACGAAACGGTGAGAATGCTCGAGAAGGGGATCGACCCGGACACGGTAAGGGCGGACGCTACCGACGCGCGTCTCAAGTCTCTCACCGGCGTCAACGTTGCAGAGTCAAATCTGCTCGTGGGCGATGCAACGCAACCGGTCATCGATATAGCTAAGAAACTGCCTACGGACACCGCCGACGGAATACCGACGCGAGTAATGCCGGAAGGCTTGATGAGGACGAGAGATACTCGTGCCGAGAAGCCGGTTGAAGTTGGTAAAGGCGAGAACACCAACTGGTCGGCCGTTCTCAACCTCGATACCATGAGCGCGCAAGGACGCGTCATGAAACAAACGATGGACTCAGTGTCGGACGACCAAGCGATAGTCACCGATGGCATCAACCGCACATTCGGCGCCGTGGATGTTCGCACTAATCCGAACGTCAAACGCCTTGAAGGAATGGAACGCCCCCGCGAAGCCATGCTGAACTTGGCCCAAGAAGTCAACGCCAATCCCGCGCTGTGGATGCGCGTCGGCGATCTGTTTACGCGCTTCGCTGATGCTGCGATTCAATCCGGCTCAGAAGCAACGGACGTCGGCAGGCACGCACGCAACGTCAATACCTACCTCAATGAAGATTTCGAAGGACTCAAACAGAACATAATTGATGCCGGCGTAGATCCGGATGTGGCATTGCGACGGAAGATTGTCGCACCGAAGGTCGAGATAACCAATGATGCGGAAGATGGTGGCCACCAGGGCCCGCATACGGTGCGCGGCATATATGGACCGAATGACGAGCCGGTTTGGCCGGTCGATCTAATTAAGAGCCCTGTACGCGAATTAGGAACGCGCGCTACGGATACGTCCGGCAAGATAGGGCATGAAGCGGGACACGACAACTATGGCAACATGGCTAAGTTCGATCCGCAGGTACGCGAAGGTAAGCTGGACGAGGCCGCCGAGAAAGCGATCAGAGCAGCGCAAGCGAGCCAGAAGTTTGTCACGCAAGACCAGTTTGGCCGTCTTGGAGAAAACGACACCAGTGCACGAGACATCGGAGCAGCGCATGTGTACGAGAAGTCCCTTGCGCAAGACCAGTTTGGCCGTCTTGGAGAAATTGACACCGGTGCACGAGACAATAAACTTTCCGATATCGCCGATAGAGCGCTCAAGCATGGGGAAGACAAGCTCGGCGTCGATTTGACCAAGCCAATCGAGCTACCGACTGGTGGCATAGATCCACAGGAAGTTCTTCTGAACAACGTCGCGAGAAAGGCAGAAAAGATAGACCCCGCCGAGCGCGAAGATTTCATCAATAAGTCGGTAACTCCGACACGCTTTATGAATGGTGTCATGACGGCCGATCAACTGTTGGGTCAATCGGGACGCATGGGAGTCACAATTCCCGGTCAGGGAACGTTCAGCCTTGATGAATTTTTGGTCAACGTGGCGATGCAGGCAGACCAGCGCCCGCCATCTCAAATTTTGGCTGATGCGCAATCGCAATTCCAGGGCCAACCAGCACGGCCGGAGATCGATGCGCAGATCAAGGGGAACATCGCCCAGATCCTCGGACGCAACGCCGACGCGCAGGTACCTGCCGCTGATGGCAGCAAGATAAGCCTGCGCGAAGCAGCCGAGAAAATCAGCGAAGCGACTCGTACCGTCAAGTTCAACACCTATGACAAGCCGCTTCCGAAGTCGATAACAATGAAGGACATTCTCGTGGGCATCTCCAAAGGATGGGCCGACGAAACATTCGCCGATTGGAACGCCGGCGCCCGGTCTGGTCAAAGTGCGGCACCCTACTTCCAAGCTCTGCGCAAAGACGGCAAGCTATCCAAAGGCACCGTTATGGGACAAGAACTTCGCAGCGAGGAGAATCCGCTCGGCGTCGAGGTGCACCCGGTCGACAAATTGCGTCCGCAATTCATCGCGGCATTGGTCAGAGCGTTGGCTCAACCGCGAGGCAAGTACATCGAGGCGGATAAGATGCTGGTCGATTATGCTGATGCCTTGGAAAAATACGGCAAAGATGCCGGCCAGCAAGGTCCGATTACCTTGGCTAATATGGACTCGCCAGGACAAAAGATTGAAATTCCAACCGAAGTATTCGACAAATTCATTCCGGAGCTTGTTGATGCACAATTGAATACTCCATTGCCCAGATTGCAAGGCAAGACGTTGTTCGATATTTTGCCGGACTTGCGGAAAAACATGCGGAAGTACATGGAGATCTCCGATCAGTGGGTTGACGCAATCGAAGCTGGTAAGAAGCCGGAAGATGTACCCTTTGACGCTGAACATGCCAAGCAAGCCAACGTCTTCCATGCGGGTCAGATCGCATTCCTCAAATTGGTCGCCCGCGGCATGACGGAGATGGAAGCGAATGATGCAGTCAACGCCTTCTCCGATAATTTCTCAGATCGCATACATGCTGCCAGGGCTGCACAACCATCGACCGAGGCACCGTCCTCGGTGCGCTTGAGATTGGCGCCGGGAAGCCATGGTCTCGACGGTCAGATGGGCGGTGGTCTGGTGGCAAACGCGGACAGCCTCGCCGGACGAACGGTTGCTCGTGCGGATGCCCTTCGCAACGGCATCGACCAGCCTGCAACTCAACCAGGGCTTATGTGGCGCGCGCTAACTTGGCCCGGCCGCCGTGCGCAGGACATATGGAACTTCTCCGGACGCAACGTCGCTCCAATTGGTGCAATCATGGGAGCGCATCAGATCCAAGATCTACAAGGCTTGAACGATCTGCAAAAGCAAATGCTGGAAAACTGGGACGCAAACCACCAGGGGCAGTAACGATCCTGTACCGGCGGGCGGACGCCCGCTTTCCACGATCACGTACCGGCGGGCGGAAGCCCGCTTTCCACGATCATGTACCGGCGGGCGGAAGCCCGCTAGGATCAGAGACGATCAATATTTCGTCTCTTCCTGGCGAAGCAGCGGTTCCAAATCCAAATGGCGGGCAGTTCCTTCGCCGGTGACGGGATTTCCAAGCTTCTTGAGCAGGGCGTCCATTCTTGTTTGTAACGCCTGTTGCTGCGCATGATTATTGGTAAGAATGTACACGTGCCTCAGCATCGGAAGCGCTTGGTAGACGTGCGCGGAGTCGGGTCCAAACCTTTGCTCAGCCAGCGCCAGCATCGTTTTGGCTTTTTGCTCCGCTTTAGCGACATCGTGCGGCTGCATGGATAGCAAACAATTTGTCTGGTGATAAAGGATGTTGTATATGTCGATGTAGACGGTACGGTTGACGTCGTGCTTTGTGATCTGCTCGGCGCGGTCGAGCTGCTTCAATGCTTCCGAATAGTTGCCGTGCATCTCGTAAGTATCGGCAATTTTTACTAACGTCCCCGCCGGCGATCTGGCATTCTTCTTGCCGGCCAACGACTGTCTAATGGAAAGCGCTCGATTAAGTGCGGCCAGCGCTTTGTCCTCTTGAAAGTCGCGGCAGGTGTCGGCAAGATGCTCGAGTGCATCCGCTAATTCCGGACTGCGCGGATTTCGTTTTTCTATTTGCTTGACGTTGTTTTCAGCGTTCATCTGATCAGCCGTGGAGAACCGAGGTGTGGCGCAGCCGGGTGGTGCCTGTGCAAGCGTCGCTGGCATCGTCATTACGACGACAAGGGACATAAATGCGATTTTGCTGAGTTGCACGCGACTGAGCCTATGCATGGTATTACTTCTTCGCGTGAACCGTCACGGTCGCCTGACCGCGCCAGAAAATGTTGTGGCCGTCGTCGGGCAAGAATTGGTATATAGCGGCCGATACGTTGTAAGTCCCAGGTGAGGCATAAACGTGGTGTCCGACGTTGGCACTGTCAGCTGCTTTGGCTCGCGTGACGTAGTCACCATCGCCGGTGCCGTCGCCCCAGTCGATCCAAAAGCCATCACCCCACTGTCCGTGCACGCCGCCTCGCTTTTGCCAGCCCGTCCACAGCTCGGACAACTCGGCAGGCGCATTCACTGAAACAGAAAGGGGTGCCTTGCCCTGCGCTGGGTCGAGACTCAGCGGATCGTTGGAGACAGGGCGGAGGTCGAACGCCAGTGCTGCAGTTGCGGCAACGAGAAGGCACGCACCGAGCGTAGCCATCTGTTTGATTAGCCTGGTCATCTTGCCGCCTCCTTACATAAGTGCTCGCAGGTTGATAGCTTATCACTGCCGGGTGCGCGTTAGCGGCGTCTCAAACAGTAGCCGCGCAGAACGGCTAAAATAGCCGGTTAGCGAAGGATCGGTTGCCGACTTTTGGGCAGATGACGGGTCGCTTTATGAACTAGCCGGAGGAAAACCTCGTGCGTATTGTTGTCTTTGGCGGCGGAATGCAAGGCCGCGTGATCGCGCAGAATTTGCTGGCGCGCCCGGAGAAGCCGGAAGTGCTCATTGCCGACTTGCGGCAGCCGCCAGTGGTGCCGACCGGCGCGAAGTTTGCCAAATGCGATGTGCTTGATGCCAAACAAGTCGCCGAGCTTGTCAAAGGAGCGGATGCGACGGTGCTGGCGGTGCCAAGCCAGATTGCCCACGCCGCTCTTGCCAACCTCTGCGCCACTGGAGTGGCAGTCGCCGATGTCAGCTTTACTCCCGACCCTCCATTGAGCCTGGATGGGGCAGCCAAGAAGAGCGGGTCTTGCTGCGTAGTCGACGTCGGAGTTGCGCCCGGTTTGAGCCACATTCTGGTGGCACTGGCGCACACTGAATTGAAAGGCTTGGACAAAGCGACAATTTTGGTTGGTGGCATTCCGCAGGAGCCGCCGAGCACATTCAGGCATGCGATCTATTTCAATCCGCACGACTTGCTGGCAGAGTACATTCGTCCGGCGCGCGCGCGCAAGCACGGAATGTTCATCGAACCGGCCCCGCTCGATGTTCCGCTGGAGGTGTACCATGATTCGGAATTGGGCCATCTCGAAGCATTCTTGAGCGACGGATTGCGTTCATTGCTAGACAGCTTCCCGGACATTCCCGAGATGGCGGAATTGACGCTGCGTTGGCCTGGTCATGTGCAAACGATGGCAAATTTGCGCGACATGGGAATGTTCAACGAACAGGTTACCGTCGCTGCGATCGCAGACGCCCTGGGCAAACGTTATCCGGCCGAGAAATATCCGGACGTGCTGCTGATGGTGGTGGAAGGATCGAAAGGCAACGAATCCCGTGCGTGGCGACTGATCGACCGACGCACCAAAGATGAGTCGGCCATGAGCAGGACCACCGGTTACACGACGGCGGCGGTGGCGATGGTGCTCGCGCGGAAGGAATTTGCCGAGCCGGGCGTTCATGCGCCAGAACGTTTAGGCAAAGATCCGAAGATTGCTAAAGCGATCGTCGCCGATCTCGCAGAGCGTGGCGTCAAAGTCGAGTCGCTGCCGCAACCGCACTTGGCGAAAGCGTAAGCGGGCTTCCGCCCGCCGCTACAGTGCGGAAGCGTAAGCGGGCTTCCGCCCGCCGCTACAGTGCGGAGCGTAAGCGGGTCGCCTGCGGGCTCAGCCGATGTGTTGCTTGATCAGGCTGGCGAGGTGTGCGGCATGGTGCTGGATGGCGTTTTCGTCGGAGGCTTCCAGCATGATGCGCAGGATGTTCTCGGTGCCCGAATAACGAATCACCGCTCGGCCTTCTGTGCCGAGTTGCGTTTCCAATGCGGAAATTGCCGCTTTTAACGGAGCGACTTGTTCGATCGGCGGCTTGCTGGAAACAGGCACGTTCACCACAATTTGTGGAAAGCGCTGCAACCCGCTGCGCAAATGCGACACCGTTT